>CAYOBW010000068.1:0-28317 GCA_964402115.1 uncultured Victivallales bacterium
CCACATCATCAGGTTCACGGGCTATTCGAGCCATCCAAGAGCGTTCGTGCACCCGCGGTGCCCTAAGGACTTGCGCGCGTTGACAGGTTCAGGCATGCTCCGCCGCGTGTCATCATGACAGGAGGTGCCGGATGTCCAACGTGCTGAGAACCGTGAGCTTGTTAACCGCAACCCTGACCGCCAGCCTGCTGCTCGGCCGAACCGCCCGCGCGCAGTCCGCGGGCGAGCCCATGCCGCGTCCCGAGCACCCGCGCCCGGACCTGCTGCGCGCGGAGTGGCTGAACCTTAACGGGGCCTGGGATTTCGCGGAGACCGATGACGAGGCGGCGGATGCGCGCTACCTCTCCGCCGAGCCCTACCCCGACCGCATCAACGTCCCCTTCGCGCGCGAGACCAAGCTCTCGGGACTGTCCCGCACCGCCCTGGTCAAGAACGTCTGGTACCGTCGCACGTTTCGCCGGCCGGCCGAATGGAAGTCGCCGCGGACGATCCTGCACGTGCAGGCGTCGGACTTCCGCACGCGCATCTGGGTCAACGGGCAGCTCGTGACGACCTACACGGGCGGCTCATCGCCCTTCGCCTGCGATATCACCAAGGCCCTGCGAGCCGGCGATAACCAGGTGATCATCCACGTCTTCGACGATACGCGCAGCGGCCTGCAGCCCACCGGCAAGCAGTCCCACGGCAAGAGCGAGGGCTGCGTCTACACGCGCACGACAGGCATCTGGCAGACCGTGTGGCTGGAGGGCGTCGGCTCCTCCTATATCGAGCGCTTCGAGCTCGTGCCCGATCCCGCCAAGGGCCGCGTGACGATCAAGCCGGTCATCGCGGACGCCGTCGACGGGCTCAAGGTCGAAGCCGTGGCGCTCGCCAACGGGCGCGAGGCGGGCGACGACTCGGCCAAGGCGGGCGAACCGCTCACGCTGAAGCTCTCCCCGCGCCGCCCCTGGCTGCCCGGCGATCCCTTCCTCTACGACCTGAAGCTCACGCTCAAGCAGGGCCGCACGGTCGTGGATACGGTCCAGGGCTATTTCGGCCTGCGCGACGTCACGATCCGGAACCGCGCGATCCTCATCAGCGGCAAGGCCATCTTCCAACGTACCGTGCTCGACCAGGGTTTCTATCCCGACGGCGTCTGGACCGCCCCTTCCGACGCGGAGTTGAAGAAGGACATCGAACGCTCGATGGCCGCCGGCTTCAACGGCGCGCGCCTCCACCAGAAGGTTTTCGAGCCCCGCTTCCTCTACTGGGCCGACAAACTCGGCTACCTCGTCTGGGGCGAGTACCCCAACTGGGGCCTGCGGCACAATGCGCCGGAGGTGCGTGACCTCGTGCCCAAGGAGTGGCAGCGGCTCGTCGAGCGCGACTTCAACCATCCCTCCATCGTCGGCTGGTGCCCGTTCAACGAGTCGCCGGGCGACGCGGGCCCGCTGCAGCAGGAGGTGTTTGCGCTCACCCGGCGCCTCGATCCCACCCGCCCCCTCATCGAATCCAGCGGCTGGGTGCACACGGTCACGAACCCCGTCGTGCTGGACGCCCACGACTACGACCAGAACCCCGAGAGCTTTCGCAACCGGTGGGCGGAGCGTATGGGCGCCGAGCTGGCGCCCGAACAGCCCGCGCCGGTCATGCCCGCACGCTATGGCCAGTCGGCTCCGCGCCGCGGCGGAGCGGATCCCCTGAGCACTCGGATGCCCTTCTTCGTCAGCGAATTCGGCGGCATCGGCTGGTCGCTGCAGGGAGGCTGGGGCTACGGACAGGGGCCCAAGACGGAGGAGGAGTTCTACGAGCGCTTCAAGGGCCTCTGCGACGCCCAGCTCGATAACCGCTTCCTCTTCGGCTACTGCTACACGCAGCTGACCGACATCGAGCAGGAGCAGAACGGCGTCTACTTCTACGACCGGAAGCCGAAGTTCGACCTGGCGCGCCTGAAGCAGGCGCAAGCGCGCGAGGCGGCGTACGAGCGCAACCCGCCGATCGAACCCGTAAAAGCACCCGCCCCGGCGCCGACCCCGGCCCCGGCCACCCAGCCGAACCTGAACTGGCGCGTGCTCCTGGGAGCGGCGCCGGACGGCGAGCTCGCCAAGCCCTGGAAGTGCGTCATGGAGACCAAGCCCGCCAACGACTGGACGCAGCCGGCGTTCGACGACGGCGCCTGGAAGGTCGCCCCGGCGCCCTTCGGCGCAGGCAAGTCCGGCGTCAAGACCGCGTGGAACGGCAAGGACATCTGGTTGCGGCAGGAGGTTGCCTACGACGGCCAGCCCTTCACCTCCGCCCTGCTGATCATCCACTTCGACAACGACACGCAAGTCTTCGTCAACGGCCAGTCCATCTGGAAACGCGCCGGCTGGAACGACGCGTACGAAGGCGTCAACGTGACGGAAGCCGTCAAGCGCGCCCTGAAGCCGGGCAAGAACCTGATCGCCATCCACACGAACCAGGATGGCGGCGGCCAGTTCATCGACGCGGCGCTGTTGCTGGGGCAGTAGGTCTTCCGGATCACTCCTTCCGGAAGCCCGCCTCCGCCCAGTCGGCGTGATCGCAGGCGATGCCGTCGTCGGCGTCCTCGACCACGAGCCGCAGCTCCTTCACGCGGTCGCTCAGGGGCACGTCGACGCACCAGCTCCGCAGCGTCTCGTTGCCCAGGGCCGGTGTCTCCGCCAACAGCGCCGGCGGCTCGCCCATCTCCTTCACGTCCGCAAACACCTTCATGACGATGCTGGCCCGATCGTCGCTCTTCTCCTCGTCATCCAGGCCGACGACGGCTACGAAACGCTTCATGCCGGCCGGCACGGCATAGACCAGCAGCGAGCGGGCATGCACGCCGACACCTTTCGCGTAGCGCTTCCCGTCGAGCGTCAGCGGGTTCCCGGCGCAGGAGGTATCCACGCGAACCGATCCCCAGCCCGTCTCCGCCCGCACCGGCTTCAGGGCCGAAAGCTGCACGTCGGGCGCGGGCGGCGCCGGCGGCCTGACAAGCCGCGCCGGAACCTGCACGCTCACGTCAGCCGTCCCCGACCACTTCCCGTCCCACCCGCGCGCAGCCACCTGGTAGCGGCTGGCGACACCGCGCAGCGGAGCGGCGTCGGTAAACCCGGCCGTGCTCGTTGTCCAGTTCGTGCCATCGCTGCGCGTGACGCGATAAGCCACCGCGTCGTCGGCGTCCCAGCTCAGCCGCACGCGGCTGTAGCTCGCCTCGGCCCGCAACCCGGTCGGCGGTCGCACCGCCCCGCTTTCCACGGGCCGGCTGGCGAACGTCACGCGCCACGTCACCGTCCCGGACGTGGCCGGCGTGAATGCCGCCCGGATCTGCGGCCCCTGCTGCTTGATTTCCAGCGGCGCCTCACCGGCCTTGCCGCTCTCGGCCTGCCAGGAACGCGCCCCGGTCGACACCACGATGCGCAGCTCGTAGCGGTCGCCGCCCACCACGCGGCTCGTGCCCGACAGCTCCCCCTTGCGCGCGTCCCACGCCTCGCCTTCCAGGTCAACGAGCCCCTGCGTCACGTGCCGCGAGGTGCTGACCACCTGCGGGCGGTCGGCCACGGGCCGCAGCGCCAGCATCCGGCAGGTGAACGGGGGTAGCGTGCCCGTCAGCGTCCCCTCGAACGGAGGCACGAACCGGTCAGCCCAGAAATCGAAGCCCACGTACGTGGTCGCGGCGTCGAGCCCCAGCCGCGCCAGCGGATACGCCAGGGTCAGCGGCGCATTCGCTTCCCAGTTGAACACCCCGACCAGGTGTACCGGCGCCCCGCCGCGGGCGTCCGTCAGCAGCCAGAGGCGCGCGATGTCGGTCTCCAGCACATCCACGGGCCGCGCCACGCGACCGTGGCTCGGCAGAACGCGCTTCAGCAGCTCCAGCCGCTCAGGCGGCAGGCCGGGCAGCCATTCGCTGCTGGCATGCAGCTGCCCGCTCAACCCCACCCAGGAGCAGATCAGCCGCGCCGCCTCCAGCGGGAGGCCGGGGCGTACGTAGACCGGGTCCGGATCGTTGTACCAGACGCGCCCGTTGAGGAAGTAGCGGTTCGAGCCGGTCCACGGCCCGCGCTTGAGCCCTTCGACGTTCGCGCCGTTGTCGGGGCCGATCCGCATGGCGTCCACGAGTCCGAACGTGCCGCCGAAGGAGCGCATGTTCTGCGAAACGCAACAGCCCAGGATAAACACGTTCGTGCCCGCCTGTTCGCGAATCAGCCGCAGCCCGCTGCGGTACGCCTCGATCGGCGTCAGGGACGGATCGCGCACGACCGGCACGCCCAGGTCGTCCCCGCCCCGGTAGCCGTCGTTGACGTAGATCTGCTTCGTCGCCGTACCCATCCACATGCCGTCCATCTTGAAGTAGGTGTAGCCCCAGTCGTGGGCGATCTGCTTCACGACGCTGCCCAGATAGGCGCGGGCGTCCGGATGGGTCATATCCATGGCCGTGCCGCCCCACGGGGTCTCGTAGGGCTTCCCGTCGGCGCTGTGCGCGAACCACCCCTGCTTGTCGGCGAAGAAGGGGTCCGCGTGATCGCCCGCGAAGGGCATGAACCAGAGGCCGGGCATCAGGCCCAGCTCGCGGATACGGCGCGCGGGCGCCTCCATCCCGTGCGGGTAGGGCCCCGTTGCCTTGTGGCGGATGAACACCTTGTCCGGGCCGTTCTTCGCCTGGCCATCCTGCCACTTGTCGTCGATCTGCACGAACCGGAAGCCGAACGGCTGCAGTTCGCGCGCGGCGAAGGCGGCCAATTCGACGACGCTCTTCTCGTCCGCCGCCCCGCCATGGGGGCTGCTGTACCAGGTGCAGTAGCCGTCCACCTGCGGGGGCAGGCGGATGCGGTACTGGCGCGCCACGAGGTCGGCCCATTGCTCCAGCCCCAGCCGGACATCCGCGAAATAGCCCAGCGCGAACAGCTCGCCCTCGGCGCTCCGGCCGGGCGGCACCAGCAGCCGCCCGTAGTCAAGCTGCGCCCGCAGCGTGGCGCGCTCGCCCTCGCAGCCGGAGAAAACCACGCCGGAGCCCCGGTCGTGCGTCAGCCATGCCCCCACCACGCCCGCCCGCGTCGCGGGATCGGCCAGCGCCAGGAAGACATAGCTCCCGGGATGCTTGTCGACAGCGGTCAGTCCCGCCGTGCCCCACGCCTTCAACGTCGCGGCCGGCACCCCTGTGTCCAACGTGCCGCTGAACGGGTGCGCCACAACCACGTTCGTCGCCTGCGCGCCCCGGTTCAGGAAGACCGGCTGGATGAAGGCGAACGGGACCCCTTTGAACAACAGCACGCGATCGCTGCAGCCGTTCGAATACGTCACCTCCAACTGCTGCCCGCTGCCCAGGACCGCGTGCTCGACCTTGCTCACCCGGGCCACGCCGTTGCTGCCGCTCAAGCGTGCGCGCGGCACGAAGACACGGCCTGGCGGCACGCTCTCCAGCGTCAGCTTCCCGTCGTCGGGCTGATACTGCACCGCCAGGGAATCGTTCCCGATGCGCAACGCCTCCGCGCCCGTCCCCGCGCCCGCGCCCAGCACTGCCGCCAAACCCGCCACCGTCGCCGCCATCCAGCCGTGTTTCATCGTGTCTGCGCCCCCGTGTGCCGTTCCCCGCGCCAGGCGACGCGCATCGTCACCGGGAGGGGCGGACTCGGGCGATTGTCCACCTTTGCGGGCGCAAGGCAAGCGCGTTGTGGGCGGGGGCAGAATTCAGAAGTCAGAATTCAGAGGTTCATGCCGAGCCGTGAGCAATGGGGGCGCGCTATGAGGCTGTCGTTGTCTCGTGCGTGTGCCGCACGATCCGACCTTCGATCAGGTAGATCAGGTCCTCGGCGATATTCGTCGCGTGGTCCGCAATCCGCTCGAGGTGCCTGGCGATGTGCATGATCTGGAGCAAGGGCTCGAAGGATGCAGGGTTCTCGACAATGGCCTTCTTGACCTGCTGGTAAGTCTCGCGGTTGATCGCGTCGATCTCGCTGTCCGCGGTGCGCACCTGCCGGGCCGCTGCCACGTCCAGGTTGACAAAGGCATCCAACACCCGCTTCAGCAGAACCTGGGCCTTGTCGGCCATCTCCCCGAGTCGAAAAGGCAGGTTGACCGGCGGCTGGTCACAGAGCAGCAACCCGCGTTCGGCAATGTGCACGGAAAGGTCACCGATGCGCTCAAGGTCCTGGTTGATCTTCAGGACGGAAATGATGTAGCGCAAATCCGCGGCCACGGGCTGATGCAGGGCCAGGATCTTGAGGCAGTCGTCTTCCACGTCCACTTCCATGGCGTTCGTCCGCACCTCGCGTTCGATGACCTTGCGGGCCAGTTCCCCGTCCCGCTGCTCAACCGCGCGAACGGCGGATCGCACATCGCTCTCCACCTCGGCGCTCAGCGCCAGCATGCGCTGCGTCAACCGGTCCATGTCCCGCTGCAAATGCACTCTCACGCGTGTCCGCTCCTTCCGGCTTGGAATCCGGCCAGCCGGCAACCTCAGCCGAACCGGCCGGTGATGTAGTCCTCGGTTTGCTGCCACTTTGGCTTCGTGAACAACTCGCGGGTTACCCCGAATTCGATCAGAACACCCTCGTACATGAACGCGGTGAAGTCGGATACCCGGGCCGCCTGCTGCATGTTGTGGGTGACGATGATGATCGTATACTTGCCGCGCAGTTCGTCGATCAAATCCTCGATGCGCAGGGTGGCGCGCGGGTCCAGGGCCGACGTGGGTTCATCCATCAGCAGGATCTCGGGGTTGACGGCCAGCGCCCGCGCGATGCAGAGCCGCTGCTGCTGGCCCCCCGAAAGCCCCAGCG
The DNA here is from genome assembly GCA_964402115.1 of uncultured Victivallales bacterium. GTDB lineage: Bacteria > Verrucomicrobiota > Kiritimatiellia > UBA8416 > CAYOBW01 > CAYOBW01. Next base: position 6,762 of record CAYOBW010000068.1, read on the forward strand.
CGTTCTGGTTCAGGCGGTGCCGGACTTCCTCCCACAGGCCGGCGTCCGTCAGGCTCCGCTCCACAACCGCGGCCAGTTCGCCCCCGCTGCAACGTCTGTGCAGCCGCGGACCGTAGGCCACGTTGTCGAAAATGCTCTTTGGAAATGGGTTGGGTTTCTGGAAGACCATACCCACGCGCTCGCGCAGCGCGACGACATCCACCTGGCGGCTGCACACGTCCTGACCGTCGAACAGCAACTGGCCGCCCGTGCGACACCCCGGCACGAGGTCATTCATGCGGTTGATCGCACGGAGCAGCGTGCTCTTGCCGCAGCCACTGGGGCCGATGATCGCCGTCACCGCACCGCGCGGAATGGCCAGGTTGACCCGCTTGACCGCCTCGTTGGACCGGTAGAACACGGAGAAATCCTTGGTTTCGATATGGGCGGCTCCGGCAACGACCGCAGCCGCGGCGCGTACCGGCGGCGGCGTCGCCACGGAGACGACCGGTTCGGCGGAAGGCGCTTGCGTGACCGGCGCAACGGCTTCGGCCGGGCCGGATGCAGCGGCCAGCCTGCGCCATAATTCCAGCGTAATCTCCGACGACACCATGGTCGATTCCTCCATGTCCTAGCCCCTCAACCGTTTGGCGACCTGCGCGCGCAGCACGATCGCCGCCAGATTCAGCGCCAACACAAGAGCCACAAGCGTCAGGACCAACCCGTACTGCACATGCCGGATTTCGTCCACGGCCTCGTGCTCGGTCGCGAGGTTGTAAATGTTCCAGGAAAGCGCAGGGGTAGGCTGGCTGAAGAGCTGCCGCAGGCCCAGGGGCTGGCCCACGCTGACGGCTGCCGTGAAGATGATCGGCGCGGTCTCGCCCGCGGCGCGTCCCATGCTGATCACGATGCCGGTCAGAATGCCGGGCAGGGCCGCCGGCAGGATCACGGTGCAGACGGTATGCCAGCGCCCCGCGCCGAGGCTGAGCGCCGCCTCCTTGTAAGTCTGCGGCACGGCCCGAATCGCCTCCTCGGCGGCGCGAATGACGGTCGGGAGAATCATGAGCGCCAGCGTCAGCGACCCCGCCAGCACGCTCTTCGCCGGCGACACGCGCAGCGTGTTGATGAAGAACGCCAACCCAAACAGGCCGAAGACGATGCTGGGCACGCCCGAGAGGGTGCTGATGAAGGTGCGCAGCAGGCTCACGAAGCGGTTCTCCGCCGCATACTCGGTCAGGTAGATCGCCGCGATCACGCCCATCGGAATGGCGAAGACCATGGCGCCCACGGTCAGGTAGAACGTGCCCAGCACCTCCGGCCAGATGCCGCCGAAGAAGTGCGAGTCGAAAGAGACATCGGTGAAGAACTGCCAGTACACCGTGCGCCGTGGCTGCAGCATGCGCGCCAGGTTCTGCTCGAGGTAGGGAAACAGGGGTTCGAGGGACGTGCCCGCGAAGTCGGCGCCGCGGGGCTTGAGCACGCGCACGCCGGCGCGGCTGGTATCCGTGTAGTCCCACTCCTCGCGCTGCAGCACGCGAGCCAGCTTCAGCTGCGCCCGCTCCCAGCGAGTCTGGCCGTATTGGTCTCGCATCAGGATCGGCCGCATCCCGGTCGGGTCCGGCCCCAGCAGGGTGAAGACCTCCTTCTTCAGCTCGCGCAGCCGGGGCAGGAACTGCCGACGGCGGGCCGCGGCCCCCGCGTTGAGTTCGGCCTCGAACGCCTCCAGCATCCGGTAAACGGGGGCGGAGGCCTCGCGCGCGGCAGCGATCTCGGCCTCGAGGCGCGCGCGCGGCCCCCGCTCGAAGCGCTCCAGCAGCAGGCGCCGATGCTCCACGGTGCCCGTGAACACGATCGCGCCCACGCCGCGCACAAAGATCGGCCCGAGCAGCAGCGTCAGGGCCGCCGCCATGAGCACCACCGCCAGCACCCCGCTGACGGTGAAGGAGCGATCCAGAAGTTGCCGGGTCTGCCGCCGCATCGGTTCAGCCTTTCATCCGGCGCCGTGTCCGGCGCATCACCCACTCGCTGGCCAGATTGCAGACGAACGAGAACAGAAGGAGACACAGCGCCATGGCAAACAGCACATGGTAGCGCGACGAACCGGTCACGTGGTCCGCCTCGCCCATGTCGCCGGCGATGGTCGCGGTCAGTGTGCGCACCGGCTCCAGCAGGTTGTACCAGGGCACGGGAATCCGGGCCGCGTTGCCGGATGCCATCCAAACCACCATGGTCTCGCCCACGGCCCGCATCACGCCGAGGATGGCCGCCGCCAGGATGCCGCTGCTGGCGGCGGGCAGGACGGTCCGCAACAGCGTCTCCGCCCGCGTGGCGCCCAGCGCGTAGCTGCCCTCCCGCAACTCCCGACCCACGGCCTGGAGGGCGTCCTCGGAAACGCTTACGACAGTCGGCAGCGCCATCACGCCCAGGATGAGCGCGACGTTGAGCGCGTTGGTGCCGCTCCCGATCGTCAAGCCCGCGGCGGCCTGACCCAGAGTGAAAAGCCCGTAGCACGCGCCCGCGCCCATGACCGTCAGCAGCACCGCGCGCGCCGCGTGCCGCCGCCCGCCCTCCAAATTGCCGGCCAGCCCATCGCTGGCCACCAGCGCCGCCAGAAACGCCAGTGGCAGCCCGATGACCCACACCGCCACGCCGAGCAGATGCCCGCCACGCTCCTGCAGCAACGGCGCCAGCACGACCAGGGCGAAGAACCCATAGGCGACCGAGGGAATCGCAGCCAGCAGCTCGATCACCGGCTTGACCAGTTGCCGCAAACCGAACGGCATCATATCGCTGAGACAGAGCGCGGCCACGACGCCCATCGGCACCGCCACAACCAGGGCGCCCAGCGTAACCAGCCCCGTCCCGACGAACATGGCCAGCGCACCGAACTCCGGCGCGGCGGCCGAGGGATACCAGTGCGTGCTCGTGAAGAACTCGCGCGCGCCCTGCAGGCGGAAGAACGGCAGCGCATCGCGCGCAATGAAGTAGAAGATGAAGACGACGGCCACCATGGACAACGAGGTCACTGCCAGCAACAGCCCCTGCCCCAGGCCCGTCAGCAGGCGCTGCCGCCACTGCGCCCGATCCGTCAGCAGGATCGAGCGCGGCGTGGAAACAGCCTGCACCTGTGTGGCCGTGGCGTCCATGTCCGAGGCATCCCCTTCCGGTGGCCATCCTTGCTGCCAGCCGATCCGGCCGGCCCGCCACCGCGGACCGACCGGTTCTCAACCTGTGGCTAAGCCAGCCTTAAGGCAACGGTACGAAGCCCGTATCCTCCACCATCCGCTTGCCTTCTGCTGTCGCGCTGAGCGCCATGAAACCGGCCAGCGGCGTGCCCGCCTTCGGGCGGCCGTTGGTGTACATGTACAGCGGTCGGGCAATCGGATAGGTCTTCTTCACCACCGTCTCCGGGGTCACTTCAATGCCATTCACCAGCAGCGGCTTCACGCCCTCGATGAACGCCAGCCCGACATAGCCGATGGCTGCCGGCGTGCTCAGCACGCGCTGCCGGATGGCGCCGTTGCTGCCGACGTACTCGGTGCGGTCCGTCATCTTCTCCTTGTTCATCACCAGCGTCTCGAAGCTCTCGTACGTGCCGCTGTTCGTGTCGCGGCTGATCACCACGAGTCCCTGATCCGGGCCGCCGAGCTCCTTCCAGTTACGGATCTTGCCGGTGTAAATGCCCCGGATCTGTTCCAGGGTCAGCTTCCCGACTGGATTGCTCGGATGCACCACGAGGGCGATGCCATCCATCGCCACAATGCATTCGATCGCCAGCACACCCGCCTCCTTCGCGGCATTCATCTCGGAGTTCTTCATCGGACGGGACATGGTGGCTACGTCGCAGGCCGCGTTGATCAGGCTCTTCGCGCCGTTGCCGCTGCCGGACTCGCTGACGGAGATGTTCACCTCCGGGTGCTTGCCCATGTAGTACTCCGCGAAGGCCTTGGCGATCGGCCCGACCGTCGTGGATCCATCCACCACGATCCGGTTCGGGTCGCCAGCCGCCGCCACACTCGCTCCCAGCCCCAGGGCTGCCAACATGCTCATGGTCTTCTTCATGATCTTGTCTCCTTGCGTCTCTTTCGTTGCGTGTTTGTCAATGCGTGCCTCCCGCCTCAGAACGAAGCCACCAAGTCAACCTGCAGGCGGTCGTAGTCCTTCGTCTTCTTCGGATCGTCGATCGTCTTATCGTCGAGGAAGTAGGTGACACCCGCCTGGAGGTTCTTCATGATCTGGTAACGGCCAGAGAACTTGTGCCCTTCGCCGTTCGTGCCACCGCCCCAGCGGTCGGAGTCGGTGAACATGCCAACCGTGGCGTCCTTCTCCAGCTCGGCGTAGCTGTAGCCCACTTCGAACGTCTTCGGGTTCTTCGCCTTGCCGTAGGTAACCCCGTACAGGCGCCCGTGGTCGTACTTGTCCGCGTCCGTGTTGCTCAACTCCTGCGCGTAGAACGAGAGCGGCCGGTCGAGCACCCAGTACTCGAGCTGCGCGAAATAGACTACCGGCGTGAAGTCAGTGGCCCACGCCTTGTTCGTGACGCTCCCGCTCCGCGTCCCCTTAGTCGTGCTGTTACCGTAGGCGTTGTTCTTGGCCTCCCAGTCGATCACGTCAGCCCCCTGCAGGCCCTGGTAGCCGTAGTAGCTCGCCCCGATCGTCAGGCTGAGTTCCGGCGCAAACTGCAACTTCCCGGCCGCCTGCCCGGCGTAGAGCATCAGGTCGTCCTTGTCGGAACGCTCCTGCACCCACAGGTAACCGCCGTTCGCCAGCAGCGTGGCGAACCCGCCGCCGAGCTGGCTCTTCACGGCCACGCCCTCCGGCGTCAGGTCGCCGTCCCAGACGAGATCGTCCGGCATGGTGATAAACGGGTTCTTCATCTTTCCCGCAATGGCATGCACCTCGTTCGGGTTGTCCCCGAGGAAGTTGTAGTCCATGTAGGCCAGGTTGAGTCTGAACTCCTTCTTCCCGAAACCGTCGCCCAGCGACTGGTTCCCGGAGACCGGGTCCGCCTGCCCCGTCGAGAACTCGATCCCGACTTTCAGGTTGTCGTTGGCCTTGCCTTCCGCGCCCAGGCGGGCGCGGATGCGGTCGCGCTGGCGCGTGTAGGTTTCCTTGTTCGCGTCCAGCTTCGAGTCGTCGTTGATGCTCTCGTAGCGATAGCGCAGGTCGCCCTTGAGCGTGATGTTGTCCACCCAGGTCTTCGGCGCCGGAGCCGGAGCCGCCGCCGCGCCGCCTCCCTGCGGAGCAGCCGTTTGCGCCACGCTCAGCAGGCCGGCACACGTCACCGCCCACACATTGCCCGCTGTTACCGTCATCATTCGCATACCCATACCCTATTTCCTTTCTGTTTGCGCACCCGCTTGTTGCTACTTGCCGTTCGAAACATCAGCAGTTGAACAGCAGGGAGTTGAAGCCGTATGAGGGCACTGTTAGAAATCGGTCAGAACGAACCAGCCGAACCGTTCGCGGCGGATTGCCGCGCGCGCGCGCGCCAGGCGCCGCAGCGTTCGCGCGGTGGCCCGACGCTTGCCGCAAGGCATCGTCATAGCTTCCCGGCTGCCGCCGGTCGTAGGTGATGTAGTTGTTCTCGTAATCGGCTGCTTCCGGGTACCCGTCATCCACGAAGATGTAACCTCTTTCCCTCACGCGCACCTCCCCGCCCCCCTGGCGGTCTTCATCTTTTGCTTGATGTGTCATGCGTACAGTACAAACCACGCCGATTACGCCCGCATGAGGGTGCTGTTAGGATTCGGTCAGGGGCGTTCGCGAAGCCGCGGAACGCTGCGCGGGCAGCGGAGCCGGAAACGTTCAGCTTCTGGGAATGCGAATCGTGAACGTGCTGCCCTGCCCCGGCGTGCTTGCGGCGGTGACGGCGCCGCGATGGGCCAGCACGATGTGCTTCACGATGGCAAGACCGAGGCCGGTCCCGCCGAGCGCCCGACTGCGGGCCTGGTCCACGCGGTAGAAACGCTCGAAGATCCGCAACAAGTGCTTCTTCTCGATGCCGGGGCCCTGGTCCGTCACGCGGATGAGGACGTCGTCGTCTTGTGCCGTCGCGCTCACCTCGACCCGCGTGCCTTCCCCGCTATACTTGACGGCGTTGTCGATCAGGTTCGCCACGGCCTGTTCCAGAAGCGTGGCGTTGAGCGGGGCAGTCACGTCCCCCGCGCATGCCACCACGACAGTGATGCGCCGGGCCTCCGCCGCCTTCGCACACGCCTGTGCCGCCCGGCCCAGCACGTCGCGCACAGGCCACGGCTCCAGGGGAATGCGCTTGTGCTGCGCGTCATGCTCGATCCGCGACAGGCTCAGCAAGTCCTCCACGATGGCGTTCAAGCGCTCGACCTGCCGCCCCATCATCGCGATGAACCGCCCCTCCTCGTCCGGGCTCCGCTCGCCGCGGTCGGAAAGCGTCTCCACGCAGCCCCGCAAGGCCGTGATGGGCGTGCGCAGCTCGTGGGACACGTTGGCCACAAAATCCTGCCGTACGGTCTCCAGCCGCTTCAGCCGGGTGACGTCGTTGAGGACGACCAGGACGCCCAGCCGCCGGCCGGCCGAGTCAGCCAGCGCCGTGCCATGCAGGTTCAGGAAGCGCTCCACGTTGCCGTTAAGCACGATTTCGCATTCCGCCGGACCGCCCGCGGCGAGCGTGGCGGCGATGAAGTTCTGCAGGTCCGGATTGCGCACGGTTTCCACGATGCTGCGCCCCCGGACCCGGTCGGGCACCAGTTCCAGCAGGCGCGCCGCCGCCCCGTTCAGCTCCAGGATGCGCCCATCGCCGTCCACGGCCAGAACGCCCTCAACCATGCTGCTGAAGACCGCCCGCTGCTGGTCGCGCTGCCGGGTGATCGTCTCCATCCGTTCGCCCAGCTGCATGGCCATCTGGTTCAGGGTCCGGGCCAGGGACTGCATTTCCTCCCCCTCGGGCAGCGCGACGCGCGCACCCAGGTCGCCTTCAGCAAGCCGGGCAGCCGTAAGCCGCATGTCGGCCAGGGGACGGCTGATGCGTCGGGCCAGGTAGAAGGTCACTCCCGCAAACAGCAGCGCCACCGCTGCAATGCCAAGCGAAACGTGCAGGTAAGCGTTCTGCAGAGTCCAGTCGATGACCGACAGCGGCACCGAGGTCCTGGCCACCGCCACCACCGCGCCGTCTCGCCGCACCGGAATGGCCAGGTACATCAAGGTGCGCCCGATTGTATCGCTGAAGCGCACCGACCTGCCGGTCCGTCCGGCCAGGGCCTCGGCAATCTCGGGCCGGCTCCCATGGTTCTCCATCTTCGCCGGATCCTGATCGGAATCGCCGACCACGCGGCCGTCCGGGAGGATCCATGTGGCCCGCGTTTGCGCGAGGCGGCCGAATTCCTTGCACTGCCGGTCGATCTCCGCCGCCTCCCGGTCCTGAGCGTCGACACCGAGTTCGCTCGCCAGGATGTTGGCCCGCGTCAGCAGGTCGGCCGCAACCTGCTCCTTATAGAAGCTGCGCAGCGAGTGGTTCGCGAACGAGGCCGTCATCACCAGCGCAACCAGCATGCTGGCAAAGAAGGAGAGGTAGATGCGCCACAGCAGCCGCATGGGCGCTTACTCCCGTTCCTTGAAGCGGTAGCCAACACCCCGCACGGTTTCGATGTAGTCGGCCCGCGTGCCGAGCTTGCGCCGGATCCCGACGATCTGCACGTCCACCGCGCGATCCGTGACGGCGTAGTCTTCACCCCTGACGGCGTCCACGATCTGCTCCCGCGTCATGACCCAGCCCGGCCGGCTCGCGAGGAAGTGCAGAATCCGCAGCTCCGAGAAGGTCATCTCCACCGGCTTGCCCTTGATCAGGACCTCGTGCCGCCCGGGGTTGATCACGAGATCGAGCACGCGGAGAATGCCGTCCTTGTCCCCCGGAGGATCGTGCCGACGGCGCAGGACGGCCCGCACCCGGGAGATCAGCACCTTCATGCTGAAGGGCTTCGTCACGTAGTCGTCAGCCCCAAGTTCGAGCCCGCTCACAATGTCGGACTCCTCGCCCTTGGCCGAAACCATCACAATCGGAATCGCGGCCGTCCTGGCGTCCTTCTTGAGCATCCGGCACACTTCCAGCCCGTCCAGTTCCGGCAACATCAGATCCAGCAGGACGAGGTCGGGAATGTTGCGGGAAATGGCCTTCACCGCATCCTCGCCATTCGTGGCCGTCGTCACGGCAAACCCCTCCCGCGTCAGGTGATAGCGCAGGAGTTCCAAGATGTCTTCCTCATCCTCTACCGCGAATATGTGTTTCTTCGACATGAGCCACCGCCTCGGACGTAAGGCAACCACGGACACCACCGACACCATACCCCAAGGCAGGGGGAACTTGAAGCCCTGTATTGTTAGAAGTCGGTTAGGCGGCCCCGACCTCCTCCATGGCGATGGCGGCCCACTCCCAGAGGCGCTGGGGCTGGCGGCGCACGGTGGAGACATCCTTCATGATCAGCTCCACGTGGCAGCCGCGGGTCGCGTCCAGGAACGCGCGCAGGGCCTGCCGCGCCTGGGCCGGGCGCCACTCGTCGCCGGCGAGAATCGCCGGGCTGGGCTTGTGGCTGATCACGTAGTCGCGCCCCATCTGCTCCGCCACGCGCGCCGGCTTGCACCACGGGCTGGCCGAGATCTTCCGCAGGTTCGGGATGCGCCGCAGCAGCTCCACCTTGCCGTCCAACGGCTCGCAGCAGCCGTAGTAGGTCAGGCCCCAGCGCGCCAGCCAGCGCAGGTCATGCTTGAGCGCGAATTCCCAGTGGAACTCGGGCGAAACCTCGGAGAAGATCTGCGCGTTGGAACAGCCCCACATGTTGTGCGGGCGCACGGCGGCGGGATCGCACGGCTGGCCCGGCAGCGCCGAGACGTAGCCGTAGCCGCCGGAGCCGATGCGCGTGTTGTTCGCGTCCAGCGCCAGGGCGTTGAGGGCCACGAACTGGTCCAGCTCGACCATCCAGGCGTCCACCATGCGCTCGACGCCGGCGTGCACGAGCTCCGGCCGCTCGTACATGTCCACCATGGCCTCCTCGATGCCCCACCAGCGGATCAGGTAGTCCCACGGCGTGTACCAGATGTGCGTCTGGCCCTCCAGCCGCACCGGCAGGATGTCGCCGTAGAGCGCCTGCATGGCCTGGTACGCGCAGGCGGTCGCCTCGGCGTTGTGCGTGACGACCGGCAGACGGATCTTGTCGAGGTCGGAGACGTCGTTGATCTGCTTGTGGAAATGGCGGGAGACGATGTCGCTCTCCGCGTCGGTCCGCACCACCTCGACCTCCTCGATGATCCCGAAGTCGGTGCTGTGAATCGCCAGCCGGCACGGCAGGTAGTCGCTCACCACCATGTCGCCGGGCAGGTGGCGCCACTGGTAGAGCAGGCGGCGCAGCGCGCGCTCCTGGTCGCGCGCCCAGGGATCGGCGCACTGCAGCGTCAGCTCGTCGTCGACGTTCATCTCGTGCCAGGGGATCTCGTTGATCCAGACCATGGGCCGCGCCGACTGCAGGTCGTTCAGCCGCCGCCAGAGCGCCGCCTTCTCGCGCTGGACCGGCAGGGCGGCCACGGCGGCCACTTCACCCGCCAGGCGCCGCAGTACCGTCCGGTCCTTTTCGCCCAACACGATTTCCCGCGCCGGCGCGGGCTGCTCGTAGTGACTCGGATCGTGCAACATGGCTGTCTCCTCCCTTGGCCAGCGCCCACCGGATGCAATCTCTCCCGCTGGAAAGCCAGCCGGCGCGCCTGCCTACTGCGTCGCGTAGCTGTGCAGCGCGCTCGATAGCTTCGGCAGCAGGTTCACGAGCAGGAACGTGGTCAGCAGCGCCGCGAAAGCCAGCCCCTGCGCCCAGTCCGCGAACCGGCGCAGCGCGCCGCCGCTCCGGCAGTGGAAGTAGACCAGGTACAGCAGCCAGGTGATCAGGGACCACGTCTCCTTGGGGTCCCACGACCAGTAGACACCCCACGCCTCGTCGGCCCAGAGCGCGCCGGAAAGCATGCCGAAGGTCATCAGCGGAAACGCGAGGCGCAGCACGGCGTAACCGGCGCGCTCGTGCCGCGCCACATCGGCGCCCTCCCGCCACGACAGCACCAGTCGCACCACGAGCAGCGCGAAGGCCACGGCGGCCAGCGAGTAGGAGACCATGTAGGCCGTGACGTGCGGCACGAACCAGCCCGACTGCAGCGCCGGCATGCGCCGCCACACGACATCGCGCTCCATGAAGCAGGCGCCGATCAACGGCATCGCGGACGTGAAGGCGAAGTAGTGCCCGGCCCAGCCCAGGCCTTCGCGCCACGCCAGCCAGCCGCACACCGGCAGGAAGCAGACCGCCAGGAAGACCTGCACGTGATACATGTTCCCCAGGGGCGGCTCGCCCGCCACCAGGCCGTTGTAGCCGATCAGCCCCGCGCAAAGCAGCCACGCGGCGCCGAACCACGCGAACCCCCCGCGCCACCGCCGCCACAGCACGAGCCAGGCGACCAGGAAGGTCCCCGCCCCCACCATCAGCAGCGCGCGCAACAGTGCGTCAGTGACTGTCACGGGGCACCTCCCGCCCCCGCGGCACGCAGCCGCGGCACGCCCAGCAGCGCCGTCCCCGCCAGCAGCATCCAGATTCCCGCCACGACCAGGCGCCGCCCCGGGTCCCGCCGCGCCGTCAGCACGACGTACCGCTCGGCCTCGCGGTCATACGACATCAGGTAGAACCGCCACCCCGCGAACGTCAGCGGCTTGTTCACCGCCAGCCGGCGCGGCGCGGGCACGCCATCGCCCGCGTGGAAAGCCACGTCCGCGGCAAACATCCGCGGCGTGGGCGGCGACAGCTGCAGCACCCACCCGTTCGTAAAGACGTGCTGCTCCTTCCAGCCGCCCTCCCCGGCCGTCGCCAGGTCGGCGCGCGCGACCGTGCCCAGCCGGGCCCCGAGGCGCACGCCGTCCGCCTGCACCGCGTGGCTCGACACCTTGACGTACGCCGTGCCGCCCGCTTCCGCCGCGGGGCGGTAAAGGTCATACGTCGGGTCGTAGTACGTCACCTCGAACCGGCTGCACGACAGGCCGCACGGCAGCGGTACCGAATTGCCGTCGGGCAGCGGGATCGTCCGGACCACATGGCCGTCGCGCACGGGGATCATGACCTCGTGCCGCTCGCCCCACCGGTGGCCGATCACCGCCCCCGCGAGGATCACGACGACGCCCACGTGGGTGAGCAGGAACGCGACGCGGCGCCGGGCGCCGCCTCCCCGCGCCGCGCAGTAGAGCGTCAGCACAGCCAGGCACGCGGTCAGCGCGATGAAGACCGGCGTCGTGAACACGACCGCCTGCTGGCCCCCGGGCGCCGGCAGCACGCCCGCCAGCATAAGGAGTACGAGCAGGCCCATGACAACTACCGTGGCGGTCATGCGCTTCATGCCACCACCGCCTCGGCCCACCGGGCCAACTCTGCGGCCGTGTGCGCCGCCCCGACGAAGCCCACTTCGAACTGCGCGGGGGGCATGTAGAAGCCCGCCTCCAGCAACCGGTGGAAGTGCCGCGCGTAGGCCGTCGTGTCACACCCGCGCGCGTCATCCAGGCTGCGCACGGCCCCCGTCCGGCAGAAGAGCGTGAACACGCCGCCCAGGCAGGCCACGTGCAGCGGCAGGCCCAGCGCCGCGGCCGTCTCGTTGACGTACGCGGCCGCCTGGCCCGTCAGCTTTTCCAGCCGCGGATAGGGATCCTCGCGCTCGAGCACCCGCAGCGTGGCCAGCCCCGCGGCCACGGCCACGGGATTGCCCGACAGGGTACCCGCCTGGTATACGCGGCCCAGCGGCGCCAGCTCGTCCATCAGCGCCGCGCGCCCGCCCACGGCCGCCAGCTGCAGCCCGCCGCCGATCACCTTGCCCAGCGTCGTCAGGTCGGGGGTGACGCCGCAGAGCGCGCCATAAGTCGTCAGGCCGAACCGGAAGCCCGTGATGACCTCGTCGAAGATCAGAGCCGCGCCGCACCGGTCGGCGCACTGCCGCAGGCCTTCCAGGAAGCCGGGCACGGGCTGGACGAGCCCCATGTTGCCGGCGACCGGCTCGACGAGGATCGCCGCCAGCTCAGCCCCGTGGGTCGCCACCACCGCCTCGACGGCGGGCAGGTCGTTGTACGGCACGACGAAGACCTCGGCAGCCATGGCCGGCGAAACGCCGGCGGAGGAGCTGAGCCCGCCCGTCAGCAAGCCGCTGCCGGCGGACACGAGCAAGCCGTCGCTGTGACCGTGGTAGCAGCCGTCGAACTTCAGGATCCGGCGCCGCCCCGTCGCCCCCCGGGCAATCCGCACGGCGGTCATGACCGCCTCGGTGCCCGAATTCACCAGCCGCACGCGCTCCAGCCCCGGCACCTTGCCGCACAGGTACTCGGCCAGCTCAACCTCCTGCGGCGTGTTGATGCCGAACGTCGTGCCCTGGCCCGCCTGCGCGCGAATCGCCGCCACGACCTCGGGATGCGCGTGGCCCAGGATGATGGCCCCCCACGAGTTGCAGAAATCCACGAGCTCGCGCCCCTCGACCGTGCGCACGTGCGCGCCCGCGCCGCCCGCGACGTAGAGCGGCGTCCCGCCCACCGCGCGAAACGCCCGCACCGGGCTGTTCACCCCGCCCGGCGTCACGCGCACCGCCCGCTCGAACCACGCTGCCGATGTCCGTCCCTCTCCGCCACCGCTCATGCGTCCCACCCTTCAGTCCCTCATCATTTCCGCGTAGCGCCCCGCCCAGTACGTGATGAGCAGGTCCGCGCCGGCCCGCGCCATGGCCTGCAGCGACTCGCGCACCATCCCCCGCAAGTCGCCCCACCCCCGCTCCGCCGTCGCCAGCAGCATGGCGTACTCCCCGCTCACGTTGTAGGCCGCCAGCGGCAGGTCCGTCCGCTCCCGCAGACGCGCCAGCACGTCCAGGTAGAAGAGCGCCGGCTTCACCATCAGGATGTCCGCCCCCTCCGCCTCGTCCAGCGCGGATTCGCGCAGCGCCTGCCGCCCGTCTCCCGGCGACGCCTGGTAGCCGCGGCGGTCGCCGCTGCCCGGGGCGGACTGCTCGGCGTCGCGGAAGGGACCGTACATGGCCGACGCGAACTTGGTCGAGTAGCTCATGATCAGCGTCTGGTTGAACGCCGCCTCGTCCAGCGCGCCCCGTATGGCCGCGACCTGGCCGTCCATCATCGCGCTCGGGGCCACGACGTCCGCCCCGGCAGCGGCGTGCGACAGCGCCACCCGCCGCAGCACCTCGAGCGTCGCGTCGTTGTCCACCACGCCCTCGGGCGTGACCGGCCCGCAGTGGCCGTGCCGCGTGTAGGCGCAGAGGCAGACGTCCGTGCAGACGACCAGCCCCGGGAAGTGCCGCTTGATTTCGCGCACGGCCCGCTGCACGGCCAGCCGGTCGTCGTACGCCCCGCTGCCGATCTCGTCCTTGCGCCCCGCCTCCACCTGGCCGAACAGCAGCACGCCGCCGATGCCGTCCCCCGCGACCGGCTCCAGCGCGCGCAGCAGCTCGTCCACGCTCAGCCGGAACTGCCCCGGCATGGACGCTATGGCCTCGCGCCGCCCCTGCCCGTCCACCACGAACGCCGGCCAGATCCAATGCGCCGGCGGCGGCAGCGGCGTGTCGAACAGCCGCCGCAGCGCGGGTGTGCGGCGCAGCCGCCGCAAGCGTACCTCCGGAAAGCTCAGCATGTTCACATCCTCCCTGCGCTACTCGCGGCGCACGCCGATCCGATAGTACCGGCGGCCCGCGCCCTCCGTGGTCACCTCGTAACGCATCTCCGCATTGCGGCCCGCCACACCGTCCCATCCCGGCACGCGCCGCCACCGCGCCCACGGCAGCATCGGGTCGGTCGTCTCCAGCACCGAGTAGAGATGGCTCGTCACGCCGAACCATGCCAGGCTCAACCCGCCGCCGGCCGACACGTGGGCGACCCCGCCAATCGCCAGGCAGTCGCGCCCGTCGCCCGGGTTCGTGCCCGCGACGAGCTCGTCGCCGTCAGCCGCGCCATCGGCGTCGCTGTCGGTGCGGGTCGGATTGGTGGCATACACGCGCAACTCGTCCACGTCCAGCAGGGTATCGCCGTCCGAATCGGCCGACGGGTGCAAGGTTTCGCACGCCCCGATGTCCGGCCGCGCCACGCCGTCGCCGTTGCCATCCAGCGGCCGCGGCCAGCCGTCGCGATCCTCCGTCACATCCGCCAGCGCCACGCCGGCGTCCACGGCGGGCGAGTTGGTCACCTGCCGGTACAGCCCCCACCCCGGCCCCCGGAAGATCGGCGCGTTCGTGATGCTGTCCGCTGACGGCGCGGGCCGCGTGCAGCAGGCAGCGAAGGTCGCGGCGCCCGGCGCCAGCCACTCGCGCCCGTCACCCGCCGCATTCCCGTCGATGATCGTGTTCACGGCCCGTCCGCCGCTCTCCAGGAACAGGCCGCCCGCCCGTCCCGCCGCGGCGTTGCTGACGATCGTCGCATGCACAACCGCCGCCGCGCCGCGCGCGTACAGGCCGCCGCCGTCCGCCCCGGCCGCGTTCGCCACGATCACGCAGTTGCGCAGTTCCAGGGGCCCGTCCGCGTAGGCGCCGCCGCCCTGCGCCGCAGCCCGGCTGCCCGTGAGCACGCACGCCTCGATGCGCGAGCCGGACTGCCAGGCCCCCACCGCGCCGCCCAGCGTCGCGAGGCCGTTCGTGAAGGTGAGCCCGCGCACGAGCGCGCCGGTCACGTTGGTCAGGGTCAGGCAGCGCCCCGCGCCCCCGGCGTCCAGGAAGGACTCCCGCGCCCCGGCGCCGGCCAGCGTCAGGCCGGAATTGCCGCGGGTCAGCACCACCCGCTCGGCATACCACCCGGGGCCCACGTGCACCGTGCAGCCCGCCCCCAGATCGAAGTACCGCTCCAGCACCGCCGTCACGGCCGGCAGCGGATCCGCCTGCGTCAGCCCGGAGTTGCCGGTCGCGCCAGCCGCGAGCGCCCCGTCAGCCGCCGCGTCGTTGACGTAGAAATCGGCGCCGTAAGCCTGCGCGGCGGAACCCACGAGCTCGATGCCCGCGCTCAGACCCAGGTTCCGGCTGTACTGGCGGTCCACCGGATTGTTCCAGTGTTCGTGCGTGCCCAGACTCGCCAGGCGGGTGCCGTCGTGCTCCGGGTCGTAGACCGTACCCGACGGCGGCTGGTTCGCCTGCGCCGCCTCGTGCAGGTAGTTGTCCACCGTGCCCGTCACGTACTCGTTGTAGATCGTCTCCCCCCGCATGAAGTCCACGAGCACCGACTCCAGCGCGACGACGTCCTGCGCGCAGAACAGCGACGAGCACCAGTCGTTGTTGAACGGGGGGCGCTGCCAGCGCACGGGCGCGGCGTTGCCCTGCCAGTGCGCGGCGTACAGGCCGTCGACGAGGAACAGCAGCGTCTTGCCGCCCATCTGCCGGTGCCCCAGCAGGTCCACCAGCGGCGTGTACGTTCCCATCGCGCGCACCGGAAACTCCTTGCCGGGGCGACTCTGGATATAGCCGTGCCAGCCGTTGTAGCCGTCCACGCAGATGGGGGTCCACTTCTTGCCCCAATCCTTCCACACGCAGCCGAAGTGGTTCTTCGCGTTCAGGGTGACCCCGGCGCGGTCGTGGGCGCGGAGGCAGGCGAGGTTGATGACGTAGTCCGCGTCCGCCATGGCCTTCCAGACGTACGTCTTTCCGCTGTAGGCGCCCTTGCCGTTGGAGTTGAAGATCGGGGCGTTGGTCGCGGCCGCCGCCAGGTAGCGCCCGTCGCCGCCCACGAAGTCCTCGAACCGCACGTCCGGAAAAGCCGGATGGCAGATGTCCCACACCGACTTGGGCACGTAGTTGGAAGGGTCGCCCACCGTGATCAGGGCCTGGTTCGTCACGCCCGCATACTCGACGAGGTGCCGCAGCAGGGCGCGGATGACCTGCGGCGTGGTGTACTGCGCCGTGGCTCCCAAGGCCGTATGGCTGTCCGGCGCGCACCAGAGGTTGGCCTTGATCGCCACGCGCTCGCCCTGGCGGTAGCCCGCCTCGCCGCGGCTGTGCTGCCGGTTGAAATGCCGGAACAGCGCTTCCCAGGCCGCGCGCTCGTTCGCCGCCCCCGTCTGCCAGCAGAGCGCCTGCGACAGCATCCGGTCCAGCACCGCCTGGTTGACGTTCGTACCGGCCCACCAGTATGACCCCGGCGCCGTGCTCCCGTTCCAGGCCGTGGCGGCCGGATCGTGGACCCAGACGACCCGGCCGGGCTTAAGCCCCTGCCCCACGCCCACCGGCGTGTTCGGCGGGTCGGTGGGGGTCCAGCCCCCGGCGCTGGCGCCCTGCTCGTGCGTGAACGCGAACCAGGCCACAGCCACCACACCCGTCGCGACCGCGGCCAGCGCGCCGGCCCCAAACCGCCGCTGCGCCAGCAGGCTGACCGTCCGGCGCCAGCCCCGCACCGCCGCCAGACACCCCAGCAGCCAGACCACGAACCCGGCCGCCAGCGGCGCCGCGGCCCGCTGACAGGGGTAGGCGGCGCGGCTCGGCTTGGGCAGGACGCGCACGAGAAACCACAGCAGCGCACCGAAACCGGCCACGGGCAACAAGGCACGCCAGACGCGCGCGCGCCGCCGGCCGCACCCGCACCCTCCGGGCCGGTCCGCCGGCCGCCCCGCGCGATCGCCCTGGGAGCCTGTCGCCGATCCGTCCGTTGCCCTCATTCGCGAACCCTCCCGTCTTCCTGCCTACCGCCATCCGCCCCATCGCAACGTACCGGAACATACGATACCAAACCCGTGGCAAAAGGGAAACAAGGTTTGCCTGACCGCCTCAGCCCTGGCGTTGTTCACCTCAAACTGCGGGAGTTGTCCGGTTCTGCCACCGCCGCCTGCATCTGATACGCGTCAGCGGCTCGCGAGGTCGCTCCCAGGGTGTTCTGTCAAGCCGGAGGTGTGGCAACGGCATTGCGGCGCGCCCGCTCCTCCTCCGGCGCCTCGATACACAGCCCCGACGACTTGTCCCCCGTCGCTCTTCGCCACGCTTTCGACCGGGGTTGAACCATCTACTTGCCCGTCGGCCTGACTTTCGTCACGAACTTCAGTTCCTTCAGCACCATCTTGCAGCCTTCAATCGAGGGATGACATCCCGCGGGGGACTGCGTCACCGCATGACCGAGTTGATCCGCGATCATCTGGGCCAGTCCAGGAATCCTCGCCGCGCTCCCCGTCGCATGTATGGTCGCCCGACTCAATTGGTGCTGCTTCTCGTCGGGAAGGCGCCGAATGACGGACTTGAGTCTCTCGGTCAGTCTCACGAGCGAGGGCAACAACCCGACCGTAAGCTCTTCGCGAGACACCGCTTGCGCGGTGAGTCGGCCCTGTTCAGTCCGGCCCAACCACGTTTCCCACCCAGGCACGTCGACCGCAGCATGCGGGTTGACGCCACCCGCTTGCAGTTGGGAAGCAAGGGCCGCAAATTCCGGTCGGAACTGACGGACAAGCGTGAGATGGTTCTGGATGTCCTCCACAAACGCCCGGCTGCCAATGGCGCCGTTTGTTCCGGACAAAACTCCCGCCAGT
This sequence comes from uncultured Victivallales bacterium, assembly GCA_964402115.1. GTDB lineage: Bacteria > Verrucomicrobiota > Kiritimatiellia > UBA8416 > CAYOBW01 > CAYOBW01. Next base: position 24,263 of record CAYOBW010000068.1, read on the forward strand.
GAGATAACGGCGAATTCGAACCAGTCGTCGGAAATCGATAGAACGGCTTTGAGTTCAGGTTTCTGCACGTCCAGCTGCAACCCGATGGCCGTCGCCATGCCCATTTCGATCAGGAAGACCTCGCGCGCCCAGCCCGCGATCGCCATGTTCTTAATCGGCCCTTTCCCGGGGTCGTAGTTCCGACACGCAATAATGACCCTCGGACGTCGAACGAAAAAGGGTCCGCCCAGCAGTTTGCGCACCCCGAAGCGAAACAGCGATTCCGCGCACGGCTGGTCCGCGACCACACCCTCGACCAGGACTCTGACGACCGAAATGTTGCCAGGCTCCCGGCCAAGCATGGCCTTCGCTTCGTCCCCGCAGGCCAGCACCCGGGTTGTACCCTTCTGGATTGCCGCGTAAGCTGGCAGCACAAGAGGGTTCGCCTGCGCTTGCGTGCTGAAGATGAACGCGTCATCGACCAGCGCAACCGCAAGGTCTTCTCCGAGTACACTCATGTGAGCGCTCCATTCGCTTGCGCCGGTCACTGCTTCGCGGGCACGGGCACGGACTCGCCTTCCCGTTGCGCGAGCTGTTCCTCGCGCGCGTAGGCGCCGTAGAAGGGGACGTTGGCGTCAAGCCAGAGGTAGACCCGCCGCCGCTCCGCGTCCGTCCACTGCAACGCCGGTCGGTGCGTGGCGTCTTCGAGCACCCTGGTCAGCGGGCTTGCGTCCGCACCGCTGCAGCCTGGATGGGTGGCGATCTGGCTGATGCTTGCGTCGCCCCACTCGTACCAGCGCAGGAACGGTTTCAGGCCTTGGTAGGAGCGGGAGAAATCCTCCGCCTGGTCGCCGGTCAGGACCAACTTGCTCTGGCCCGGCCCTGCCTGGCCCTTGTGGCACCGGACGCAATGCCGGTCGAGGACCGGCTGGACCAGCAGCGGGAAGCTCATGGGGCGCGAACCCTCCGGCCCCGGACTCAGGCGCGACGGCGGGCGCCGCAGCGCCAGCAGGGGCCGGCTGGCGGCTACGCGGCCGGGCGGCTCATGGCAGCCAATGCAGCCGCGACGCTCGCCGGGTTGCAGGTACGTCTCGCTCCGCATGCTCTGCACCGCGCGGCCCTGCCCATCCACGGCCTGGAAATAGATCGGCTTGCCCGCCGGCGCGCGGAAGTAAGCCGAGCCATCGGCCTCGACCGGCGCCGAGCCCAGCAACAGGCGGGCGTTCTCCGCATTGGCGTGGCCGATGCGCGGCTCGTTCGCCTTGTGCGGGGGCGTCTTGGGCAGGAGCTGAAACACCCGCAGTTCGCGAATTTCGCGGCCGGCCGGCAGGGGGAAGAGACTGCGGCGCACGTCCGTCAGCAGGAACTCGCCTTCACCGCCCAAGTCCGCTTCCAGTACCGACGCCACGACCGGCGGCCGCGCCCGCGGCGCCAGCGGAACCGGATACATGCTGGAGACGGCGGGATCGCGATACAGCAGCTCCAAGTTGCCTGACCGGTCGAAGTAATACAGCCCTGTCCGCGTGTCATTACGCTCGCCCGAACTCATTCCCGGCAACGGGTCGAAGCTGAACGACACCAGCATGCCTTCCTCCGACAGCGGCCACGGGCTGTGGAAGTAGCTTTTCGGCCAGCCGGCTGCTTCCGGAAAACAAACCTCCGGCGTGAGCGTCTCGACCGCATCGAGCCGATCCTCGCCGCTCAGCGCGTCGAACTGCACCCGCCGCGGATCGAGCAGCACCAGCGAGCCGCCCACGTCGGCATGGTGCGCGCCGGCGATGAAGAGCAGTTTCTCCGAGCCGGGAATGGACCGCGGCTGGTAGCAGGCGTTGATGCGCATCGTGTAGTTCCCGAACAGGCTCGCCACGGCGCTGCCGTCGGGGTTGCACGTCCACAGCCCGTGGAAGTTGGCCGCGGAGCGGTCCACATAGTCCCAGCGGATGTAAACGAGGCGCCCGTCGTTCAGCACGGAGGGATGCCACTCGCTCGTCTCATGCGCCGACAGCACGCGGATGTTGCGGCCGTCCGCATCCATGCGGTGCAGGGTGTAGCTGGCGCAAGGCTCCCAGGCGTTGTTGCAGCGCGCAAAGCCACCGCGCCGGGTGGACATGAACGCGACCCCGCCGTCAGGCAGCGGGCACGGATCGAAGTCATCCTCGACGCCGCTGGTAAGCTGGCGGAGGTGCGACCCGTCGGGCGCCACGCTGAACAGGTGGAAAGAGCGGCGCTCCGGCGAGTAGAATTCGGGCTTCTTCTCCGCGCGTTCGGCAAAGGCGAAATACACCGTGCGCGCGTCATGCGACAGCGCCAGCGTGGTGAAGTTGCCGTTCGGCAGCCGGCCCTGCAGGACATCGCGCGTCTGCAGCGAAACCCCGGGCCGTTCCAGCACGCGGATGCCCCCGCCCGGAGCCACGTTGCCGTAGTCGTAGAAGTAGCCCATGTACTCATGGAGCATCTGGCAGATGTAGCGGTTCCGCTGCATGAACAGCAGCGGCTGGCCAGACACGGCCGGCTGCCCCAGCGCGAGGCCGCGCGTCATCCAGCGCACGCGCCGATACAACGCCCGCCGCGCCGTCGCCTCCCTATCCTGCGCAGCCTCGGCCCCTTGCCGCCAGTCCGCCAAGGACCTGTAGAGCGCGAGCGCCGCTGCATCCGCCAAGCGCTCACGCGACCGGTCCAACAGCCGCGTTCCACGTGCCAAAGCGGCTTGCAGGGCGGCGGGCGAATCGTCCGTACGTCCCCAGCGCTGCTCTTGCAGCGCCCAATCCTCCTCCACCGCCTGCCGCAGCGCCGCATCCGGCACGGGCGCGGCGGCGGCGAAGGAGCACCGGGGAGTTCCCGCCAGCCAGCCGATGGCCAGCGCCAAGAGCATCCTGCCTGCGCTTGCGCGCAGCAGGGTGGAACGGGTTGTCAGGTATCTCATGCTCCCTGATGCCTCAAGTTGGACCTTCTTGGCATTGGCACCTCGCCTTCACCCTGCAATCGTAGCGCCAAGACAGGACGACACAAGGTCAAAGGGGGCGAGGCGAGACGAGGCGTGTGGATAATCTGCCTGGCACCGTTCAGGCAGGTTCGTCATCTCGGCGATCACCTGCGCCGGCCCGACCGGGTCGGCAGAGCTGGTGACCGGCGGGGGCAGGCAGGCCTGGTAGCGGAACGTCGTTTCGATGGAACGGTGGCCAAGCCACACCTGCACGGAGCGGACGTCGTAGCGGCAGACCCAGTGCGCGTACGTTCTTCGGTCCGCAGCCCGTAATGACGAACGTGACCTTTCGGCAAGAGCGATCACAGCTTGAAAGACCCGACGTGCCGGTCGTATTCGCGCCGGACCCAGACCCCGCCGCCCGTCGCGTCGAAACCTGGGCATGGTATTCGGCGCGGCCAGCGACGATATCCTCGACGCTGTTGTTCTGCAGTGCCTTTCTGATGTCCTTGTCTTTGGCCCGACCTGTGAATGCGAGAAGAACATGCCGACCATAGAACCTGAACATCCAGGCGCTTCTCTCTGGTTGATCCTCAATTCTGTTGCACTTGTACTCGAAAATGCCTGGCCAGGAACGTTTTCCCCGCCGCGTGATAAAGTCGGTCATAGAAATGTCCATGTGTTCAGCATGATACCCGGGCATCTTAACGTAGGAGTTGTTTGTCTACCTTGGGACCGATCTGAGTCATCGCCTCGGAAAGGCCGCCGTCACCAAAACGAAAGAGGGCGCGAATGTACTCCTCGTCTTTCTCGAATCCGGCGTTGCATTGGGGGCAGGCAGGAACGGTGATCAGGTCGCTTGGGCGTGGCTTAGGGAAAAGCAGAGCGGGGGGCACGTGATCATCGGTCGAGCCGACGACCTCCTGGCAGTACACGCAAAGCTTGTCTTGCGTCTCAGTCATCTCTCCTCTTGCAGGACGCCCGCGGTCATGGTGGCGAGCTCGCGAGCCTACCATGCACCGCGTTCGCAGCGTCCGTCTGGCGCTCGTGCCCACAACCGTCAACTCCGCTTCTGCGTTTCTTCGCGCGTAAGCGGTTCGGTTAAGTGTATCCGAGTAAGGGCGGCGGTTAAGGGTGGCGAGCAAGAGTCCGG
>CAYOBW010000069.1:0-24471 GCA_964402115.1 uncultured Victivallales bacterium
GCGACCGAAGTCGCGGCGCTGGCCGCAGGCCCCCTGTCGAGCAGCGGGGCGCTTGCGGCCACAGGCAACGTCACTATCAATGTGGACGACATGACCAACGGACTGCTGGCGCGATGGCCATTCGATGGGGCATGGAGCGACGTGACGGGCCACGGCTGGAACCTGACTCCCGTGGAACAGGCCGCTCTAACCACTGCGCCCGTGAAGCAGGGCAGCCAGTGCCTCGCTCTGGATGGCAGCGGCGACCACGTCTACACTGCGCCTTTGCCGTTGGGCGACGCCTTTACCCTGGCCGCGTGGGTTTATGTGCCCTCCGGCGCGACCAACAGCCAGACCGTGGCCGCGACCTCCGGTGGCGATGCCAACGCGAACGGCTTCTGGTTCTACGTGAACGGCGTCAACGGCAATCCCGGTGACGGCAAACTCGGGCTCGAAACCGGCAACGGATCTAACGGAGCCGGCGTCTTCAGCGCGGCAGGGGAGGTGGCCAAAGACCGGTGGCAGCACGTCGCCGCCGTCGTCAACCGTGCCGCCGGCACGGCCACCCTCTATCGCAACGGCACCGTTGTCGCCACGGGCGGCATTCGCACCGACTTCGCGAATGGCTCAACGCTCTGGCTCGGAGGCATGAGCGGCACCGCGTTCCCATTTCAGTCCAACCTCGATGATGTCCGCCTCTACGGGCGCACGCTCACCTCCAACGAAATCGCGACCATCGTCAACGCTGCCAACGCCCCGCCGACGCTGAGCGATGTGACCAACCGGATGGTGCCGGTCAACGCCGGCACCGGGGCCATCACTTTCACGATCTCCGATACCGAGACGGCGCCGCAACATCTCACGCTTTCCGCAAGTTCGTCCGACACCAACCTAGTCCGACAACCCGCCATCGCTTTCGGCGGCACCGGCACCAATCGCATCGTCGTGGTTACATCCGCAAGCAACCGCCTGGGCAGCGCCATCATCACCCTGACGGTTAACGATGGCACCCGCGCCACGAGCGATGTGTTCACGGTCACAGTGGTGGGGACGCAACAGGAAACGTGGCGGTTCGGTCGTTTCGGCACAACCGCCAGCGAGGGTGCGGCGGCAGACGGCGCGAACCCTGACGGCGACCTGTGGAACAACGCGCAGGAGTACGTGCTGGGCACGGACCCGTGGTCGTCCAATCCCGGGCCGAAGCTGGAGTCGGTCACGCTGGCTACGAATGGTTTGCGGATGACCTTCTCCATGCGGCAGGCGTCAGGCACCGGTTACACCGGCCTTACGCGCCGCTACGACATCCAGTCATCTGCCGCGCTTCCCGCCACGCTGTGGTCCGGCGTGCCAGGGCTTACCAACCTCGTCGGCACCAACGGGACCGTGACAATCACCGTGCCTTTCGACGGGCCGCAGCACTTCTATCGCCTCAAAGTGTGGCTCTAATAATCACTATTGATTCCAAAGAAGAACACCAGCATGAACAAGACCTCCCGCTTTTCCTTTGCCGCCCTGCTGGTCGCGCCCCTGGCCGCGTTGCTGAAGCGCGGAGCGTCAGAACAACTTCCGTTAGCATGGTTGGGCGCGTTTTCCAAATCACGCGGCACATCACCTATCGGCACCGCCTTGGCCATCACCGCCTTGGTTTTCACCATCGAAGCCCAGGGAGCCGCCAACGCCGGCAGCGCCACGGCAGCGGAAAAGCCGAACTTCCAGGTTCCTTTTTCCATCGAACTCATCGGCGACCCGCATGGCGAGCGCGGCGTAAAGCTGAGATCGGTCAATCCCGGCCCTGCCGGCTACAGCGCCCGCGAGGAAGGCGTTCTACGCCGGCAGGACCAAGGGGCGGCGCCCATCTGGACACTGATGCAAGCCTACAGCAAGGCGAGCATCGCCTCGGTCGAGTCCGTGACCCTCCCTGATGGCCAGAAGAAGCGGACGAACGCTTTCAAGGAATTCATCCTGGGTCATGGCACCCCCGATGCGGACTTCGTCCTGGCGGTGAATTCGATTGAAGAGTACAGCAATCAATATCGCTCGGCCGAAGCCCCGTGGCCGCACCTGCTGCTTGAGCAGAGTATCTGTGCTCCCGGCGGACACCTGTCGAAAGCCGGGCCTTCCCTGGCCGATTGCCAAGCGATGACGCTCCGGGTCAGTGTCCAACTGCGCGACGCCCGCAATCTACATGAACGCGGCCGCGGGTATTCCGAAGGCAAGCATGCCGCCCAATTCCAACTCTACTTCACCCTGCAAAATCTGCATCACCAGAGCCCTGGCTACGGCGAGGAGTATGTGTGGTTCGGCGTGCCCTTCTACGACGATCGCTATCCGGTGATCAGCCCCAGCTACATGCGCGACGGGACCGGAAAGGAAGATGAGCGCAAAGGCGAGAAACTGGGAACCGGTCGCTTCATCAATAGCGTCGGCACCAAACCGTTCGCGGAACATGGGCTCATTCCCGGGGAGTGGCTGAATATCCGCACCAACATGCTGCCGCTGATGGTGGAGGCACTGGAAAGGGCCTGGAGTCGGGGATTATGCAATTCTTCAACCAACCTGGCGGACTACAAGATCGGCAGCATGAACATCGGCTGGGAAGTGCCCGGACTGAGCGCGGTCTCGGCGCAGATCAAGGATCTCAGCCTGCTGGCCTCGGGGCCGAAAGCGGAAGAATGACGAATCGGGAACAAAGGGAACATCCATGAAACCCACCCTCACCCTCCTCACCGCCCTGCTGCTGGCGCCGATGACCATGTTACAAGCCGCTGACCTTGGCGTCGTGAATGGCGACTTCAGCGACCTGAGCGGGCTCAAGCCATTTGGCGGGCATGGATGGCACCAGGGGGTTCCCGCCGGCTGGAAGGCATCGTCCACAACTCCGCTCTACGCGATCCACACCGGGGCGGATGGAAAGCAGCCGGCCTGCAACGTGTCGCAGCTTGGTTTCCTTGAACAGAACGTCGGAACGCTGGCTCAGGCCGCCGACGTGGTGCTCGCATTGGATGTCGCGGACGAGTGGCGCAAAGGCGCGGAGCTGGACGCGGAAATCCTGGATGCCGATGGCGAAACGCTCGGCAGTATCCAGTTCAAAGCAGGCCGCGCCCAGCGACTCGTTGCGGGCAAGGTGCCGGCAGGTTCCTCGATCGTCATTCGGTTTCACGCGCTGAACGGCACAACGCCGGCATTGGACAACGTGTCCGTCGCGAGCTTCCCGCCCGGGTCCCATGTCCCGACGACGCCGGTGAAGATCCGGCGTTTTCAGCCGGACCAGCCGCTGGCCCGCGCGCGGCGTGTGGCGTCGGTCTCCGCGGATTTGGACCACCGGGGCGCCGAGGATGTGGAACTGGCCGTCAGGCTCTCACTGCCGCCGGGCATTCGCGTGGTGAAGTCAAGCGTGACCGACCGTGTCCGCGTCAGCGCAGCGGACGGTTGGTCGCGACTGACATGGAGTCTCGAAGCGGACGCGCCGATGACCGCGGACCTGGCGCTCGAACTCAAGGCCGCGGACGGAAGCCCCGTCGCGCACCAGCCACTGCGGATGCTGTTTCTCCCGCCGGTGGGAAGATCCGCGCCGCCCTACATCCCGGAGCCAAAGCCGGTGCCGACGGACCGGCTCATCGGCGCGCATCACTGTCCGCTCTGGGAGGCGGACAAACCCAACATGTGGCTCAACGTGCTCAAGCACCCGGAGCGCACGCCGGCGCTCGGATTCTATTCGCAGGAGCATCCCGAAGTCGCGGACTGGGAGACGAAATGGGCCGTCGAGCACGGCATCTCGTTCTTCATCTATTGCTGGTATCGCACCGGCCAGGGCGGCGCGGTGAAGACCCAGTTCGGCAGCGCCATTCACGACGCGCTGTTCAGATCGCAGTTCGCCGACAAAATGAAGTTCACCCTCATGTGGGAAAACCAGTCGCGCGGCAATGCGGGCGTGGCCGACGAGCGCGACCTGTTCACAAACCTGCTGCCCTACTGGATGGAGAACTACTTCAAGCACCCCAGCTACCTGAAGGTGGACAACAAGCCGGTGCTGTTCATCTACCGCCCGGAGTTTCTCGTGGACGACCTCGGCGGCGTGACCAACGTGGCGAAGGCGTTCGCCCGGATGCGCCAGGTGTGCCGGGAGGCGGGCTTCGATGGCCTGTATCTGCTCGGCGAGTATCGCGGCGCGGACCCGAGGCACTTGGAGCTGATGAAGAGTCTCGGCCTCGACTACACCTTTGCCTATTGCTGGCCGGTGCCCGGCAGTCCGCCGCCCGAGCGAGCCGCGCAGGTGCAAATGGATGCCATCCGCAAGACGCAGGAACTGGACGTCCTGCCGCAGGTCGTGACGGTGTCGCAGGCCTGGAGCGGGTGGCAGGATGAAGGATCCATCTGGAAAATCCCTCCGCCGCAGTTTGAAACGCTGCTGCGGCAGGCCAAGGAGTTCACCGCCACATTGCCGAAGGAGCAACTCGGCCGCCGCATGCTGCTGCTCGACAACTGGAACGAGTGGGGCGAAGGCCATTACCTCGCACCTTACCGCGAATACGGCTTCGGCTACCTCGATGCCGTGCGCAAGGTCTTCGGCACCGCGCCGGAGGCGCACGACGACCTGCTGCCGGAGGACATCGGGCGCGGCCCCTACGACACCGTGATCCGCGCTCATTTCGAGGCGCTCGAAGAGAAACAGCGGATGCTCTCGAAGCGCGCGCTGAAAACCGGCGCACCGGGCGGACTGGTGGCGTGGTGGACGTTTGATGACCCGGAGAACAGCTTGGTGGCGCTGGACTATTCCGGCCATCGAAATGGCGGCTTCCTCGAAAAGGCGCGGCGCACGGCGGGATTCTATGGCAGCGCCCTGGTCTGCGATGGCGGCAGCGTTCTCCTCCCGCGTAGCCCGACCCTCGGCGCGCTCCAGAAGTTCACCCTCGAGTGTCGAGTCAAGACCGAGGTCGCCAAACAAGACAACCGGTGGATGGTGAACGGGGTTTTCGGTCACAACGTTCGAGCTGGTCTGAGGATCGGGCTGCTGCAGGGCAGACCCTGTTTCCAGGTGCCGCAGACCGAGTGGAGTCATCACCTCTCCGGCCGCGAACCGCTGCCGGTGGGGAAATGGGTGCATCTGGCCGCGACCTTCGACGGCACCACCATGCGACTCTACATGGACGGCCAAGAGTGCGGCACTATGTCCCGTCCGGGCGCACTCTTGCCGACGGACGGCCGCCTCGTTCTCGGCAGCTACGATGTCGGGCATCAATCCCAGTTCCAAGGCCTGCTCGACGATGTCCGGATATACCGGCGCGTGCTGTCAGGAGAGGACATTCGATCAAACGCCACCGCACTCCTCAAATGACAACCGCGAACATGCCACGATCCCTCATCACCGCCCTTCTGCTGACCACGTTGGCAGCCACCAAGACATCCGCTCTGGATGTCACCCACTTTGGCGCCACGCCCAACGATGGCCAGGACGATACCGCCGCGTTTCTCGCCGCGTTCAAGGAGGTGCAGGCCAAGGGCGAGAAGCGCATTGTGATCCCGAAAGGGCGCTATGAACTGAGCGCCAACGGCAATCCCGAGCGCCGGGATGTGTTGTTCCCCGTGGCGGGCACGGACCGCCTGGTCATCGAGGGGCACGAGGCAGAGTTGATGATGACGGGCACGGCGGCTGTCTTCTCTTTTACGCATTGCCAGAACCTCACTGTGTCCGGCCTGACGGTGGACTGGGCGCGTCCGCCGTTCTCGGAGGGCACGGTGATGGCCGCGGCTTCCCGCCACTTCGACGTGAAGGTCCGGGATGAATATCCCGTGAAGGGAGGCGAGCTGGTCGGCGCCTTCATGAGCTATCATGCGGACACGCGCTTGCCGGACGGGCGCGATCTGGACGTTTACGACAGTGTGGAGCGCACCGAACTTCTCGCTCCGCAAGTACTGCGACTTCATCTGAAGCGTGAGATCAAAGTGCCGGTGGGCAAACTGCTCGTGCTGCGGCACCAGGTGTATGGCTATAACGCTTTCAACTTCCACCGATGTGCCGACGTTACCGTGAGCAACGTCACGGTCTTTACCACACCCGGCATGGCCTGTTTCAGCGCAGTCACGACCAATGTCTCCCTGCGGCGATTCAACGTGCAGATCAGGCCGGATTCGAAACGGCTTATGAGCGCCACCGCCGACGCCACCCACTTCAGCGGATGCAAGGGCGCGGTCTCCATCGAGGACTGTCTTTTCGAGGGCATGGGCGACGACGGCGTGAATATCAAAAGCGGTCTTTACCTGACCGTGCGCCAGCGCGTGGACGATTTCACCGTGCTAGGCCAGCACAATCTGAAGATGTCCGATCTGCCGGACACGGGTGACATCCTGGAGATGGCCCACACGGACACGCTGTCACCTTTCGCCTCTGGAACCGTGCGCGAGGCGGGGATGGAGCCGGGCGAAGGCCGGATGCACCGGGTCCGGTTCGAAGCTCCATTGCCGGCGGAATTGCGCGAAGGAGACGTGCTCGGCAATGCATCACGCGTGGCCAGGTTGCGTATGTCCCGCTGTACAGTCCGTGCCAACCGTGCGCGGGGCGTCCTCTGCCAGACTCGCGACGCCATTATCGAGGTCTGCACATTTCAGAATTGCACCGGACCGGGCGTCATGGTGCTGACGGAGACCGTCCATTTCTACGAGAGCATTGGCACGCGCGACGTGATCGTGCGCCACAACCGGTTTGAAAGCTGCAACCGGGGCGCGGCTTCAGGCGAAGCTGCCCTGTGCGCGCTCGCCTACCTGAAAGGGTTTGCTTACCCCGCCAAACCAGGCGTCCACCGCGACGTGACTGTGGAAGGCAACCGCATTGTCAGCACGGACGAGAGCGGCATCTTCGCAGTGGGCGTGGATGGGCTGAAGGTTCGCGGTAACACGATCGAGCGATCCGGCCTGCGTGCGGCCCGCAAACATGGGGGCGATCCCATTCGGATCGAGGACTGCGCCCGTGTCCTGCTCGAAAACAACGACACGGGCAAGTTGACAACCAGACCATGAAACGCGCCCTCACCGTCCTCACCGCCCTGCTATTGGCTTCGCAATCTGTGGCGCGCGCCGCCGATGAGTTGGTTGTGTATCCGCCAGTGCCAGGGCTCGCCGCGTCGGAGCATTACATCGTGCGTGTGCGCCCTGCCGGCGAGGGCCGCGAGTGGCAGAGCGCTTTCGCTTGGGAGACCGTCTGCAAGACCATCGAGAAGAAGACGGACGCCTATTTCGACACGCTGGCGGGCTGGACGCACACGTATGTTAATGTCGAGACAGCTGGCGCGGTGGAGGTCGAGATCGCTCGGGCCAGCGGCCTGCCGATTCGTGCCGCGGCGGTGCATCCGCAACGCAAGGCGTCCGCCTGCTCCGTCAAGGACGGCAAGGTTCTTGTCCGACTCGATGAACCCTGCCTCGTGGCCGTTGACATTGATAGCCAAATGGACGGGCAGGACACGGGCAAGGGCTACAAGGGCCCGCCGATTCACGCCATCTCGCTATTTGCCAACCCGCCGCTGGTCGGCAAGCCCAGGCCAGACGATCCTGGCGTGTTGATCGTCAAACCGGGTGAGAAGCCGCCCCCCGACGGGCCATGGACCACGCTCTATTTCCTGCCGGGTATTCACGATGTCGGGCTGGCCTTCCCGCTGCGCGCGAACCGGCAGTACTACATTCCCGGAGACGCCATCGTTTACGGCACACTCTCCAACCCGAAATGGGGCGACGGTCATCACCTCCGCATCTTTGGCCTCGGCACCCTGTCAGGAGCCCGGCTGAAGCATCCCGAGTATGTTGAGCCACCGGCAAAGGACCACGGGCGTTACCGTCCGATTGAGGTGATTGGCGCCACCGACACGCGCGTGGAAGGCATCACCATCGCGGACTCGGCTTTTCACTCGCTCATGCTGGTGAGCCCCTACAAAGCGGGGCATCCCAACGAGGTCAGGTGGACCAAGATCTTCACTTGGCGCGCGAATGGCGACGGCATCAACCCGTTCGGCAACACGCTCATCGAGGACTGCTTCCTCCGCACCCAGGATGATTCGCTTTACGTGAACGGCCTGGGCATTCGCCGCACCGTGCTGTGGAACGACGCCAACGGCTCGTCGTTCGTCCTGAGCGCCCTGCCGCAACTGACTGAGCGAACGTTGGTTGTGGAGGACTGCGATGTGATCTACGCGCGAGCCAAATGGCACCACTGGAGCGGCGGTCGGGTCTTTAACATGCGCGGTGAAGGCGGACGCGCCGCTGGGGCCGGGGTGATCTTTCGCAACATCAACATCGAGGACCCCCGACCGACATTGCAGCAGTTTTTCATCTGCATGACCATGCCGAAGCCCTATTCGAAAGACGCGGAAAGGCGCGGCCCTGGAGACTTGTCGGGCATCCTCTTCCAGAATATCTCCATCGCCGCGCCTAGCGTTGTGGGCGAACCACAAATCCTCTGGGGCCAGGCCGACGCACGCATCCGCAACCTCACCTTCGAGAACCTCACGCTCGCCGGGAAGCCCGTGAGCGAGCCGGCCTTTTTCAAAACGAACGAGTTCGTTGACGGGCTCATCTTCGCACCACGCGCCCTTTCCACGCCATGAATGCTGCAACACACTGGAAAACCATCCTCACACTCCTCGCCGCCCTGCTGCTCGCGCCGTTGGCGGTGCTGCACGCTGGTGACCTCTCAGGCAACTCGGAAAGGTTCCCCTCGTTTTCATGGGAGCGTGTGCCGCGCTATATGCACATACGAAAGGATACGGCGTTTACTGCCGACGAGATTCGCTACTTGGCTTCCTTTCCGCTTGTCACATTCGAGAAGAGCACTGGAAACAAGGAGTCCGGTTCGACCGAAGAGGGGACGCTGGCGGCGGCGCGGGCCGTCAAGAAGATCAACCCGGCAACGAAGGTGCTGTATTACCGGAACGTGATTGTGCACTACGGAGGCTACGCGGCCAACGCCGCGCTCACGAGTATTCCGGGCGCCTTTCTAATCGGTCGCAACGGCAACGACAAGCTTGTCCGGAATCAGGTCCGAGCCTACGACCTGACGAACGCAAAGGTGCGCGACTGGTGGCTTGCCAGCGCCAAGCGGGTCTGTGCTGAGCCGTCCATAGACGGGCTGTTTGTGGATGGTAACATCAAGGTCTTGGAGCCGGGTTACCTCCGAGAGGAAATCGGCGAGGAGAAGAAGGCCGGAGTGACGGACGGCTATACGGTCATGCTGGAAGAGGCGCGGCAGATGCTGGGGTCGGAGAAGCTCTTGGTGGCCAATGTGCTGCGGGCGCGCTTCCCGGATTCGGGAATGAGCCGCCTGCGGGCGTTTGACGGTTCCTACATGGAGGGATTTGAAACCACGGTAGGCGAGGTCCCGTTGCGGGACTATGTGGCCAAGAGCATCGCGGCCTTTCAGGAAGCCGCCCGGCAGGGGTTCCTCATCGCCTTCACGGCCGGATTGGGCGAGGAAGACTCCGATGAGGGACTGAAGAACCGGCAGCGCACGGATGAGATCCGCAAGTCGCTGACCGGCGACGAGGCGGTCACGCGCCGGTTCCAGTATCTGTTGGCGATCTTTCTCATCTGCGCCGAGGAACGCAGCTATTTCTATGCGCACGACGGCTACGACGCAAAGAAGAGCAAAGTCTGGATGACGCATCCGCCGGAGTTCGATCGCCCGCTTGGAGCGCCCCAAGGACCGGCGGTTCGGACGGGGTATGTTTACACGCGCGAATTTGCCCGTGCGTCTGTGCATCTGGACCTGGAAACCCTAACCGCCAAGATAGGCTGGAGATAACAAGCCCATGCCGTCCATCCTCACTGCGCTGCTGCTGGTGCCGCTCGTCGCGCTACTCGCCGCCATAGCGACAACGCAGCAAGCCGGAGACCAACCTATCCTGCGCATTCTGCTTGGCGATGACATGGGATATGGCGACCCCGGCTGCTGCAACGCGAACCCCGAAATCGCGACTTCGCCATGATGGTGGATGCGGAAAGCGGGCGTATTGTCGCTGCGTTGGTCAAGAGCGGACTGGCCGAGGACACGCTCGCTATTTTCACTTCGGACAACGGTCCCCTCTGGTATGATTCCGATGTGGAAAGACTCGGGCACGCCTCCGCCGGTGCATGGCGAGGCATGAAGTCTGACGCCTGGGAAGGCGGACATCGCATGCCACTGGAAAAGAACAACAGCAAGGAGCCTTAAACATGAAATACGCCCTCCTTCTCACCGCCCTGTTGCTGCCGTCGGCCGGACTGCGCGCCGCCGACGCGCCCAGGCCGAACTTCGTCTTCATCAACATCGACGACATGGGCTATGCCGACATCGGGCCGTTCGGCTCGAAGCTCAACCGTACGCCAAACCTCGACCGCATGGCGCAGGAAGGGCGCAGGTTCACCTCGTTCTACGCCGCTCCCGTCTGTTCGCCTTCGCGCGCGTCGCTCATGACGGGCTGCTACCCGAAGCGCGCGCTGCCGATCCCGCACGTGCTGTTTCCGGGCAATGACATCGGCCTCTCGCCGAAGGAAGTCACCGTCGCCGAGGTGCTCAAGGCGGCCGGCTACGGCACCTGCATCATCGGCAAGTGGCACCTTGGCGATCAGCCCGAGTTCCTCCCGGGGAACCAGGGGTTCGATTATCACTTCGGCCTGCCGTACTCGAATGACATGGGCCCCGCCGAGGACGGCGTGAAGAGCGACCTTGGCAAGCCGCTGCCCAAGGCCAAGGGGCAGGGCCAGCCGCCGCTGCCGCTCCTGCGCAACGGCATTGTTGTCAAGCGCGTCATGCCCGACGACCAGCAATCGCTCGTCGAGATCTACACCGCCGAGGCGCTCCAGTTCATCGTCGCCCACAAGGATGCGCCCTTCTTTCTCTACCTCCCGCACAATGCCGTGCATTTCCCGATCTATCCGGGCAAGAAGTGGGCGGGCAAGTCGCCAAACGGCATCTATGCCGATTGGGTCGAGGAGGTTGACTGGAGCGTTGGGCGCATCCTCGACGCGCTCCGCGGGAACGGTCTTGCCGAGCGCACCCTCGTCATCTTCACCAGCGACAATGGAGGCACGCAACGTGCCGTGAACGCGCCCCCGCGGGGCAACAAGGGCAGCACATGGGAAGGCGGCATGCGCGTCCCGACCATTGCCTGGTGGCCGGGGAGAATCCCGGCCGGCACCGCGTGCGACGCCATCACCGGCATGTTCGACATCCTGCCGACCTTCGCCGCGTTGGCCGGCGGCAAAGTGCCGGCCGACCGCAGGATCGACGGCGTCAACATCTGGCCGCAGCTTGCCGGGGACGCGGACGCAAAGCCCGCCCACGACTCGTTCTACTACTATCGCGGCCTCCGGCTTGAAGCCGTCCGCCACGGCGACTGGAAACTGCACCTTCCACCCGCGAAGGATCCTGCCGGCAAGGTACAACTCTACAACCTGCGGTCCGACATCGGCGAGGCAACCGATGTCGCCGCCGCGAACCCGGAGGTCGTCAAGACGCTCTACGGCCTCGTCGCCGCGATGAAAGACGATCTTGGCCTCGACGGCCCCGCGCCCGGATCCCGCGAGCTGGGGAAAGTGGACAACGCCCAGCCCCTGATCGGCCACGACGGCAAAGTGCGCGCAGGATGCGAAGCCAGGTAAGACGCCAACCGGGAGTGCCGATCCATGAACACACGCCTTCTTCTCATCCTGCTGGCTGCCACCCTGCCCGGGCTGGCGGCGGAATCGCCCGCGCGTCCGAACATCGTCCTCGTCATGGCCGACGATCAGGGCTGGGGCGACACGGGTTACAACGGCCATCCCGCGCTCAAGACGCCGCACCTCAACGGCAAGAACGGCGACAAGAACACCACCGCCATCCCCGGCCGTGCCATCCTGGCCGCGGATCCGCTTTCCCCGGGCAGAAGGGGCTTCGACGAGTGGGTCTCCGCTGAACTCCTTCCGAAACAGTGGCAGGTGTTGTATGCTCCGATGCGTGGCTGACAATGAGAAGGGGCATCGCATGAGAAGCAGCGGATTACTGACACTCACCGGCCTGTGGGCGGCGGTGACTACCCTGTGTGCCGCGGACGCGCCGCGGCCCAACATCGTCTTCATTCTCTCGGACGATCACTCCATCCAGACGATCGGCGCCTATGGCGCGCGGCTTTCCGCGTTCTGTCGCCAGCAGAACGTCACGCCGAACATGGACCGGTTGGCCACGGCGGGGGCGGTGTTCCCGAACAGCTTCTGCTGCAATTCCCTCTGTTCGCCCAGCCGCGCGGCGATCCTGACCGGCCTGCACAGCGGGGCCAACGGCGTGACCCGCCTCGATCAGGCCGTGCGGCAGGGGGTGTGGATGTTCCCCGCCAGCGTGCGCGAGGCCGGCTACCAGACGGCGGTGGTTGGCAAGTGGCACCTGGGCGGCACGCCGGCCGGCACGGACTACTGGCGGCTGTTCTCCGGGCAGGGCTCGTACTGGGACCCGACGCTGATCGGGCCGGCGGGCGCCGAGAAGCGGACCGGCTACGCGACCGACATCCTCACCGAGCTCGGCCTGGACTGGCTCCGGCAACGCGACAAGACCAAGCCGTTCATGCTGATGGTAAACCACAAGGCCCCGCACCGGCCGTGGGAGCCGCCGGTGCGGTACTACCGCTGGCTGGCCGACGAGACGGTCCCGGAACCGCCAACGCTGTTCGACGATTACGCCGGCCGCGGCACCCCGGCGCGCACGCAAAAGATGGAAATCGGCCGCGATATGACGCTGGCCAGCGATTTGAAGGTGCGCCCGGCCGCCAACGGGGCCGACGCCGACTGGCAGGCCTCGTACGGCGCAAGGAACGACGCGTTTCGGCAGGCGAACCTGCAAGGCGCGGCGCTGACGCGGTGGAAATACCAGGCGTACATGAAGGACTACCTGCGGTGCATCAAGGCCGTGGACGACAGCGTCGGCCGGTTCCTCTGTTTTCTCAAGGCCGAGGGACTCGAGGAGAACACGGTTGTCATCTACGCGGCCGACCAGGGCTTCTTCAACGGTGAGCACGGCTGGTTCGACAAGCGGTGGATCTACGAGGAGTCCATTCACATGCCGCTGATCGTGCGCTGGCCCGGCGTCGTCAAGCCCGGCAGCCGCCCCCCGGCGCTGGTGCAGAACATCGACTACGCCGCCACGTTCGTCGAACTGGCCGGCGGCCGGGCGCCCGCGGGGCTGCATGGTCGCTCGCTCGTGCCGATTCTGCGCGGCGAAACGCCCGCCGATTGGCGTAAGAGCCTCTATTACCACTACTATGACGCCGGCCACGGCGTCACGAAGCACTATGGCGTGCGCACTGAGCGGTTCACGCTGGCGAGCTTCTATCCCGTCAACGAGTGGGAGCTGTATGACCTGGAGAAGGACCCGCTGCAAATGCACAGCGTCTATGCCGATCCCGCCTATACGGGGACGGTGGCAGAATTGACGGCTGAGCTCGAGCGTCTCCGCCGGCAGTACGAACCCGGCTTCGAACCGCAATCTGCCGCTACCCCGCTTCCGCGAGGGGCGGTACCTCAGCAAGGCCGTGCGGCGCGCAAGGCGCGACAAGGAGCAACCCGCCCATGAACCGTCTTCTTCCTCTCGTCTTTTGCCTGGCTCTCTGCGCGCGCGCCGCGGACAAGCCGAACATCGTGATCATTCTCGTTGACGACATGGGCTTTTCGGACATCGGCTGTTACGGCAGCGAGATTCCGACGCCGAGCCTCGACGGGCTGGCTGCCGGCGGGCTGCGGTTCACGCAGTTCTACAATACCGGCCGCTGTTGTCCCACGCGCGCGTCGCTGCTGACGGGGCTGTACCCGCACCAGGCCGGCGTAGGCCACATGACCGAGGACAAGGGCGCGCCGGGCTACCGCGGCCGCCTCAATGACAACTGTGTCACGATCGCGCAGGTGCTGCGGGCGGGTGGCTATTTCACCGCCATGAGCGGAAAGTGGCACGTCGGGCAGAACCTGGGCGTCGTGCCGTGGGAGCGCGGGTTCGACCGTTCCCTCAACGCGGCGGGGGGCGGTTTCTATTTTCCCGACTCGCTGCGCACCGAGCTGTTCCTGAACAGCGAAGAAGTCGGCAGGCGCGGCGGCAAGCTGCCGGACGATTGGTACTCGACGGACCTGTGGACCGACTTCGGCATCCGGTTCATCGACGAGGCCCTGGCGGCGAAGAAGCCTTTCTTCCTCTACCTCGCGCACAACGCTCCGCATTTTCCGCTGCAGGCGCCGCAGGAGGAGATCGCGCGGTGGCGCGGCAAGTACAAGCTCGGGTGGGACAAGCTCCGCGCCCAGCGTTACGCGAAGCAGAAGGCGCTCGGCATCGTGGACCCGGCCTGGCCGCTCGCGCCGCGCCCCGATGCCGTGAAGGCCTGGGATGAGCTTGCCCCCGAGAGGCAGGAGCATTTCGACCACCTGATGGCCATCTACGCCGCCGTGGTGGAGCATATGGATCGCAGCGTCGGCCGGCTGGTCGAGGCGTTGCGGCAGCGCGGGGCGCTCGACAACACGCTCATCTTCTTCCTCTCCGACAACGGCGGCAATGCCGAGAGCGGGCCGGGCGGACGCCTGGTCGGCGCGGCGCCGGGCGCGCCGGACTCGGATGTCTTCGTCGGGCAATCGTGGGCGACGCTGTCGAACACGCCTTTCCGGCGGTACAAGCACTTCAACCACGAGGGGGGGATTGCCACGCCGCTGATCGTGCACTGGCCGGCGCGCATCAAGGCCGGCGGCGCCCTGCGCAGGCAGCCGGGACACCTGATCGACCTCATGGCGACCTGCGTGGACGTGGCGGGCGCGGCGTACCCCGCCACGATCGAGGGGCGGCCCGTGCTGCCCTTCGAAGGGCGGAGCCTCGTGCCGGCCTTCGATGACAAGCCCATTGTGCGCGAGGCGCTTTTCTGGGAGCATGAGGGCAATGCCGCGGTGCGCGTGGGCGACTGGAAGCTGGTCCGCCTCGGTCGCGGGGGCGCCTGGGAGCTGTACGATCTCAAAGCGGACCGCACCGAGCTGCGGGACCTGGCCTCCACCCGCCCGGACAAGGTCGGGGAGCTGGCGTCCCGGTGGGATGCCTGGGCCGAGCGGGCGCACGTGAAGCCCTATCCGGCCGAAGGGCGCGGCAAGGCGAATGCCAAAGGCGAGGCGAAGCAGAAAGCCGCCGCACGAAAGTGAAATAACCGCCTGCATCCGCCGTGTCACGAACCTGGCGGGCGCCGGCACGGGCATCTGAAGGGAACGGATGAGAACCACCGCGAAGCTGTTGTCGGGCCTGCGGGTTCTGGCGCTGGCGGCTCTTCCCGCGCTGGCCACGGCTGAACCTGCGAAGCCGAACATCGTCTTCATCCTCACGGACGACATGGGCTACGGTGACATCGGCTGCAACGGCGGGACGTTCGTCCCGACCCCGCGCATTGACGCGCTGGCGCGCGAGGGCATCCGCTTCACGCAGTACTACAGTGCGTCGCCCATCTGTTCGCCCTCGCGGACGGGGTGCACGACGGGCATGTTTCCGGCGCGCTGGGGCATCGTGAGCTACCTGCAGACCCGCGCCGGCAATCGCGCGTGCGGGCAGGCCGATTTCCTGGCGGCGCACGCGCCTTCGCTCGCCCGCACGCTGAAGACCGCCGGCTATGCCACCGGCCATTTTGGCAAGTGGCACATGGGCGGCGGGCGGGACGTGGCTCATGCGCCGCCGTTCGAGGCGTACGGCTTCGACGAGCACGCCAGCACGTGGGAGAGTCCGGATCCGCACCCCGACCTGACGGCGACGAACTGGATCTGGTCGAAGCAGGACAAGGTCAAACGCTGGAACCGCACCGCGTTCTTCGTGGATAAGACCTTGGACTTCCTGCGCCGGCACGGGAATACGCCGTGCTATGTCAACCTCTGGCCCGACGACACGCATACGCCGTGGGTACCTGCCGATGACGCGACGCCGCGGGGCGACTCGCCGGAGCGATTCCGGGGCGTGCTTGCCGAATACGACCGGCAGATTGGCCGCCTGCTCGACGGCCTGGGGGACCTCGGGATCGCCACGAACACGATCGTCATCTTCACCAGCGACAACGGGCCGCTGCCGACGTTTAAAGGCGCGCGCGCCGGCGGCCTGCGCGGGAGCAAGCTGAGCCTGTACGAAGGCGGCATCCGCATGCCGTGCATCGTGCGCTGGCCCGGGCACGCCCCGGCCGGGCGCGAGGACGAGCGAACGGTCTGGAGTGCGATCGACCTGTTTCCGAGCCTATGCGCCGTGGCGGGCGCCGCGCTGCCGCCGCAAGCCGCGTTCGACGGGGAGGACGTCAGCGCTGCCTGGAGCGGCAAGATCCGTGAGCGCACCAAGCCGCTGTTCTGGGAGTATGGCCGTAATCCCAAGGCGTTCGCCTACCCGGCGGGGCGCGACCGCAGCCCCAACCTCGCCGTGCGCGACGGCAAGTGGAAGCTGCTCGTGAACGCCGACGGATCGGACGCGCAGCTTTACGACCTGGTGTCGGACCGGCAAGAGGGCCGGGATCTCGCCGCGGAGCAGCCTGACGTGACGAAACGGCTATCCGGGCTGGTTTTGAACTGGAGAAAGGCGCTGCCATGAACAACAATCCGTCCCCCGGCGCTCCTGCGCGCCGGCATCGCTGGCTGGCCCTGGCCGTGCTGCTGGCGGCGACGCCGGCCGCGCGGTGCGCCGCCGACGCGCCGCCGCCGGCGAAGCCGAACGTGGTCTTCATCCTCGCCGACGACCTGGGCTACATGGACATCGGCGCAAACAATCCGAAGACGTTCTACGAGACGCCCAACATCGATTCCCTGGCCGCCCGCGGCATGCGCTTCACGCAGGGCTACGCTGCCTGTCCCGTCTGCTCGCCTACCCGCGCCAGCATCATGACCGGCAAGTACCCGGTGCGTACGGGCATCACGGATTACATTCCCGGGATGCGGAATGCGAAACTCCGCTCCGCGCCCAACGCTCTCCAGTTGGCGTTGGAAGAGGTCACCCTGGCCGAGGCGCTGCGCGCGGGCGGCTACACCAACTTCTTTGCCGGCAAGTGGCATCTCGGGGCCGGCGAGTTCTCGCCGAACGCGCAGGGCTTCGGCCCGGGCCTGACCGGTTCCGGGCAGTTCTACTACCCGCCCGGCGACGTGCCGCCCCCGAGTCCGCCGGCTGACCCCAAGAGCACCGACCGCATCGCCGACGCGGCCGTGCGCTTCATCGCGGCCAACCGCGACCGGCCGTTCTTCGCCTACCTGCCGTTTCTCGCCGTGCACATTCCTGTCGGCGCGCGCGCCGACCTGGTGGAGAAGTACCGGCGCAAGCAAGCCGCGGCGCAGCCCGACGCGTGGGGGACGGAGCGCGGGAGCCGGGTTCGCCTGGTGCAGAATCACGCCGCGTACGCCGCGATGCTCGAGCAGCTGGACGCCGCCGTCGGCCGCGTGCTGGCCGCGCTCGATCGCGCCGGGCTCGCCGAGCGCACGGTCGTCATCTTCATGTCCGACAACGGCGGCCTCTCCACCGCGGAGGGCCATCCCACCTCGAACCTCCCGCTGCGCGCCGGCAAGGGCTGGCTTTACGAGGGCGGCATCCGCGAACCTTGGATCGTTCGTGCCCCGGGTGTGACCAGGCCCGGCAGCGTGTGCGAGACGCCGGTCGTCAGCACCGACTTCTACCCGACGCTCCTTGACCTGGCCGGACTGCCGTTGAACCCCGCGCAACACCGCGACGGCGTCAGCCTCCTGTCGCTGCTCAAGGGCGGGTCCCTGCAGCGCGGCGCGCCGCTGTTCTGGCACTACCCGCACTACGGCAACCAGGGCGGCGCCCCCGGCGGCGCGGTGCGCGACGGCGACTGGAAACTCATCGAGTGGTACGAAGACGGCCGGACCGAGCTCTTCAACCTCCGCGAGGATCCCGGCGAAACGAAGGACCTCGCCGCCGCGCAGCCAGCCAGGGCGAAGGAGCTTCGCGCCCGGCTCGCCGCCTGGCGCAGCGACGTGCGGGCCCTCATGCCCACGCCCAACCCCGACTGGACCGGTCGGCCGGAGCCGGGGAGAAAGGCCCGGCAGAAATGAGACTGCTGCTCCTGGCCAGCTTGTGTGTCGTGACCGTTCTGGGCGGCCGTGCGGGCGCCGCGGAGGCGCCCCCTCCGGCGCGGCCCAACGTGATTTTTATCCTCACCGATGACCAGGGCTGGGCGGACGCGAAGTTCGCCGGGCATCCCTACGTCCAAACGCCGAACCTCGACCGGTTGTCCCGCGAGGGCACGTGGTTCAAGCAGTTCTACGTCGCGGCCACCGTGTGCTCGCCGAGCCGGTGTGCGTTCATGACGGCGCACTATCCGGCCCGCCACCGGATCCACGGCCACTTCGCCGATCACGCGCAGAACGCCGCCCGCCACATGCCGGACTGGCTCGACCCGCAGACGCCGACCGTCACCTCGTTGCTCAAGCAGGCCGGCTATGCCACCGGTCACTTCGGCAAATGGCATCTGGGCGGCGGCGACGGCGCGCCCACACCCGACGCTTACGGGCTCGATGACGTGCGCGCCATGGTCTGCCGCAACCCGGCCTGGACCGAGCCCGCCGCGACGTTCTGGGCCAAATCGAGCGCGGCCATCGTGGACGAGGCCATCCGCTTCATCCGGGCCAACCGCGAACGGCCCTTCTACGCCAACGTCTGGACGCTGGTGCCGCACGCGCCGCTGAACCCGTCGCCGGAGCAGCTCGCGGTCTACGCCTCGCTCGCCCCGCGCGCCGGCGATCCGGCGTTTGGCGCGTGGATGCAGAAGTATCTCGGCTCCGCGCAGGACCTCGACAGCCAGATGCGGATCTTCTGCGCCACGCTGACGGACCTCGACACGCAAATCGGCCGGCTGCTGGGCGCGCTCGACGAGCTCAAGCTCGCCGACAACACGATCGTCATGTTCTCCAGCGACAACGGGCCCGAGGACTACCGGATCGGCAACGCCGCCAACGCCGGCGTCGGCAACACGGGCCCGTTGCGGGCGCGCAAGCGCAGCATGTACGAAGGCGGCATCCGCACCTTCGGCCTCGTCCGCTGGCCCGGCCGCGTGGCGGCGGGGCGGGTGGATGAGACCAGCGTGCTGAGCGGCGTGGACTGGCTGCCGACCGTCTGCAAGCTCGCGGGCGTCGCCGTGCCGGCCGGGGTGGAGCCCGACGGCGAGGACGTGAGCGACATCTGGCTGGGACCAGCGCGCGCGCGCCGCCGGCCGCTGTACTGGGAATGGCTGTTCCCGGTAGCCGGCGGCGGCGAGTATCAGCCGCCCGGGCTGGCCATCCGGGAGGGCCAGTGGAAGCTGTTTGTGCGCCACGATGGCAGCGGGGCCGAGCTGTACGACATCCCGCACGACATCGCCGAGCAGCACGACGTCGGCGCCGGGCACCCGGACGTGGTGAAGGAGCTCACGGCCAAGGCGCTGGCCTGGCAGAAAGCGCTGCCGCCAAGCCCCGCGCGCGACAAAGCCGCCGCCGGCGCGCCCGCGGAAAGAACGCGGAAGCCCGCCGCCAGGCCCGCCGACCGCACCGCGATGTTCAAGGGCAAGGACGTCAACCACGACGGCAGGCTCACGCTCAAGGAGTATCTTCACAACTTCCCGGATGAAGCCGAAGGCCGCCGCCGGTTTCCGACATTCGATACGAACAAGGACGGGGTGTTGACCGAAGAGGAGTTCGTCAGCATGGGTGTTCCCGCAGGGCAAGCGAAATGAAGACAGCCATCCTTTTGTCGCTTCTGCCGGGGCTGCTGGGCCTTGCCGCCTGCCCGGTCGCGGCGGCAACGCGCCCCAACATCCTCCTCGTCTACACCGACGACCACGGCTGGGCCGACCTCGGCGCGCAGGGCGTGGATGGCGACATCCGCACGCCGCACCTGGATCAGCTCGCGCGCGACGGGGTGCGTTTCACCCGCGGCTACGTCACTGCGCCGCAGTGCACGCCGTCGCGGGCAGGCGTGATCTCCGGGCGTTACCAGCAGCGCTTCGGCGTGGAGCACAACGGCCTCGCCATGCAGCAGGAGGTGCTCACGCTGCCGGAGCGGCTCAAGGCGGCGGGCTATATCAGCGGGATCAGCGGCAAGTGGCATCTCGATATCGAGAGCGTGAACCTGCAGGGCCGGAAGAACGTTGCCCGTCCTGAACTTGCGCCGTGCGGGCAGGGCTTCGACGAGTACTTCACCGGCTCGATGCAGGACTACAGCGCCTCGCACGCGCTCGATGGCACGCCGTTCGCCGACGCGCCGCACAAGGTGCGGGATGAGCGGTTCCGTGTCACGATTCAAACCGACGCCGCGCTCTCCTTTCTTGAGCGCCGGGCCAGGCAGCCGGACCAGCCGTGGTTCCTCTACGTCGCTTACATGGCGCCGCACGTTCCGCTGGAATCGCCGGAACCGTGGTTCTCCAGGACGCCTGCCACGCTGCCGAAGGAGCGGCGCCAGGCCCTCGCGATGATTGCCGCGCTGGACGATGGCCTTGGGCGCATCCGCGAAAAGCTGCGGGCGATCGGCGCTGAGAAGAACACCCTCATCTTCTTCATCGGCGACAACGGTGCGCCGCTGGGGACCGCGTGGAACGGTTCCCTCAACCTGCCGCTGAAAGGCCAGAAGGGCATGCTCAGCGAAGGCGGCATCCGCACCCCCTTCGTCGCTGCGTGGCCGGGCACGATTCCCGGCGGGCAGGTGTACGAACACCCTGTGATCAGCCTTGACGTGGCCGCGACGGCCGTGGCGCTGGCCGGGCAGCCGCACGACAACCTCGACGGCGTCAACCTGATGCCGTTCCTCACGGGCGCAGACAAGTCCGCGCCGCACGCGACGCTCTATTGGCGCTGGATGTCGCAAGCCGCCATTCAAGAGTTTCCCTACAAGCTCATCGTGCTGGGCGATCGTCAGCGCCTGCTGTTCGACATCACCCGGCCCGAAGGCGAGAACATCGAGCGCAATCTCATGAAGACGCACCCCGACATAGCCGCGCGACTCGAAGCCAAACTGAAGACGTGGTGCGCCACGCTTCAGCCGCCCGGCTTTTCTAAAACGTTCGACGCGCACCACGAAGGCCTGTTTGCCGTGCATAACCTTATCGCGGAAGGCGCAGGCGTTTCCGCCGCGGCCGCACCCGCGGGTTCCATCCAGGGCTGGCTCTGCCGCAATGGCACGCTGGCGATCAAGGATGGTGCGCTGGCCATCATGCCCGACGCCCAGGCCGCGGGGAATGCCCGCCCCTTCATCACCCGCAGCGGCCTTGACCTGCCCGGCCCGGTCAACGTCGTCCTGCGTGTACGCGCGCAGCGGGGCGGCCCGGGCGCCGTCACCTGGCGCACGAAGCAGCAGCCCGACTTCGTTCCCGCCAACACCCGCGCCTTCGACTGGCCCACCGCCACCGACTGGCAGGACGTGAAGGTCGAACTGCCCGCCGATGCGCGCCTCATCCACCTGCGCATCACGCCTGCTCCGGGCAGCGCCGGCCTCGAAATCCAATCCATTGCATTGTGTGGAAAAGGCGGCCAGCCGCAGATCTGGAGTTTCGCGGAACAAACGGGGAGGGACAGATGAAGCGATTCATGGCAATGGCGATGCTGGGGTTGACGGCGGCGGGGTGGGGGCAAGCAGCGGAAGCGCCGCGGCCGAATATTGTCTTTCTCATGGCCGACGACCTCGGCTGGGGGGACTTTCAGTGCTACAACGCGAAGGGAAGAGTCCCGACGCCGCACCTCGACCGGATGGCTCGCGAGGGCATGCGCTTCACCGACGCTCACACGCCGGCGGCCCTGTGCGCGCCGACGCGCTACGCGGTGGCGACAGGCAACTACACGTGGCGCGGTCGACAGCCGGGCGGGACGTGGGGCTGGAACCAGGCTCCGCAATTCCTGCCCGGGCAGAAGACTGTCGGCCACCTGCTGCAGGAGGCGGGGTATCGCACGGCGCTGTTTGGCAAGCTGCACTACGGCGGCGTTTTCGAGAACCTGGGCGCGGGCCGGCCGGACTTCACCCGGCCGATGAAGGTCGGGCCGCGCGAGTGGGGGTTCACCTATTCGTATGTGCTTCTCGGCGGGCACCAGGCGCCGCCCTACTGCTTCTTCGAGAACAACCGCGTGGACGGCGACGGCTCGAAGGTCGTGCGCCTGGCCGCCGGGCCGCTCAATGGCGGCGTGGTACCCACGGCCGGGCCGGGGCTGCCCGATTGGGATAGCCGTCAGGTCGGCGAGAAGCTGGTGCAGAAGGCGTTGGCCTTCATCGATGCCGAGAAGGGCAAGCCGTTCTACATCCACCTCTCCACCGACGGCGCCCACGGGCCATACACCCCGCCGGACGAGCTGGCGGGCACGCCGGTCAAGGGCGTGACGAAGATGTCCCCCAAGACGGACATGGCCTACGAGTTCGACGTTGTCGTCGGCAAGTTCATCGAGGCGCTTGAGCGGCGAAACCTGCTGGAGACCACGCTGATCATCGCCACCAGCGACAACGGCGGCATTCCCACCGACCGCGAGAAGAGCGGCCACGATGCCGTCGGCGGGCTGCGCGGCGCGAAGTCGCAAATCTGGGAAGGCGGCCACCGCGTGCCGTTCCTGGCCCTGTGGAAGGGCCATGTGCCGGCAGGAGAGGTTCGCAACCAGTTCATCGGCACGCACGACATCGTGCCGACGTTCGTCGAACTGGCGGGCGGAACCTTCGCCGCCGACCAGATGCTGGACAGCGTGAGCCTGGCCCCGGTGCTGCTGGGCCGGCGCGGCGACAAAGAGCCGGTTCGCCAGACGTTGCTGATCCAGAGCAGCCCGGGCCGCGACGCGCTCGACGCTGAGTTACCCGAGGAACAGGCGCGAGTCGCGGCGGCTGCGGCCGGCAAAAAGCTGACGGCGGAAGAGCGCAAGCAGGCGAAGAACAAGGCGCTGGGCCAGATCGCGCGCAAGGGTGCGCAGTCCGGCAGCGACGGCATGGCTCACGCGCTGCGCGAAGGCCCGTGGAAGCTCGTGTTCGACATCGCGCACGATGCGCCGGTCGCGCTCTACAACCTGACCGACGACCTGACCGAGCAGCGGAACCTGATTGCCGACGAAGCGCAGAAGGGGCGCGTCGCGCGGATGGAAGGCCTCTACCGCGAGATCCGCCGCTCGAAACGCAGCACCCCGCTGCCGGCGCCGGCGACCTGAGCGAACGACTGCAGTGCCAGTGCCGCTCGAGAACGATGGAGGTGATTTCATGATCAACGCAGTCCGACTGCTGGCGTGCCTCGCCCTGTCCGCGGTCGCCGCCGCGGCGCCCGGCGCCAATTCGCCGGCGCGGGTCAACATCCTGCTCATCACCGCGGACGATCTCGGTTGTCAGCTTTCCTGCTACGGCGACAAGCGCCTCCAGACACCGCGGCTTGACGCGCTGGCGGCAGCGGGGGCGCGGTTCGAGAACTTCTACGTGGCGCAGTCGTCCTGCAGCGCTTCGCGGGCGGCGCTGCTGACCGGGCGGTGGCCGCACCAGACCGGGCAAGTCGGCCTGGCGCACCTTGGCTTCCGGATGCACCCCGGCCAGAAAACCCTGCCCGCGCTGCTGCAGGCGGCCGGCTACCGTACCGGCATCATCGGCAAGCTCCACGTCGAGCCGGCGGCCGACTTCCCGTGGGATTGGATGTCCGCGAAGAAGGCGGCTCCCGGGCCGACGCATGACGTGAAGTGGGTGGCGGAGCAGAGCAGGGTCTTTCTCGCCGCGGCCAAGGCGGCGCAGCGGCCGTTCTTCTACTACGTGAATTTCGTCGATCCCCATGGACCGTATACACCGGAGCTGGACCAGATCGCTGGCATTCCGGCGCAGCCCGTGCAGGCCGGGGACATCGCGGACCCGTATCCGATGAAGACGCCCACCGAGGCCGCCCGGAAACGCGTCACGGCCACCATTATCAACACCATTCTGCGCGTCGATGCGGGCGTGGGGCTGCTGCTGGACGAGCTGCAGGCCTCGGGCCTGGCCGGCAACACGCTCGTGATCTTCCTGGGCGACAATGGCCTGCCGGTCACGCGCGGCAAGACGTGGTGCTACGAGCCCGGCGTGCGCGTGCCGCTGCTGCTGCGCGGCCCCGGCGTTCCGGCGGGACAGGTGCGGAGCGACCTGGCCTCCGCGGTGGATCTCCTGCCCACCATCCTCCGTGTCGCCGGCGTCGACGTGCCGGGCGCGGTGGCTGGTCAGCCGCTGCTGCCGACCTCGGCGCGCGAGTTCCTGTTCACCGAGATGAACTTCCACGAGCCGCAGACCCTGCGCGTCCAGCGCACCGTCCGCGACGCGCGCTACAAGCTGCTCCTGAATCAGACCGCGGCGGCGGGCCAGGCGCCGGTCGAGTTGTTTGATCTGGAGCGCGACCCCGGCGAGGCGACGAACCTGGCAGACGATCCCGCGCGTGCGGAGACGCGCCGCCGGCTGGAGGCGGCGTTGCGCGCGTGGCGGGAGCAGACCGGCGACCCGCTGCTGGATGCGGACCGCATCCGGCGCTGGCAGGACGCCGCCGACCGCTGGGACAAACTGCCGCGGGTGAAGGC
>CAYOBW010000069.1:24571-27757 GCA_964402115.1 uncultured Victivallales bacterium
CCCAACATCCTGTTCTGCTTCGCCGACGATTGGGGACGCTACGCGGGCGCCTATGCGGCCGTCGAGAAGCGCCCGTCCATCAACCAGGTCGTCAAAACGCCCAACCTCGACCGCCTGGCGGGGGAGGGGGTGCTGTTCAAGAACGCGTTCGTCACGGCGCCGAGCTGCACGCCGTGCCGGAGTTCCCTGCTGTCCGGCCAGTACTTCTTCCGCACGGGGCGCGGCGCGATTCTGAACGGGGCGCTGTGGGATGCGTCCATCCCGAGTTATCCCCTGCTGCTGCGCGCTGCCGGCTACCACATCGGCAAGAGCCACAAGGTCTGGAGCCCCGGTGCGCCCGCGGACGCACCCTACGGCGGTCAGCAGTTCGCATACGAGAAAGCCGGGCGGGACTTCTGCGACTTTTCGGAGAATGCGACGAGGCTGGTGCGCGGTGGCCTGACATTCGACGTGGCACGGGCCAAACTGCTCGACCAGGTCCGCGGGAACTTCGCGGCGTTCCTGGCCGCGCGCGCTCCCGGGCAGCCGTTCTGCTACTGGTTCGGCCCCACGCTGACGCACCGGAAATACGAGAAGGGCTCGGGCAAGGCCCTGTGGGGCATCGATCCGGAATCGCTGAAGGGCCGGCTTCCCGCCTTCATGCCGGACGTGCCCGAAGTGCGCGCGGACTACGCCGACTACATGGGCGAAATCCAGGCGTGGGATGCCGGCGTGGGCGTGCTGCTGCAGCAGCTGGCCGAGCGGGGGGAAGCCTCCAACACCCTCGTCGTCGTCAGCGGGGACCACGGCATGCCCGGGATGCCGCGCGGCAAGTGCAACCTGTACGACTTCGGCGTCGGCGTGGCGCTGCTCGCGCGCGGTCCGGGCATCCAGGGCGGACGGGTGGTGGACGACTTCGTCAACCTCATGGACCTGGCGCCGACGTTCCTCGAGGCCGGCGGCGTGAAGCCGCCCGCCGTGATGACCGGCCGGAGTTTCCTCAACGTGCTGCGGGGGGATGCAGCCGGCCTGGTGGACCCCTCCCGGACGTGGGTCGTTACCGGACGCGAGCGGCACGTCTCCACCGCGCGCGAGGGGACGCTGCCGTACCCGCACCGCGCCCTGCGCACGGCGGATTTCCTCTATGTTCGCAATTTCGCGCCCGACCGCTGGCCCATGGGCACTCCGCTCTTCACCAGCAGGGCCGACCTGCCGTCCGCGGAAGCGCTGGAGCAGAACACGCGGGTGGCATTCGCCGACATGGACGCCAGCCCGACGAAGGCCTGGCTGATTGGACAGTACGGACTTCCGCAGTGGCAGGCGTGCTACGACTACGCCTTCGCGAAGCGGCCGGCCGAGGAGTTGTACGACCTGCGGAACGATCCCGACCAGACGCGCAACGTGGCGGCGGACCCGGCCTTCGCCGACCGGAAGCGCGAGCTGGCCACGCGCCTGCTGAAGGTGCTGACCGATGCCGGGGATCCGCGCGTCTGCAGCGAGGACCCGCCCTACGAGCACCCGCCCTTCACGGATGCGGAGGAGGGGGGCAGGGGCAAGCGTGCCGGCGGTGGCTAGGTGGAACGGAACGGAGCCCGGTAGGGCGGCCACTCGGACCGGGACTGCTCAAACTCGGTCCGCGCCGCCGATACTGGCGCGCCCTCACGCTGCCCGCTCCGTAGGTTGGGAGCGAAATCCCGGCCATGAGTGGCCTGCCCGTGTCCAAAAACCGCCTGTCTGCGCTGTTATACTGACAACATGCCGAGGTGCGATGCGGATTGGGAGGTGCACGGATGAGACGGATAACGTTGGGGCTGTTCTTGCTGGCTGGTGCAGGGCAGGGTGTCTGCGCGGGCGACGCGCCGGGGGGCGCGACTGGCGCGCGGCCGAACATCGTTTTCATCCTGTCCGATGACTTCGGACTGGATGGGGTGGGGTGCTACGGCTCGGACCGGTTCAAGGGGAAAACGCCTAACCTCGACCGGCTGGCCGAGGGAGGCACGCGCTTCACGCACTGCTTCGCGATGCCGCTGTGCGGGCCATCGCGCTGCACGCTGATGACCGGCCGTTACGTCTTCCGTACCGGCGGGCGCACGAACCAGTCCGCAGGCACTCCCTCGCCGCGGAACGAGGTGGGCATCGCGAAGGTGCTGAAGCAGGCGGGCTACGCCACCGGCATGTGCGGTAAGTGGCGGCAGATGGGCGCGACCCCCTCCGACTGGGGGTTCGACGAGTACATCACCGACCCGACTGCCGGCGGCTGGTACTGGAAGACGAGCTACACCCGCAACGGTCAACCCGTGGAGACGAAGCAGGAGATCTACTACGAGGACGTCATTCGCGACTTCGCCCTGGACTTCATGCGCCGGCACAAGGACGGGCCGTTCTTCCTCTACTATCCGACGCATCTCGTGCACGGCCCGATCCTGCGCACGCCCGACTCCAAGGCCGGCGGCAACCTGTACGAAGACAACGTGGCCTACCTCGACAAGCAGGTGGGCGTGCTCGTGGCCGAGCTCGAGCGGCTGGGCTTGCGCGAGAAGACGCTTGTCGTGTTCATCGGCGATAACGGCACGGCGCGCTTCGGTTCC
The DNA here is from genome assembly GCA_964402115.1 of uncultured Victivallales bacterium. GTDB lineage: Bacteria > Verrucomicrobiota > Kiritimatiellia > UBA8416 > CAYOBW01 > CAYOBW01. Next base: position 27,139 of record CAYOBW010000069.1, read on the forward strand.
GACCAATCGACGCTGAACGGTCGGCGCATCTCCGGCATGAAGGGCTCGCTGCTCGAGGGCGGGAGCCGCGTTCCTCTGATCGCCAGCTGGGAGGGCGTCACCCCCGCGGGCAAGGTCAACAACGACCTGGTGGACTTTACCGACTTCTTCGCGACGTTCGCTGATCTGGCCGGCGCGAAGCGGCCGGAGGGCGTCACGCTGGACAGTCACAGCTTCGCGCCGCAGCTGCGCGGAGACAAGGGGACGCCGCGCGAGTGGGTGTTCGTGCAGCTGGGCGCCCGCTGGTACGCGCGCGATGCCGGGTGGAAGCTCACCGAAAGCGGCGCGCTCTTCGATATGGCGGAGGCGCCGTTCGTCGAGAAGCCGGCCAGCAACGCGACCGCGCGCGCAAGGCTTCAGGCCGTTCTGGAGCAGCTCAAGCCCACGGCCGGGGAAGCTGGCGATGGCGCGCGGGGCGCGGGCGGCGGGCGGAAGAACCGCAAACGGCTGCCGTAGACAGGCAGCAGGGGGCCTCATGATTGCCGAACATGGTCTTTCGCCGGCCCGCCACCGGCTCGTTCTTGCGCTGGGCGCCGGCCTGTGCGGCGTCGCGCTGGTCGTGGCCGGCGCCGTTGAACCG
>CAYOBW010000070.1:0-27600 GCA_964402115.1 uncultured Victivallales bacterium
ACCGTGCGGGCGTCATCCAGGCGGAATCCGTAGGCGGCATTCCAGGCGCCCTTGGCCAGCACCGCGTCCGGACCCGGTCCACCCTTGAACCAGGCGGAGACACTCACCCCGTCGGCAAGGCTCAACACGGCGTTGTGCGGCGCTTCGACATAGTCGTTGAGCCCGTTGAGTGCCAGCACGTTGCCCCGCGTGGGGTCGCTGGCCACCGCGGCGCCGCCCATGGCTGTGCCGCCAAGGCCGCGATACACGTCGGAGGCGTCGACGTCGAAGGTCCAGTTGCCGACCAGTTCCGCCGCCAGCGTGGCCACGTCCGCGGCGGCGAGGGCCGTGTCGTAGAGGCGCACGTCGTCGAGTTTGCCTTTCCACCAGCTCCAGCCCTGGTTGCCGTAACCGATTCTCAGCGGCGTTGTATTGAGCGAGAGGGGCGCCCCGAATTCGACCTCCGAGGTGAGCACGCCGTTGATGTAGAACTTCGTGTCCGCGCCTGTCGCGTCAGCCTGGTCGAAGGTCACGGCCACGTGTGTCCACTTGTTCGGGAGGATCACGCCCGTTGAGTTGATCGTGACGCCGTGGAAGTTGATGCAGTTGACCCGGCGGGGGAGCGTGCCGACGTCATCCAGGCGCAAGCCATAGGTCTCGTTGAACTGGCCCTTGCTGAGCATGGTGTCGGGCCCGCCGTTGTCCGGGTAGATCCACATGCTCACCGTGAGCCGCTGGGCGAGGTCCAGCGCCGCCTGGTGCGGCACCTCAACATAGTCGTCAACTCCGTCCAGCGCGAGCACGTTGCCCCGCGTCGGGTCGCTGGCGATTGCGGCGCCGCCCAGGGCCGTGCCGCCGAGGGCGTTGGCGCCCGCGTCGGCCACGCCGGCTTCGAAATCCCAGTGGCCAACCAGGGCGGCATCGGCCGACAACACGACCAGGGTGGCGGCAGCGGCTCCCAACGCGATTCGCATGTTGTGTAGCCGCATGCCGCACCCCCGCGCCAGTCCCACCGTTGCCGTCATGGTCCGGCAGGCTGCTGACCGCGCGCAGACCATAGCACACGCCCTTCCCGGGCCGAACCGAAATCGTTGTCGGCGCCTCCCCCGTCGGCCCTGCGGAGGCACGCCCGCATGTGCGCAACCGGCCCGGCACGCAGGGGTGCGGACCGTGGGCCTACTTCGCCTGTTTGGCCTGAATGCCCTTGTTCTGTCCCTGGCGCCGGCCCTTATCGAACTGCTCGGCGTTGAGCGTCTGGATGCTGTCGTTGAAGACCTTCAGGTTGCCGCGATAGTCGACCGCTGACCGCTGCTCCGCCCCCTGCGGTTTCGCCGGCGGGACGGGCGCGTTCTCCGGCACGCCGAGCCACTGGTCACCCCGGAAGAAGGCGTAGCGGGAATCCCCCTCGCGGGCAATGACCGTCGCCTTCCCGTGCAGGTTGTCCGCCACGAACAGGCCGCGCAGGTCCGTCTCGCCGCTGCGGAACGTGCCGTCCGCACTGCCGATGGCCTTGACGTGTACCTCGGGCCGGTAACCGCCCTTGACGGTGTCGAGCACGTTGGCGCGGACGCGACCGCTCACGGCGTCCTCCTGGGCTTCGATCCTGAGCGGGGTGATCAGCACCATGCCGCTGGCGAAGAGGTCGTCGCCGCGACAGATGACCAGGTAGGCAGCCTCTCCCTTCAGGGCAAGCGTGATCTTGCGTTCCTTTTCCACGTAATCCCGGCCGTCGCCGAGCGGGACGGTCGCTTCGAACTCGGGTCGGATGCCGGCCAACTGCACGCTGGTGATCCTGCTCAGGTTCTTCTGCTGGAGATACAGCTTCATCAGGTCGACGCGGTAAACTTGGAGGAAGGCCTCCTTGATGTTGCGGTACTTGAGCGGCAGCATGACCGGTTCGCCGGGCTTCACGACCGTCACCTCGTCGAGGGCGATGCGCTTCTCCTCGAAGTAGGCAATGGCCTCGGCCGCGTCCGGGTAGAGCGTCTTGACCTTGCCGTAGGACTGGATGGCCGCGGCGGGCTTGCCCTCGGCGTGGCAGATCTGGCCGACGATGTAACGGGCGAAATCGCGATCCTTGCTGTCCCCGTCGGCGACGACCTGGGCGGCTGCCAGGGCCTCGGCGTAGTTGCTCTGCCAGAACAGGCCGAGCGCGGTCATGTACTGGAAGCCGGGGGCGAGAGGGCTTTCGGCGTAGCGTTTGGAGAAGTCGCGGCTGAGGCGGACGACCAGCGGGTACGCCTTGAGGTCCAGCAGGCAGTTGGCGAGGCTGAAGGCGGCATCGTCCGCAAGCGGGTCCTTCGGGTAGTGGGCGAGAAAGGCTTCGAGCATCTCCGCCGTGCGCTTGAGCATGGCGATCTTCTCGGGTTGGCGTTCGTCCTCCTTGGGCAGTTCGTGGGCCTGCGGGGCCTTCCGGTAGAGCAGTTGCGACAGGGCGAAGTCACTCGCAACCACGTCGGCGGTGTCGGGATACTCGCGCCACAGGCGCTCCTGGAAATCCACGGAGCCCAGGAAGCGTCCCTCGTCCTCGAGCACGGCGCTGATGGCCGAGTCGTTGGCGAAGCTGGCCGTAATCGCCGCGCGGTAGACGAGCCAGGCGCGCTCGAACTCGGCGATATCCCGGTAGGCTTTGCCGACGACAAGCGTCTTGTCGAAGGGGATCTCCTGGTTCGGATAGCGCTCGCGCAGGATCTCGAACATGTCGACGACTTTCCGTGCGTCGTAGTGCTTCGGCGTTGCGTACACCCACAGCAGCATCCGCGCGAGCTCGCATTCGTTGTACTGCGGGTTGTTCTTGAAGACCGTGGCGAGGTGCTCGAGCGCCCCGCCCAGGTCGCCGTCGTCGAAGAGACACTTGCCCAGCGCATAGCGTTCGCCGTCGTTCATTACGTATGGGTCGGGCGATTTCTCCCCGGCGGCCAGCACGGTGAGTTCCGACGTGGGGCCGACGGTCAGGAAGGCGGGGTCGCCGATCTCGCGGACCACCGGGGGCAGCAGGCGAAAGCGGCCGGGCGCGTAGCCGGTGAGTTCGAACGAGACGGTATTCAGCCAGCGATCGAAGAACAGCGTAACCGTGGAATCGGTCGTTTCCATGCCGGACATGTGCGGGGGGCTGACGGCAAGCGATCCTTCCGTCAGGCGCGCGCCGGGGGGCAGGGCGATCTCCAGCACGTAGCGGTGCCCGTCGCCCCGCCAGCCGCCGTTGGATTCGAGCAGCACGGTGGTGCGCTGGCCGAGCTCGAGCTTCAGTATCGGCGAACTGCTGCCCGCGCCGATCGGCCGGTTACGGTATTCCAGCGAGGCGTGAATGTGCTTGACGCTGCGCACCCACTCGGGGCCGTTGACGCCCACCGGTTTGGTGTCGGGCGAAAACCCGTACAAGGTGGCGGCATATGTGTAGCGGCCGCGGCCGGCCATCTTGAACTCGACGACGTTCTTGTCCGCCTTGACTGCCTCTCCCGGTACTTCGAGCAGGTGCAGCCCCTGCGTCGCCAGCGCCCGGATCACGCCGATGTCGCGGCCGTTGACGACAACCTTGACCTCCATGTCGGTCGCCTGTTCCTGTCCCTTGCCGAACCAGGCGGCCAGAGCGGCGACGGCCGGGCCGCGGGCGCGGGCGCTGGCGAACCCGAAACAGCCGTGGGCCTGCAGGATGTACTGCGCGGCGGATCCGGCGACCTTGGATCCGGGCTTCGTCCCGGCGAGTGCGAGCAGGGCCAGCGCCGTGGTCTCGTCGGCATCGTTCAACCAGACCGTCTTGCCGCCGCTTTCCCAGGAGGCCGGGCGGTCGGCGGCGATTTTGGCCTTTGCTTCCAGGATGCCGGCGAGTTCCGTCGCGATCTCCTTGCGGTCGAGGTTGTAGAAGGCGCGGGCCAGGTACGCCAGGCTGGCATTGCCCAGCGCGTTGCGGTCGCGGTAGAGGCGGTTGCAGTTGGCGAAATCCGCCCGCTGGTCGCAGGAAAGCGCGTGAAGGATGACCGCCTTGCTGTCGCTATCGCCCGCATCGCTGGCTTCGAACTGCTTCTGGAGGCAGGCCGCCGCCCGGGTCAGTGCGTCGGCGTGGACGGCGAGGCCGGCCTGCCGCGCCTGGATCAGCGCCCAGTACGCACGCGCCGTTGTGAGCTGGCCGAGCGCCTGGCCGGGCCAGCTGCCGTCCGCGTCCTGACTGGAGACCAACCCGGCAACCAGCGCCCGCGCCCGCTCCGCGAGCTGGCGGACATACGGCTCCTCCACCTTGCCGCTGTGCGCGTAGGCCAGGGCTGCGGCGACTGCCAGCAGATCGTTGGCCGGGTGTTCGTCCCAGCAGGGGGGACAGAGGCGCGCCATGTCCTCGCACGCGCCGCCCGGCGAGCGGCGCAGCGCCATGTCGAGCACCGCTCGCCGCACGTCGGGGCCGACGGCGACGGTCAGCCACGTCGAGGCATAGGGACGGTCGCCCGGCAGGCCGAGCACCGCCCCGGTGTCGCTCTCCGCAACGCCGCCGGCGTGGGCGACATACTGCAGGCCCCACGGCTTCACGGGGATCGCCTGCGCAAGCGTGTCTGACCGCGGCCCGGCGACGCCGTGCAGTTCGAGCGCGAGCTCCAGGGCGGCCGGCACGGTGACGGCGTCGAAGGCCCGTTCCGCGCCGGATTTCGCCTTGACCTCGACCGTCTGCTCCCGGGCGGCGAGCACCTTCGCCTTGTCCCGCGCGTCCAGCACGCGCAACGACAGCTTGACCGGTCCGGCGTAATCGGTGAGGTTGTGGACGCGGCCGACCACGCGGATCTCGTCGCCTTCGCGGAGGAACGCCGGGGTCTTCAGTTCCACGAAGAACTCCTTGCGGGTCAGCGTTTGCGCCTGCGCCTCGCCCACCAGCGTTTCCACCGTGCAGCCGCGTGCGGTCAGCCGCCAGCCCGTCGTGGTCTCCGGCATCGGGATCGTGGCGATCGTCTTGCCGTCTTCCCCGGTGGTTACAGCGGGCAGCCAGCGCCCTTCGCCGCGCACTTCGCGTCGCGCCGGGGCAGGGGCGGGCTTCCCATTGACCTCGCTCAGGTTGTCGCGCGCCACCTGGGCATAGCCGTCGACGCGGGCGAAGAAGGCCTGCTGCTGTGGTTTGTCGACGTCTTGCTGTTCCTGGTCCGCAGGGACCGCGAGCTCCTCGTGCGTGGCCCGGCCGCCGGACCGTGCGCCGGCTGCGGGTGCGTTCGCGATCAGCGTGCCACCGCTGACCGTCAGGGCGTCGCTTCCCAATTGCCGTCCGACCTGCAGGCCGGAGATGTCAAGGGCCTTGAGGACCGCCCCCAATTCCGTGCGCTCGTTCGCTGCGCGCTCGAGCCGGCTCCCCTCCGAGACGACTTCCTGCGACACGGGCCGCGTCGTCCCGTCGTAACGGAATGCGCAGGACGAGCCGGCCCGGAATTCGGCGTAGCGCCGGGCCTCCTTCTGGAAGAAGTCCAGCATGCGCGGGGTACGGTCCGGGTGGACGGCGAAGAGCGCTTCGTTGACCAGCGCGAGGCTCAGCTCGGCCTCCACCGGCTTGCCGGTCTGGTCGGTGACGGCGATCTCGAAGCGGCCCTGCTCGCCCGGCAGCCAGGCTTCCTGCAGCGGCTTCAGCGTGACCTTCAGCTCCCGTTCCACGGTGAACGCCTTTGTCGCGGTTCGCAGCGCGCGGCCGTCGACCGCGACGGCGGCGAGAAGGAAGTTGGGGAAGAGGTCGTGCCCCGCGGCGAGGGCGATGTCGTTGAAGCCCCGCTTGAGCGCGAGGATCTGGTAGCGCAGGATGGTTTCGCCCTCGAAAGTCAACAGCGCCAGCCCCTGGTCAAGGCGTGAGTGGAGACGCACCCGCGCTTGCTCGCCGACGCGGAGCGTGGCGGTGTCCGCGAAGAAGCGCAGCTTCGTCTCGTCTGCGTTGTCGGAAACGGTGATGCGGCATTCGCCGGTGATAACCTGGCCGAAGCGGTCGGCGCCCGCGGCGCGCAGGAGGTAGACGCCGCCCTTCTCCAGCGTGAAAGCCAGCCTCGTCTGGCCGGTGGCCGGATCGGTTTTCACTTCCCGCTCCTCGACCTTGACTTCGGCCGCCGGCGCGCCCTCCTGCCGCACCCAGGGCAGGAGGTCCAGGATGCGGTTCGTCTGCTCCTTCTGCAGGCGCAGGACGGAAACCTTGAGAGCCTCCCCCGTGGGCAGGCCATCGGCGCCCGTGGTAACGAACTCGACGTCGAGGGGCTCGCCGGCAAGGACCACCGGCTGGCTGGGTTTGGCGTCCACAGCGAAGCCCAGGCGCGCGAGTGTCAGCGTTTCGCTGGCGGCGACGCTTTCGCCCTCCAGCACCGCGGCGAAGGTCATGGGCGATCCGGGCCGCAGGCCGGTGGTGTCGAAGCTCAGCGTGGCCGTGCCGGTAACGTCGGTGATGAGGGTCAGGACCCGCCCGTCCGGGAGCGTGCAGCGCAGGGAGCGGCCGGCCACCGGTTCGCCCCAGTAGAACTCGGCCTTGAGCGTGGCCTCCACGGTCTCCCCGCGGAAATAGACGCGCCGCGGGAACGCCAGCGCCAGGCGGATCTTCTCGAGCGCGAACGCGCCGACCTCGAACACGCCGGTGAAGTGCAGCGGGGTCCCGCCCTTGCGCTCCTGGTGCGCGGCGATGGTGTACGTGCCCGCCGTTGCGGCCGTGGGCAGAACCAGCGACGCGTCGAACGTCCCGAACCTGGAGAGCTTCACGGTCTGCTCCGACAGCATCCGGCCCTGGGGATCGGCGATGCTCACCTTGAACTCCGCGTTCATGGGCACGGCGTAGGCGTCGGCGCGTACCTCGCGCAGGATGCCGCGCAGGGAGACGGTCTCGCCGGGCCGGTAGGCGGGGCGGTCGGTGTAGAGGAAGCCCTTTGGCGTGAGACCGGAGGAGATCTGCAGGCCCGTCAGCGCAAGGTTGAAGGCTGCGGCGTGGCCGTTGCGCAGGACGAACGCGCGCACGCTGGCGAGATCCTTGAGCGATTCCAGCGGCGTCCGGAAGACGCCGTCGGCGCCGGTCTGGCCGGTGGCCGCCACCGCCGCGCCGTCGCTCACGAGCACGTCCGCGGCGGCAGCCGGCTTGCCCGTGCGCATATCCTGCACAAAGGCGAGAACCTCGCGGCGGCTGGACTTGACCACGACCTCGAGATCGGAACGGAGCAGCAGCACGGTGGACTCCAGGGCCTCGTCGCCCACGGTCACCACGAACGCGCCCGGCTGTTCGCCCTCGAACGGAATCTCGATGTCCTGTTCCAGCGGCTGGTACTTGGCGTAGCCCGCCACCGTCGCATCCCATGTCTTGTCCGGCTGGATCAGGGACACATCGAGCGCCTCCACACCGCCGATGGCATGCATCTTGCGGAAGTACGCCTGCAGGTCCAACCGGTACAGGCGCACGGTCACCTTCTCGATGTTGCGCGTCTTGAGGTGGACGACAGGCTTGTCGCTCGTCCGGAAGGTGCGCTCGGCGGCGAGCGTCAGCGACTTCTGTGTCAGGGCCGCGATTCGGGTGCAAGCCGGGGCGTGCTGGAACTCGGCGGCGAGTTTCTGCTGCAGCTTGAGCGCCTTTTCGAATTCGCCGAGCTTCTCCTCCAGGATGACCGCGCTGCGGAATAGCGCTGCGATGGACTCAGGGGCCGCGGGGTATTTGCTGACCAGTTTGGCCCACTCGTCGATGGCCTTCTGGAAGCTGGCGCGGATCACAGCCGACTCGGCCTTGCTCTCCTCCAGCTCCAGGGCACGGGCCTCGTGCAGGGCTCCGAAGATGTACAGGATCTTCGACGAGCGGGGATCGAGAGGGTGGGCGCGCAGGAAGGCTTCGAAGCGTTCTGTGGCCGCCGCATCCTGCTTCTCGGAGAGGGCATCCATGCCAGCCCGGAACTCGGTGTCGATGATGGCCTCCTGGCAGTCGGACCACTGCGGTCCGTTGGGATAGTCCTTGATGTAGGACTGCCAGCTCGCGACGGCCTCCCCGTACTTCTTCTGGGCCGCGAGGATCTGTCCGATGCGGAACAGCGCGCGCATCTTGAGGCCCGCGTAGTGCGCGCCCGGCGTGGCGCGGATTTCCGGTTCGAACTTCGCGGCGCCGTCGCCGGCGGGAATCTCGAACCCCTTGCCGGCGCTGAAACCACGGTAGGCGGCAATGGCGTCCTCGCTGCGTCCGACGCTGGAGCAGGCCTCGGCTATCATCCATGCTGTGCGCACGGCGCGGCTGCCTGCCGGGAAGGCGGCGAGGAATTCGCGGCAGGCCTTGAGGGCTGCGTCGATGTCGCTGTCGCGGAGGGTAAAAAGAACGGCGTCGCCAGCAGGGAGCCCGCCGGTGTTGCCAATGCCTGCCGGGGTGTTTCGCGCGGCGGCGTTCGCGGACATGGCCGGGTCCGGCGCGGGCGCGAAATAGGACTCCACCTTGAGCCAGCGGAGGTCAGCCTCGAGCCTGCGTGTTTCCGCGGTCGCGGCTGGCACGGCGGCAATGAGCTTGAGGAGATCCTCCAGTTCCAGGCGGGCATGGGCGACGTTTCCGGCGCGGAGGTTGCAGGTGGCCAGCCCTTGGCGGGCTTCGAAGACGTGCCGGCCCGCGGGGGGCGGGCTCTGCATCGGCAACCGCGCGGTGCCGGAGCCCGCGGGGCCGGTCCAGGCCGGGTCGAACTCCACCAGGTAGGCCTGGTAGTCCTGCACGGCTTGCGCCCAGTTGTCGGCGCCCAGGATCGCGCGGCACTTCCTGAAGAGGATGTCGTCGCGCAGTTCCCGCGCAAGCTCCATGCCCAGGGCCTTCGTGTAGAGGCTGTAAGCCCGGGCGAAATCGGGCTTGGGCGCGTCGGGCGCTTCGGGGTCGGCGGGGGTCGCGAGCTTGTCCGCAAACGCCGTGATCACGCCGACGAGCGCTTGCTTGCGCTCCGTGGATAGGATGCGTCCCGCCTCCTGCTCGTAGATCTCCGCGGCCTCCTTGTACTGCTTCTGCTCGATCAGCGCCTGTGCCCTGAGGAAACCGGCCTTGAAACACCAGCTCGATTTTGGGAATTGCGCAGGCAGCGCGGCAGCTGTCGTCGCGGCCTCCGCGTGCTTCTTCGCGTTCAGCAGCGCGACGCCCTTGAGATACAGCGCTTCGTCGGCGTGGGGGTCCCCGGCAGCGACGAGCCGGTCCGCCGCCGCTGCAGCCTCGGCGAAGCGCTCTTCGCGCAGCGCAGCTTGCACGAGCGCGAGCGGGCCGGGCTCCGCCGCCGTGAGCGCTGGGATGGCGAGCCATCCGCCGGCGAGCAACGCCAGGGCCGCGCCGGGGAAACGGCGGCGAGACCACCGGCCGCGTCGTGCGGGAGGCGGAGGGCTTCGCCGCTCGCGCGTTGCCACACAGCGGGTGGAGTCCTGACACGACTGACGGTCTTCGTCCCAGTCCCTGATCGTTGTTGCGTTCATGGTTTCGCCTTCCTTGTGCTGGCCCGCCGGGAGAGCGGAAAAGGTCAACTGACCAGACGAAAGGTAGCATAATCAGGGGGGGCGGTCAGCGGGTTTCTGCACCGCGGCAAGAGGTGGCCTGTGACGCCGTGGCGCCGTCCCGGGCGATGCCCTGCGCGTCCCAGCCGGAAGGGCTGGATTCCGACAAGGGCTGGATTCCGACTCGACACACCGCGCGTCCATCCCTATCCTACGCGTGTTTCTGCCGGGTGGGTGCAAGCGTGAGCGGTGGCGGCAGTCTAAGCGATCCCCGTTGAGGCAAGGAGTTACAGACGATGAAAAGAACGTTGTGGGTGTTGGCGTGCGGCGTGGCGGTTCTGGCTGGCGGCGGATGCGGCAAGTCGCGCACGGCGGTAACGGTGGCAGGCTCGACGGCCTTTCAGCCCTTCGCCGAGAAGCTGGCCGAAGAATTCATGGTCGGACATCCGGACGTTGCCGTGACCGTGCAGGGCGGCGGCTCGGCGCTGGGCGTGCAATCGGCACTCTCCGGCGCGGCTCAGATCGGCATGGCCGACCTCGTGAGTCTGCCCCCTGAAGCCCAGTCGCTGACGCAGTTCGTCGTTGCGCGCGATGGCATCGCCATTGTCGTGAACAACGCGAATCCGATCAAGGATCTGACCATGGACCAGGTTCGCGGTCTCTTCTGCGGTCAGATTCGGAACTGGAAGGAGTTGGGCGGGGCGGATCACGCCATCACCGTCGTCTCCCGCGAAGCGGGGTCCGGCACGCGCTCCTCGTTCGAGCAGATCGTCAAGGATGTCGTGCTCGCCAAGGACGCCATTATCCAGGACTCGAACGGTACGATTCGCGAGACCGTGGCCATGGATGCGCACGCGATCGGCTACCTGTCGCACGGCCTTTTGAACGAGAAAATCAAAGCGGTAACGGTCGGTGGCACCGCCTGCACGACCGAAGAGGTGATGGCCGGCCGTTACGCCCTCGTGCGCCCCGTCTTTCTGCTGACCAAGGGCGAGCCGACAGGCGCCTGCAAGGCCTTCATCGACTATATCTGTTCCGCCGTGGGGCAGAAGACGATCAAGGATAGCGGACTGATTCCCGCGAAGTAGACGGCCAGACGGGAGCAGGGCCAGATGCAGGATCATCAGGACACTACGGCGCCGCAGGCACGGCCCGCCGGCTGGCGACGGGCATGGGGCGCTGTGGCGGACTGGTGCAGCGACCGGTTGGCGCGCTACGTGTTCCTGACCGTGGCCTTCTCGGCCACGCTCAGCCTGCTCCTGATCGCCCTCTTCATCCTGAAAGAAGGGGTGCCTTTCATGGTGAAGGTTGGCCTGGGCGACTTCCTGTTCGCCTCGGAGTGGGACCCTGCTTCCGGCAAGTTCGGCATCTACCCGATGATCGTCTCCTCACTGTGGGTCACGCTGGGGGCCATGCTGATCGGCGCGCCGCTGGGGGTGGCCGGCGCCATCTTCCTGACCCAGTTCGTGCCGCGCTCTGTTCTGCGCGTCGTCAAGCCCACGATCGAATTGCTGGCGGGGATCCCATCCGTGGTGTACGGCTTCATGGGTGTGATGGTGATGGCTCCGTTCATCCGCAACCATTTCGGCGGACCGGGATTGTCCCTGCTGGCCGCGTCTGTCATCCTGGGCGTGATGGTGCTGCCGACGGTCATCAGCATCTCGGCGGATGCCATCAATGCCGTGCCACGGAGCTATCTGGAGGGGGCCGTGGCCCTCGGCGCCACACGCTGGCAGAGCCTGCACATGGTGATCCTGAAGGCGGCGCGTTCGGGCATCATCGCCAGCATCATCCTCGCCATGGGGCGGGCGGTGGGCGAGACGATGGCGGTTATCATGGTAGCGGGCAACGCCGTGAAGATACCCCATTCCGCGCTCGACTCCGTGCGGACGCTGACCGCGAATATCGCGCTGGAGATGGGGTTTGCGACGGGGCTGCACCGGCAGGCGCTGTTTGCGACGGGCGTGGTGCTGTTCGTGGTGGTCATGATCTTGAACTCGGTGGCGATGGCTGCGATGAGGCGGAAGGCGGGCAGTTGAGCGTGAGGGTGTCGCCGAAAACGACGCAGGCTCTGGCGGTGACCGTCCTGGGGGCGGCTACGCTGGTCACCGTTGTGGTGCTTGTCCTGATCATCGCTTTCGTGCTCAAGCGCGGCGTGCCCGGGATCACGTGGGAGTTCCTTTCGACCAAGCCGCGGGAGATGGGGAAGGCAGGTGGCATTCTGCCGACGCTGCTCGGCACCGTGCTGCTGCCGCTGATCGCGATCGTGATCGCGCTACCCATGGGCGTGGGCTCCGCGGTGTACCTGTCGGAATACACGCGGGAGAACCGCGTGACGCGGATTATCCGCTTCGGCACGGACTGCCTGGCCGGCATTCCGTCGATCATCTTCGGCCTGTTCGGCTTCATTTTCTTCGTGACCATGCTGGGCATGGGGTGGTCCATGCTCTCCGGCGGACTGACCCTGGCGATCATGATCCTGCCCACCATCATCCGCACCTCGGAGGAGGCGATCCGCTCCGTGCCGCAGGCGTATCGCGAGGTGAGTTACTCGCTGGGCGCCACGAACTGGGAGACGGTGCGCAAGGTGGTGCTGCCGAATGCCCTGCCCGGCATCGTGACCGGCGTGATGCTGGGGATCGGGCGCTCGATCGGCGAGACGGCGGCCGTCATCTTCACGGCCGGCTCTTCGCTGATGATGCCTTCCTCGCTGAACGATTCGGTACGGACGATGTCGGTGCACTTCTACCTGCTGGCGCGCGAAGGCATCTCGAACGAGAAGGCCTACGCGACGGCGGCGGTGTTGATCTTCGCGGTGTTGTTCGTGAACATGGCGGCTTACTGGATGATGAACCGTTTCATCGCGCGACGTTCGCGGTAGCGGGCGGGAAGGGTGGGGCGTGGAGCGCAAGGTCAAGATCTCCGTGCAGAATCTGAGCGTCTTCTTCGGGCGCCACCAGGCGCTGCGCGGGCTCTCGCTGGATGTTGCGGCGAACGGCATCCTGGGCATCATCGGTCCGGCCAGTTCCGGCAAGACCACCTTCCTGCGCACCCTGAACCGCATGAACGACCTCGACCCGGACAGCCGGGCCGAGGGTCGCGTGCTGCTGGATGGCGCCGACATCTACCACCCGTCGCAGAGCGCCGTGCAGCTGCGCAAGCGGGTGGGCATGGTTTTCGCCCTCCCGATGCCGTTGCCGATGAGCATCTACGACAACGTGGTCTACGGGCCCCGGTTGTCCGGCGTGCGCAAGCGACCCACGCTCGACGCGCTGGTTGAGCGGACGCTCAAGGCGGCCTTCCTGTGGGACGAGGTGAAGGACCGCCTGGGCATGCTGGCGCTGCGGCTTTCGGGCGGGCAACAGCAGCGGCTCTGCCTGGCCCGGACCCTGGCGATGGAGCCCGAGGTCGTGCTGCTGGACGAGCCGTGTTCGGGGCTGGACCCGGTTTCCACGGCCCGGATCGAGGAGGCGCTGACCGTGCTCAAGACGCAGTACACGATCATCCTGGTCACGAACAACACCAAGCAGGCCTCGCGCGTCGCCGACGAGACGGCTTTCTTCCTGATGGGCGAGCTGGTGGAGCTGGGCAAGACCGCCCAGGTCTTCACCGTGCCACGGGACCAGCGCACGAGCGACTACGTCACGGGGAGGTTCGGCTGATGAGCGTGCCGCCCGCCACTCCGGCCCCGCGCATGACGATCCGTAACCTGGACTTGTTCTACGGGACGTTCCAGGCCCTCAAGCGCGTGGACATGCGCGTGCAAGTCAACCGGATCACGGCGCTGATCGGCCCCTCGGGCTGCGGCAAGTCCACGCTGCTGCGCTGCCTCAATCGCATGAACGATCTCATCCCCGGCGTGCGGGTGACCGGGGAAATCCTGCTCGATGACAAGCCCATCCTCGGGGCTGACCTGGACGTGTGCGAGCTGCGCAAGCGCGTGGGGATGGTGTTTCAGCGTCCCAACCCGTTCCCCCTCTCCGTCTGGGACAACGTGGCCTTCGGCTTGCGCGTGGCCGGTGTGACCCGCCGGTCTCAACTTCTGGAGGTGATCGAACGCAGCCTGCGCGCCGCGTGGCTGTGGGACCAGCTGAAGGATCGCCTGGACTCTCCCGCCCTCGCGCTGCCCCTGGACCAGCAGCAGCGGCTGTGCGTGGCGCGGGTGCTGGCCGTGGAGCCGGAGGTGATCCTGATGGACGAACCCTGCTCGGCCCTCGATCCCATCTCGACGGGCAAGATCGAAGAACTCATGCTGGAGCTGCGCGCACGCTACACCATTATCATCGTGACCCATAACATGCAGCAGGCGGCGCGCATCTCCGACCTGTCGGGGTACATGCTGCTGGGCGACATGATCGAGTTCGGGCCGACGGATGGCATTTTCACGAGTCCGAGGGACAAACGCACGCAGGACTACATCAGCGGACGCTACGGCTGAGTTCGCTGGAGAGGAACGATCCATGGAGCGGCACTTCGACGAGCAGTTGACGGTACTGAAACACACCCTTGTCCGGATGAGCGCGCTTAGCGAGGCCATGATCACCGACGCCATCCGGGTGGTCTGCGAACGCGACACGTCGGCCATTCCGCGCATTCGCGAGCGCGAGGAGCAGGTCAACCAATTGCAGATCGAGATCGATGGCATCTGCCTGCGGTTGATCGCCCTCTACCAGCCCACGGCCGGCGATCTGCGCTTCATCCTTGGCGCGGTGAAGACGAACAGCGACCTGGAGCGCATGGGGGACCAGGCCGTCAACATCTGCAGGAAGGCGGAGCGGTTGCTGGCGGATCCGCCGCTGGGGCCGCTGGCCAGCATCCCTGAGATGGCGGATCTGGCCCTCCTGATGGTCAAGGAGAGCCTGCACGCCTACGTGAATCGCGCGGTCGAGCGGGCGCGCACCGTGCTGCTGCGCGACGATCGGCTCGACGATCTGAAACGGCGGATTACGTTGGACTTGCTGGCGCTGATGCAGAAGGAGCCCGGCATGATCCAGCGCGCGCTGGACCTGCTGCTTGTCGCCAGGAACCTGGAGCGGATCGGAGACCACGCGACGAACATCGCGGAGAACACGATTTTCGTTGTCGAGGGGCTCGACGTCCGGCACCATAGCGAGCACTTGCCGGGCCACGCAGCAGCCGCGAGCTGAAGCAACCGTCGGCGAATGAGGTGGCTGGGACAGCGACAACTGGCGGTGCCAGGGATTTACCGCGGGGGGGTGTCATGCGGGGATTCATGATCCGACTGGGCGGCGTTCTTGGGGTTGCGGCGGCGTTGCTCCTTTGGAGTGCGTCGCTTACGTGCGCTGCGGCTGCGCCGGCGACCTCCGCCGGCTCCGGCGGGGTTGCTGCCGTGTCGACAACGGATGGCGGCGCTGCGCTCATGTCCGCCTTTTCGCAGTTGTCTCGTTTGGGTGTGGCACTGGTCGGACTGGGTGTGCTCCTGTCCGTGGTCTCGAACGTCTGGCTGATAGTGGCTGCGTTCCGTGCCGGCATCGGGTGGGGGTTGGCCACGCTCTTTCTGCCTCTCGCCTCGCTGGTCTTCGTGATCATGCGCTGGACGGAAGCCGCCAAGCCGTTCATCGTGGGGTTGGTGGGCACGTTGCTGATAGTCGGCGGGACAGTCGCGAGCGTGCTTGACCTGAGGCGCCTGGCGGCGACGCACGTTAGTCCGGAGACGACAGGGAATGTGGCCGCTCGCGAGCCATCGCTCTTTGAGCGTGTATCCGGCCTGAAGCAGCAGCCCACGACCGGCGGTACGAATACGCTGGCCGGCGTCACCGTGGGTGATGCGGAGTCGCTGGTGTTCGAGCGTCTGGGCGAGCCCAAGATCCGCATCAAGCAGGACAACCGGGTCTACCTGCTCTTCTCCAAGGTGGAAATCTGGATCGAAGACGATAAGGTCAGTTTCCTGCAACCGGCAGAGTTAACACCGCCACCGCCTCCGCCCGCGCGGGAGTCGTCGCGGCGGCGGCGACCTTAGCGCTCCGCGCACGCTCAGGGCTTGTCGGTCGCGTACGTGGCCTTGAAGTCGGCAACGAACTCGACTTCCTTAAAGAAGGCCGCCGGGTCGAACAGGCCCGGAGCGATGGGTTGGTCGACCTGCAAGTTCGAAATCCAGCGCGTTTCCGTGATCGTGTTGCCCTCCGGCAGGAACACCAGGCCTTTGTGCAGGCAGGGAAACCAGCAGTTTCCGGCCTGCTGAAAACGGCTGTAGTCGTAAACCGCCTTGCGACTCTGGAGGGTGGCATCCGCAAAGAACTCGATACGCACGGGGCGGCGTTGGGTGTCGAGGGCAAGCACAACGAAGACTTTGCCGGTGTTGTAGCCGACGCGGACGGGGTGCTCGGCGGTCGGGGGGAGCGCTTGCTCCGGCGTGCTGCGCAGGTGGACCAGGTGGTCGTGCGGCGTCCCGGGCACGTTGCGCAGCGACGCCAGCCAGGTGGTGTCCAGCTGCCCGATGGGTCGCGAGAAGCCGCGGGGAACGCCGTCCTCATGGTAGAAGAGCGTGGCGCCGTCCGCCACGATCCGCCGATGCATGGGCGCGAAGTTCTCCACGTGAATGCGGTCGGGGCGCTGGTAGAAGATCCGGCTCAGCAGCGTGACGGTATTGGTCCCGTGCGACGAGGTTTTCCGAATCTCGCAGGCCACGCTTCGGCAGTTCTCGTAGGCCTCGCAAAGGAGGCGTGCCTGCGTGGGCGGTGTGTTGGTGGCGGCTGTCTGGGCGCAGGCGGCAGGAGCCGTCAGCAGGGCAGCCGCAGCGAGTGAGGCGGACAGGGACACGGACAGGTACATCAGCATGGCGCTTCCTTCTCTTGTTTCTTCAAGCGTAAATGGCCGCTTCCACATGGCTGCCCCCGCGCGTGGTCCTCTGCTTCAAACGGCCCCTGACCGCCGTTCGTGTTCGCGCAGTATGCCCGGCAGGTAGTCCCGGTAGCCGCGCGGCACGGGGCCGCCGGCTGCCGCGAGCTTGGCAGTCGCCAGTTGGCAGTTCACCGGTCGGGGCGCCTTGCGCTGGGGGTCGAAATCGCTGCGGGGGATGTGTGCGGACGATCCCATCAGGAGTTGGCTCACCTCGCACGTGAAGGTATAGCGGGTGCATGGCGTCGGCGCACTGGCGTGGAAGATCCCCGCCAGCCGCCACTCCAGCAGCCACGCTGCCACGCGGGCAACATCCGCCACGTGCGTGGGGAAACGCACGATGACATCGTCCTGGGGTGGCGCTGCGGGGTCGCGGGCGTTGCGGACGGCGTCATCCACCAGAGGCGAGGGAATCGGCGTGGGAGGCTGGCCATAGAGCGCCGGCACGCGGAGGATGGCGGCTCCTGGATGAGCGGCTTGCACCCGCTGCTCGGCCTCCAGTTTGGTGGCGCCGTAGGTGTTGATCGGGTGCGGGGCATCGGTCTCGCGGTAGGGGGGGTGCGTGCCGTCAAAGACATAGTCGGTCGAGATGTGAACCAGCGGGGCGCCGCGCTCCGCGGCCAGCGTGGCCAGTCGCTCCGGGACCAGGGCGTTGAGCAGCCGTGCGCGGACGGGTTCCAGCTCGCAGAAATCCGGGCTGCGGAAGGCGGCACAGTGGACGATGGCCTCCCACGGCAGGGCGGCCACGCGGGCCATGGCATCTGGCGCCTCGAGGTCCAGCGTATGCGTGCCGGGAAAAGGCGTGCGGTTGGAGAGACCATCGATGTGCGCCCCGTCGGCCGTGAGCCGCAGGACAATCGCGGTTCCCAGCAGACCGCTCGCGCCGGTGACCAGAATCGGGGAAGGCAGGCGACTCACTTGGCTCTCCTCTGCGCGTCTTTCAGGGCCGCTTCAATGTCGGTGCTCGTGAAGCGCTCCGTCAATTTGGTCGTCAGACGGCCGGCGCGATCGTAGAACCAGAACTGAGGCACGGAGGCGATGCCGTAGCGGCGGGCTTCCTGGCTGTCCGGGCCCCCAACGGCGATCCGCACGACCTCGATCTTGCCCTTGCTGTCGCTGGCAAGGGCGCTAACGTAGTTACCCATGCGGACGCTCGGCACGGACGACTCGGCGTGGAAGTGGACGATGCTCACCACCCCCGGCTTCAAGGTCTGTTCCAACGCGGCAGCGCCTTCCGGTCCGGCTGCCAACTTCACGGCCTCGGGTTCAGCCATGGAGCGGTTGAAGTCAAGTCCGGGCTCGATGAGTGAGACCTTTCCGGCGGGCTGGCGGGTTTCGTGTCCGCGTTCGATGATGAGAAAATCAGGCTTCTCGTAGCCGGCCAGGCTGACGGCATCCTGCTTGCTCTTGCCGACGAGCTTGAGGGACACCTTTGCGGCCGGCTCCAGCGTGAGGCTGGTCACTTGCTCGCGCATATGGCTCTCGCTCTTGGCCGCCCCTGCCTGGCGGAAATAGAAGCGCCCGTTGCGGTAGGCTTCGAACTGCCCGCCGACCGGGTCGCCCTTGGTGAGGGTGAGCGTATCATGGGCTGGCACGGCGAAAGCGGGCAGGGCCAGGCTCGCGGCGAAGCCTGCGGCGAGGACGCGCAGGGCGGAAAAGGGTCGGCGGCTGACTTTCGTTTGCTGCGAATGGCATCTCATGACGTGATCCTTGCGTGCGCGCGGGACGTTGCCCGGCACGCCCGCTAAGGTGCCCGCCGTAGCGGGCAAAGTCAAGCCGGACTGGTCCATGGGCTGTTGCGGATGCGAAAGCGCCACGGTCGTCCGGCATGCTCACCCGCGTAAGCCACACCGACGCGTGGGCTCGCAATAATGTCCGCGGGAGCGACGGCGGGTGCGTCCTCGATCCAAATGGTGCGGCCCCTGACCAGGTCGGCGCCCGTATCGGCCACGGTGATGCCGAGGGCCTGGGAGAGCGCGCCCGGACCGCCGGCGACGGCGCGGTCGAGATGCGTGCGGTCACGCCGGCGCAGCATCGTGGCCACTCCGCGCACAGGCTGAATGGCGCGAATGAGGACGGCGTGCGGAATGCCCTCCACGTTGGTGACAACGTTGAAAAGCGCGTGCATGCCGTAGCACAGGAAGACGTAGGCTACGCCGCCGCGTTGGAACATGACAGCGGTCCGCCGCGTGCACCGATTGCCATGGGCATGCGAGGCCCGGTCCTCGGGGCCGGCGTACGCCTCCGTTTCGACGATCACGCCACCCGTCAGCTCAGACCCGCCGCTGCGCGTGCAAAGCAGCTTGCCCAGCAACGCACGACTGAGCGCTACAACGTCATTGCCGAGATAAAACGACGTTGCCAGCCTGGGCATGACCGAAGACCGCGGAGCCGCGTGGGTCTAGAAGCGGAGCTGTACGCCAGCGCCGAAGTCCGTGTCGTCCATGACGGCCACCGAGATTTGCAGCGTGACGGTTTCGGAGTAGAAGATGTCCATGCCGACCGTGTAGCCCCACATCTCGTTGTCCGAGACGAGTTCGTCGCCGCCGACAACCGAGACGCACGGCCCGGCGTAGACGCCGATGCTGTTCGGCACGAAGTCCTTGTTGGCTTCGAGGTCGTTGATCAGCCCGAACGTCAGGTAACTGTAGAGTTCCGACCACTCCACATCGGAGCCGCGCAGTTCAGCCTGCGACATCGTGAACTCGACGCCGCCGGTGATGCGGACGCGGTCTTCGATAATGTACGGGTCAGGCAGGATCTTGTCCAGCAGGCTCACGGTGACGCCCGCGCCCCACTCGAAGCCCCAGTCCGAGAAACCGGACTCGTTGAGCTCCGTGCGCGATTCGCCGCCGGCGATATACGGCGTCAGCCAGCGGAAGATGTCATAGCCCACGTAGGCATGCGCCCGCTGCGTGGAGAGGGTGCCGTGGTCCGCGTCGCGACCGCGCTCGTACCCGTACACGCCGCAACTCCAGCCGCTCAGCGTGAGGGAACTCTTGCCCAGGTAGTCCCAGCCGTCGTTGCTCGTGGCGACCGGGGTTGCGGAGACAAGCGCGACGTTGCCTGCCAGCAGAGCCGCGGCAACACAACCAGAGAGGGTATGGTGCTGTAATTTCATGCGTGAGATGGTATGCGGCGGCTTTCGTTCTCTGCAAGCAAATAATCGGTGATTCTTGGACTCAAAAGCAGTTGGCTTTTCGGGGGGAGAGCGTATCATGCGGCGGTTGACACGGATGCCGTGCAGGGGGAAACAGCGGATGAGCAGAATGCGATTGAGCGGTTGCGTGGTGGTGGCATGCGCGGGGCTGGCTGGGTGTTTTCCGCAGCAGGCGCCCGAGCGCGTGCGCAAGTATACGTCGGTGGCCGAAGCGCTGGCCGATCGGGAGCGAGTCACGTATGTGAACCTCTATGCGCAGGGGCTGACGACCTGTCCACCCGAGTTGGCGCAGTTCCCGAAGCTGGACAAGCTCAGCCTGCGCCAGAATAAGTTCACCGAGCTGCCGCCGGCGCTGGGACAACTCAAGCTCCTGACCTGGCTGGATGCCAGCGAGCTGGCCCTGACCAACCTGCCTCCGCAACTGGCTGCTCTGCCGGTGCTGCATACGCTCTACCTGTCCGACAACGGCCTCCGCGAGTGGCCGGCGGCCCTGACCGCACTCGTCAAGCTGGCGTACCTGAACCTCGACCGCAACCAGGTGGCCACCTTGCCGGACAGCCTCGCGGATATGAAGGAGTTGCGGTGGCTGAGGCTGAACGACAACCGCCTGACGGCGCTGCCCGATGCGCTGGGGCGTCTGCCCAAGCTGGAGAACCTTTACCTGGAACGGAATCAACTCGCGGCTTTGCCGGCAACCATGGCCGACCTCCAGTCACTTCACGACCTCGCCCTGACCGAGAACCGGCTGACCGCCATCCCGGACTGGATTGGCGACATGGCGAACCTGGAACGTCTGGACCTGCAGGGCAACCGCCTGACCAAGCTGCCCGACAGTATCGGTCGCCTGCAGAAACTGCGTGTCCTGCGCGTGGACCGTAACGAAATCCCCGAGGGTGAGCAGGTCCGCATTCGCAAGCTGGTGCCGGAGTGCTTCGTCACTTTCTAACGGGGATGCCATGGACCTCCGTCTGACTTTTCTAGGTGCGGCTGGCAACGTCACCGGTTCCTGCTACCTTGTCGAGACGGGGGCGGCGCGCGTGCTGGTGGACTGCGGCCTGTTCCAGGAGCGCGATCTCAAGGGGCGCAATTGGGATGCTTTCCCGGTGCCTGCGGCGTCGGTGGATGCCGTCCTGCTGACGCATGCCCACCTCGATCACACGGGACGGCTGCCCCGGTTGGTCCGCGCAGGTTTTGCGGGGCCGGTGTACTGCACGGCCGCCACGGCGGACATCACCGAGATCGTGCTGCGGGACTCGGCCATGGTGCAGGCTGAAGACGCGGCGTTCAAGCAGAAGCGCCACGCGGCGGAAGGGCTCGTCAGCCCGTACCCGTATGCCCCGCTGTACGAACTGGCCGATGTGGACGTTTGCGTGAAGCGTTGGCGCATCGCCGAGACCGGGCGGCCGGTATCGGTCGCGGAGGGTATCACCGCAACGTTCCAGGAAGCCGGGCACATTCTCGGCTCGACCTCCATCGCGTTGGATGTGCGCACACCGGCCGGGACGCGCCGGATCGTCTTCTCGGGCGACGTCGGGCGCTGGCAGGCGCCGATTGTGCGCGACCCCGAACCGTTCTCCGCCACGGACTACATCGTCGTCGAATCGACGTACGGCAATCGTGACCACGAGCCGGTTGCCGCCATTCCCGAGGTGCTGGCGGAGGTTGTTCAACGCGCGTGCCGGGAGCAGGGGAAGATCGTCATTCCGAGCTTTGCCGTGGAGCGAACGCAGGAACTGCTCTATCACCTGAGCGGGCTGCACGCAGCGGGTCGTGTGCCGTGTTTGAAGGTCTTCGTGGACAGTCCGATGGCGGTGCGGGTGACCGATGTTTTTCGCCGTCATCCTGAGCTTTTCGATGCCGAAACCATGACGCGTTTGTCCCGCGGCACCCACCCGTGCGACTTCCCGGGGCTTGTGCTGTGCCGTTCGATCGCGGAGTCGAAGGCGATCAATGACCTCAAGGGGCCGGCGCTGATCATCGCGGGGGCAGGCATGTGCACAGGAGGTCGCATCAAGCATCACCTGGCACACCACCTTGGCCGGCCCGAGAACACGGTCTTGTTTGTCGGCTACCAGGCGGCCGGGACGCTGGGACGGCAGATCCTCGAACACAACAGCCCCGTGCGCATTTTCGGTAAGCCGTTCCGCGTTGCTGCCCGCGTGGAGAAGGTGAACGGCTTCTCGGCTCATGCCGACCGCCAGGAACTGCTGCGCTGGCTCTCGGTCATGCGGCAGCCGCCGCGCCACCTCTTTGTAACCCACGGCGAGCCGGCGACCGCCGCAGCCTTCGCGGCCCTGGCCGGCGCGCGCCCCGGCTGGTCCGTCTCCACCCCCCGCATCGGCGATGCCGTGGAGCTGTCCTGATCAAGACCTCGCGTCAGTTCTTGTAGGTTCGAATCACGTATCCGGTGTCAGGGAAGTCATCCTGCGTGATGCCGGTCTGCCACGTAGACTCCACCCAGATCGTGGTAGGTCCCACAATCGACATGTGCAGTCCCGTGTACCCGTTCTTCTCGGCATACACTTCAGTTTCGACGAGTATCATGGTGGTCGACTCATCCAGCGGGGGGGATACTGTAGCGACATAGAAGCCGACGCGGGTTCTAACCCAGGTGAGCGTGAGCCCGAGGGAGTTGCTCAGCACTCTGTCCGTGGGTGACCCCGTCCCGGCTTGGCTCAGTATTGCCGAACTGGACGACGGCCGCATCCTTGTGACCGAGTACAAGGGCGAACACCTGATCCAGTACGAGCAGGAGAAGAAGAACGTCGGCGAACTGTGGGAGAGTAAGAGCGACGGGAAGGCCCTGTTCCTCTGGGCGATCAAGAAGGATGCCGCCGGCCGGGATGTTCACCGGCAACTCGAAGACAAGATCGGGCGTCGCCCATGACCGGCCTGGCCTGATCTGGAACCTCACTTCCGCCGTGCTGCCGAGAAGCCCCACGTGGACAGCAGGCCGGTGCCAAGCATGCCGATCCATGACACCCATGGAGATATCTCGAGGGCACCAATGTGGGCGGGCAACTGCAAGACCGCTCGCGCGGCATGCGCGACGGCGACGACGGCAAACAAGGTTGCAGTGACGATGACGTATGCTGTCGGTTTCATTTAAAAGATCCTGGTGGGCGAGGATCGTGGCGATGACGCGGGAAGGCTGGAGCAATCTCCGCATAGAACGCGTCCAAGGTGCGGCGGTAGGCGGCGAAGCTGAAGTCGCGACGGGCGCGCGCCTGCGCGGCGGCGGCGAGCGAGCGGCGCAGGTCGGGGTCGCCGGCGAGGCGCGCGAGGCCCTCGGCGAAGGCCTCAGGCGTGGGGTCGCAGAGCAGGGCCATGTCGGCGGTCATGACCTGCGTGTGGGTCGGCAGGGCCGTGGCCAGCACCGCCCGACCGGCGTCGAGATACGAGTAGATCTTCATGGGCGTGTTGTTGCCCCGGATGCGCGGCGAGACGAGCACGTCGGCGTCCGCGAGCAGGCGCGGCAGATGCGCCAGTGGCCGCGGCCCCGTGAACTGCACGCGGTCGGCAATGCCTAGCGCCTCAGCCCGGCGGCGGTACGGCTCGATGTGCGCCGGACCGCCGACCACCACGAGCGCGGCGTCCGTGAGCCGGAGGCTCGCGTGCGCCCAGGCTTCGAGCAACAGGTCCACGCCCTGGTAGCGCTCGAGGTTGCCGACATAGAGGAAGACCGTGCGGGCGCCGGGCGGGCGGGGCAGGGGTGGGGTGTCGTCCGGGGGCGGCAGCAGTTCCAGGAGCGAGATGTCGCGGAGCACGGTTACGTGTCGCGCGCCGGCGGCGCGCGCGATGTCCGCCAGCGCATCGCAAACCGCGAGCACACCCGCCGCATCGCGTAGGACGCCGGTCTCGAGGCGCTGCATGAGCGGCCGCAGCCACGCCAGCGCCGGAAGCTTCTCCACGATCTGCAGCGGCATGGAGGAGTCCATGTCCACGACATACGGCACGCCGTGCCGCCGCCCGAGGCAGCGGGCCATGAATGCGGCCTCCTCGATGGCGTGCACGACGTCGTAGCGCGTGGCGCGCATCAGGCGGGCGGCCCGGCGGTAGAAGAAGACATCGCACACCAGCTTGCGCACCGACAGGCCCGGCGGCACGTGCCGTATGAGGGGCAGACGGGGGATGCGGTGCAGGGTGACGCCGGGGTACTGTCGGTCCGCGCCCTCCTGGAAGGTGAGGACATCCACCACGTCCCCGCGCGCCGAGAAAGCGCGCAGCAGCAAATCCACGGCGATGGGCGTGCCGCGGTCCTGGTAGAACGGCTGGGGTGCGAGCAGCAGGATGCGCATAGATGGTCAACCGTTTCCCGAGCTACTTCTTGACTCCTGTGCCCGTTGGCGCGGGCGCGGGCATGCCTGCCGGCTTGTCCGCGGACTTCGGCAACTGGGGCAGGGGCATCATCTTGACGGCGGCGATCAGGCGCTTGCCGGCGCTGACCGGGTCGGGGAAGGCTGGCACTTTGCTGAAGCCTATGGTTTTGACCCACTGCTCCTCCCAGGTCGCGAAGTCGAACGTTTCGCCGCGCGCCTGGGCGGCGAAGTAGTTCTGCCAGCGCGGCATGTAGTAGTCGCGGATCAGCCCGCTCCAGAGCCGCGCGGAGTAGTCGCCCAGCTCGCCGCCCCACGTCGTGACGAGCCGCCGGGCGTTGGCTTCGCACCGCGCCTGCACCTCGAGGTTGTCGCTGTGCCCGCGCGCGAAATCCACCCAGTTCTGCAGGCGGTGGTTGGGGTGCGATTCGAGCAGGGTGTCGAGCATGCGCAGCAGGTGCAGGCCCTGTTCGCCCGCCTGGCGCCACTGGTTGGTGGCCCCGGCGGTCCACGCCCGGCCGGCGAGGCTGAAACGCTCGTCAGCCTTGTGCGCGAGGTAGAGGCTGGAGAGTTCGATCGCATCGGCGCGGTAGAGCGGGTTGTCGCGGAACTGGTCGCCGCACTCGAGGAAGCGCTCGACCGCCGTGAAGAAGCGCGGGTCGGCGTTGACGGTGCCGCGTGGGTCGGGGCCGGGGCGCAGCTGCCAGCCGAAGCGCGGGTGGTCGATGAACGTGCCGTACACCGTCTGCTGGAGCAGCGCCCAGGCGTCGCGCAGGGCATCGGGATAGCCGCCGTAGCGGGCGTTGCAGTAGGCCGGCAGCCAGGTCGATAAATCGATGGGCGCGTCGCTCCAGGCGGCGTCGGCCAGCAGTTCGTAGATCACTTCGTTGTTCTCGATCCCCTCGGGCGCGAACCCGCAGCCGACCAGGTTGCCGCGCAGCGCTGCCTGCCGCGCGTCCGCGGCGCCGGTAGCGTAGAAGTCGAGTTTGCCGGTGTACGGCACCTTGCCACCCATGTTCGGGATGACGGAGTAGACCCACGGTTTGCCGAAAAAGCCGTCGAAGCGCTTGTAGAGCGGCCAGTAGTCGTTGGCCACATCGAGCATGAGGAGCTTCTCCTTGGGCACCTTCTCGAGCAGCCAGGAGAGTTGCTCACGGGTCCAGCTCTTGTCGTAGCCGAAAGTCCAGCTTTGCATAACCCAGGTGGCCTGCGGGTCGGCGGCGGCGATGGCCTTGTAAACGCCCTCGCCGTGGCCGTTGAGCACGCGGTGCTGGCCCGCCGAGTCGGCGGGCAGCGGCGCGCTCATCGCGTTGACACTGTCGGCGAGGAAGAACGCGGCCTTGCCGAACTCCTTCTCCCACTCCTCGACATAGAGCTTGCCGACCTGCTCGAAAAGTGGCGTGCCGGGCGCCAGGATGGGGGTGCGGTATGGGGCGGCGAAGCCCCCCCAGGCGAGGGCTTTCAGCGCCGCCTGCGGGAAGTGCTGGGCGAAGGCAGGCGGGACGAAACCCGCAAAGGCGGGGGCGATGGGCTCGATGCCGAGCGCGCGCAGGCGGGCGAGGATCTGCTTCTGCAGTGCGATCTGGTCGGCGAACCAGCCGGCGGGGGGCGGGCCATCCCAGCCGATGATGTTGCCCATGCGGTTCCAGGGCGCGTGCGCGGGCCCGGTGAAGAAGGCGTCGCTCTCCGCCTGGGTGAGCCCCAGCTTCAGCCAGACGCGCTCGGCGATGGCCTCCGTGGCGACGAGGGCGAGCGGGAGGTTGATGCCGTGCACCGCCATCCAGTCGATCTCGCGCTCCCAGCGCGGCCAGTCCCAGTAGGGCATGGTATAGCCGTACGTGCAGACATTGAGATAGTAGCGGTGCTTGAACGGGCAGATGACGCGGACCGGTTTGCTGTCGGGCAGGGGGGTGGGCAGCGCCTGGCGGGTGCCGGTCCACTGCACGATGCCGCAGCCCGTCGCCCGCAGGTAATCGTACGCGCCCCGGCAGAGCGCGACGGGGCTGGAGCCGCGCACGGTGAGCCGGCCGCCCGCGGCCTGCCGCTCGAAGACGTCGCGGCCGCCGCTCGCGGGCGGAATGAGGGCCAGGTCGAAGCTCCCGACGACATCGCCCAGGGTGCGGCGCAGCACGCCGCGGGCCTCCGCGATCCGGGGATCCTCAACGGCGGCGGTCGCCGGCGCGGGGACGACCGCGGGCGCGGGCGTGACGGCGGGCCGGGGCGGCGTGGGGGCGTTGGTGATCTGGGCCGAAAGCCACGGGGTGAGGAGGCAGAGGGTCAGGCTCCAGCAGGTCAGTCGTTTCACAAAAGTGCTCCTTTGGTGCGTTGAACGCCGTCCCCGACGCTGTGTCACCGCAACGGGCCCGGGCCAACGGAAGAAGTATACCAGCGAGCGGGGCTACGGGAAGCTGATAGTTGCACCCGTTATGAGCATTGACACCCTCGATTCGTTTTCTGCATTATCTGCGTTAAGTGTTTTGTTAACGATAACCATGAGCGAAGATTCGGACATCGAGCGTGTCATCAGGCAACTGATCGAGGTCGGTGGGCGCACAGCCCAGGATCTGGGGTTGGGGCGGGTTGTCGGCCAGATCATGGTGCTGCTCTACCTGTCACCGGCGGAGCGTTCGTTGGGGGACATTGCGCAGGATCTGGGATTGAGTAAAGCCGCTGTCAGCGTCGCCGCCCGTCAGTTGGAGAGCCTCGGCCTGTTGCGCCGGTCATGGAAACAGATGGATCGCAGGACATACTACCGGACGGCCGACGACATTGTCACAGCGTTGCACCAGGGCCTGTTGGCGTTGGTGCGGAACAAGATGGGCATACTGGCGACGGAGTTGAAGCAGGCGGAAGAGCAACTGAAGCACTCAGGAACCGACAAGGAAGCGGGGTTCGTGCTCAACCGGATCCAGCGCGCTCAGAAGCTGCGGAATGTCGCCATGGCCGTCTTGGAGAATCCGGTCGTCAAGTTGTTCTCTCGTGCCTAAATGCGATTGCAAGTTATTGCAGTGTATGTCGTTATGCACAACCGCATGCATAACTGACGGGCGCGGCGTCTATTCGGACATGGGATGTGCGTGGCGCGTCGCGAAGACGCGCCTTGTCAGACTGCTCTTATCGCGAACATAACATGCATCGCACGATCATACGGACCAATCAGCCTTGGTGGCGCATAGACTGGCGGGAACTCGTCGAGTACCGTGACCTGCTCTGGTTCATGGTCTTGCGTGATTTCACGGCTGTCTACAAGCAGACCATTCTTGGGCCGCTCTGGTTTGTGCTGCAACCGTTGGTGACGACGCTGGTCTTCACCGTCGTGTTCGGCCGGATCGCGCAGATTGGTACCGATGGCGTTCCCCCCTTTCTGTTTTACATGAGTGGGATGGTGCTGTGGAACTACTTTCAGGGTGTGATGAACGGGGTGTCTGGATCCCTGATCGGCAACGCGCATGTCTTCGGCAAGATCTACTTCCCGCGCCTGATTCCGTCGCTCTCGCTGGTCATCAGCAACCTGGCCCAGTTCGGTTTGAACTTCCTGATGTTCCTAGGATTCTACGTCTATTACTTGTGCTTCACGCCGTGCGCCATACGTCCGACCTGGTGGGTGCTGGCGGTGCCGCTGTTGGTGCTGCACGCTGCAGCCATCGGGTTGGGTGTCGGGCTCTGGCTTTCGGCTCTCACGGTCAAGTACCGTGACTTGCGCTTTGCTCTCCCGTTTCTGGCGCAAGTGTGGATGTACGCCACCCCGATCGTCTATCCGGCCAGCATGGTTTCGGAGCAGTGGCGCTGGCTGATTGCCCTGAATCCCATGGCTGGAGTGATCGAGTTCAACCGTTTCGCTTTCATGGGCGCGGGCACGATCAGCAGCGACAT
>CAYOBW010000071.1:0-27565 GCA_964402115.1 uncultured Victivallales bacterium
ACCGCTGCCACCACCCACACTCTACGCCGCATGGGCGTCGCGCGTCCACTCCCTCAAAAGCTCGGCGGGCAGGGGCGGCACGGCCCCGTGCTTGGAACAGACAAAAGCGGCCAACGCGTTGGCCCGCCGGTTGATCAGGTCCAGCGGGTCCCCGTTGAGCAGGCCCACCACGACTGCCGCCGTGAAGGCATCGCCCGCGCCGACGGTGCTGACCACGGAGACCGCTGACGGCGCGGCGAAACTGGAGGCGCCGGGCGACAGCATGACCGCGCCGCGCGGGCCGCAGGTCAGCACCGCCAGCCGCAGGTCGAAGGTCCTGACCAGGCTTGCGAGCTGCTCCTCGACCCCGCCGGCGAGGTCCAGCAGCGGGGCGAGCAGCGCCAGTTCCTCGTCGTTGAGCTTCAGGACATGGGCGGACTCCAGCGCGGCGAGAATGAGCGCGCGATCGTAGTAGCGCTGGCGGAGGTTGATGTCGAACACCCGCAGGCAATCGCGGGAGGTCTCGCGCACGAAGCGCCGGATCGTCTCCCGCGACGCCGCGCTGCGTTGCCCCAGCGTCCCGAAGCAGACCGCGTCCGCGCGCGCGGCCAAGACTCCGAGCGCGTCGCTCCACGGGATGCGGTCCCACGCCACGCCCTCCCTGATCTCGTACGCCGGCTTGCCGGCGGCATCCAGCGTGACCAGCACCACCCCGGTCGCCGCGCCGGCGCGCTGCGCGAGGCCGGTCGTGTCGACGCCGTGCGCCCGGAGGAACGCCAGCGCGCGCCGCCCGTGATCGTCGTCGCCCACGCAGCTGACCACCGCGGCGTCCGCGCCGAGCGAGCGGCAGTGGCAGGCGAAATTGGCCGGCGCCCCACCGAAAGCCTCGCCTTCGGGGAAGACGTCCCAGAGCACTTCACCCAGCCCGACAATGCGCGCCGGGCGCCTGTTCTCCCTGTCTTTCATCGTGACTCCCATGCTGCTCACGGCTTCCAGGCGGACTGCATTTCGTACACGTCGAGCGTGACGGCCCGGGCCTCGCCGCCGCGGCTGGACAGCTCCAGCGCAAGGTTGTCCGCCGGCGGGTGGAACTGCATGGGCATGTACGCGCGGCCGTCGTTGCCGAACACGTCCACGGACATCCGATCCACGAGCAGGCGCAGGCGCACCTTGCCGTCGACCAGTTTCAGGGCCGCCCGCCGATCTCCGCAGCGCAGCTCCTGCTTCTTCGCGTCGTAGACCACGGGGAAGCCGCGGACGCTGAACCCGACCTCCTCCGCCCCGCCCGGCGCGAGTTCGGCGGCGATGTCGAACAGGTCGCCTTTCAAGCCGGCCAGGAGGTTCTCGTCAGGCTTCACCGCCGCGTCCTTCCAGCCGTGCTGCTTCGCTCGCAGCGCCTCGAGCTCGCGCACCGGGTACGCGGAGAGGCGCAGCCCCTCCTCCGTGGTGCGCAACGTGAGCGCCACGGGGAGGCCCAGCATCTGGTTGAACGGCATGCCCGGCATACTCACCTGCCCCCACGGGACGAGCACGCGGCGGCCGTCCGGCACGCCGTTGAAGGTCTGCGACGCGTAGAAACAGTTGCCGAAGTTGAGCGGGTGCGGACCGGACTCCGGCACGAACGTCTTGCCGTCGAAGCGGCCGACCAGGTAGAGCGCCTTGCCGCCGTAGAACACCCAGCGTGTGCCGGCCGGCGTTGTGCCGGGCGCCGCCGCGCCATCCGGCGCGGACGGATCCACGGCGATCTCGAAGAACTCGGGGCACTCCCCATCGCCCGGCAGATTCACATCGCAGAGGCGCGTCCAGCTCTTCAGGTCCGGCGAATCGAACAGCGCGTAGGCGTTGCCGTCCAGGTACAGCGCCATGACCCACTTCTGCTGCGGCGCATACCAGATCACCTTCGGATCGCGGTTGCCGCCGACGATATGCGGCAGGACCGGGTTCTTGGCATACGTCGTCCACGTGCGTCCCCGGTCGGTGCTGTAGGAGAGGCACTGCGAGAACGGCACGCCCTTCGACTGCCGGCCGGTGCCGCCTGCCGCCGTGTAGATGCAGACAAGCGCCTTCTCGGCGCCGGACGCGAAGCCGGCCGTGTTGCCCTCGTCCACCACGGCGGAGCCCGAGAAGGCCGTGCCCTGCTCGTCGGGGTAGATCGCGTCGTCCAGCTCCCGCCAGTGCACGAGGTCCGGGCTCACGGCGTGCCCCCAGTGCATGTTGCCCCAGCTCCAGCCGTAGGGGTTGTGCTGGAAGAAGAGGTGGTACTCGCCCTTATGGTAGACGAGCCCGTTGGGATCGTTGTTCCAGCCGCGCCGCGGCGAGAAGTGGAACTGCGGGCGCAGGGCCTCGCGGTAGAGCGTCTCCGCGCCCTTGAACGTGTCGGAAACATCGATGGCCCGCAGCGCTGGAGAGTCCGCGGGCAGGCGGTCCACCCGCACGGTGAGCGGCTTGCCCTTGAACGGCGCCAGGTCGAGGAACGCCCACCAGTCGGGCTCGCCCTCCGCCAGCTCGATCTCGAAATCGCGCGCCACGGCGCCGTCCACCACCACGCTGACCCAGCGCTTCGGCGCGCCGTTCTTCACGGGGAGGTTCAGGTACTTCCGCGTGGCTGCCAGCGTGCGCTCGGCGCGGCCCGCGTCGCGCTTCAGCTCCAGGCGCCACTTCGCCTGCAGGTACTGGACGACGGACTGCCGCTCCGCGCCGTCCAGCGCCCGATCGAAGACGAGGAGCTCGGCGATGTCGCCGGTCAGGCACTCCCCGTTGTTGGCGAACTTCGCCCCCACCCGCGTGCCGCCCGTGCCGACGTTCTGCGCCGCCACGTCGATCGAGCCGGTCTCCTCGTCGTTGCCGTTGTCGAAGAGGTGGACGTTGCGGCTGGGCTTGCCGTCCAGAACGAGCGCCGTCAGCCGCCACGCATTCGCCGTGAACGGGGCCAGGTCGTGCGCGTCGTTGGCTTCGCCGTTGAAGCCGTAGGCGCCGTCAACCGCCAGCAGCGCGGCGCGCGTGCCGCGGGCCATCGGCGCCTGCGACTGTTCGAAGACCACCTGCGCCCCGGCGGCCTTGCGCGGCCGCCAGACGGCGATCAAAGTGAAGGCATCGCTGCCGGCGGCGAGCACGGCTTCACCCCCCAGCCAGTCGTCCGCACCGTCGAACGTCAGCACGTTCCGTGCGTTCAACGCCTCGACGCCGGCGCGAGGCCTGCTGGCCGGCGCGGCCTGCGTGACATGCCGCCCGCTGCCCGACTTGTCGTGCCATGCCTCCACGAACCCCGCCTGGGCCGCCTGGATGACCGTCGCCGCGTCGCCGGCGTCCAGCCACAACTTGCAGCCGCCGATATCCGTGGGCTGACGGATGGCCGCCTGCGCTCCACAAACACCCGCCGCCACCGTCACCGCGGCCGCCCAGCCGCACCCCGCTTGCTTCAGCTTCTTCACGGTTCACCTGCTCACTGTTGACTGTTCACTGTTCACTGTTGACTGTTCACTGTTCACTGTTGACTGTTCACGGTTCACCTGCTCACTGTTGACTGTTCACTGTTGACTGTTCACTGTTCACTGTTGACTGTTTACTGTTCACTGCCCACCGTTCACCGCTCACTGCCATCTCGTCACGGTTTCTCCAATACCACGCAATCGAGCCCGAAAAAGAACTTCGCGCCTCGCGCCGCAGGATTGGCTCCCGCCACCTCGGCGCGCAGCGTGAAGCGGCCGTCGCGGGGCGTGAACACGCCCAGGTCCACCCGCGGGCCGGGCTGCACGCCGTCGGCATAGCCGTCGAAGCCGGCTGCCGACGGCTGGCCGTTGACCGTGAAACGCAGGATGCCGTAGTCGGGCGCCTGCGTCGCGTGGAGCACGAACCGGCGCGGCGCGGCGTCGGGCGCGGGCAGGTCCAGTTCCACCGCATCGCCGACCGCCCCGGCCTTGCCGAGCAGGTGCACGCCGCCGCTCCAGCGCGCGCGGTCCCAGGGCGCCATGTCCTGCGGCTCGACGGGGAAGTCCCGCGACTTAGCCCGCACGGCCATGGTTTCGCACTCAAGCGCGCCGGGCTTGCGCGGGGCGCCGGCCGCCAGGGCCTCCGCCAGCGTGGGAACCGGCCGCGCGACCGCGTCCGGCTGCGGTGCCACGTTGCACGTCGCGCCGGGGAACGCGTACCAGTACGTCGTGGCGGCGTACGTGAGCCGCGTGGGGGCCCACGACATCAGCTCGATGTCGAACTGCAGCGAGCGCTGGAACGGGATGCCGTCCAGGTTGCGCGTGCGGGTCAGCACGTTGTGGCCCTGCGTCATCTTCTGGTCCACGCGCACCTGGTTGGCGAAGGGCGTCTGCATGAGGCCGCGCGGCGCGAAGGAGTAGTTGTAGTAGTCCTCGGTGCCGGTCCCCTGGTGCGAGGGAAACGGCTCGGCGTCCACCCGGATCTTCTCGTCGCCCTCGCCGTACCAGGTGGCGACGGGGTTGAAGAGCGCGAGGTTGTCGCCGACGTAGACGCCGCGGCCGGCGATCCGGATGTAGTTCCAGTCGCGATGGGGCGGGGTCGCCAGCTCCGCTTCGTAATGCCACGCCGCGTGGAAGTGCATCGAGCGCTCGTCCCACGTCCAGGGCGCAACCGTCGCGCGGAGCGAGACCTGCACGGGCTGGTCACCGAGGTTGGCCAGCGCCAGGCGCGCGGTCGCCCGGTAGGGCATCACCCAGCGGCAGGCCATGACCCCGTTCGTCCGCACGGTGCGGTACCAGCTCTGCAGCGCGTTGACGCCGACGCCGCTGCCGAAGAAGTCGCTGGCGGGGCACCAGATCGTCGCCTCGCCGTCGCAGTGCATCCGGACGACGACGGCGCGCAGCGCGTGTTCGAGCCGCGCGGGATCGTCCGCCCGGAGGCGGAACGCGAGCGCGCTCACGGCGGCAGGACCCGGCGGCAGGTCGAGCGCGGCTGCGGCGCCGGGCGCAAGCGCGCGTTCGAGCGAGACAGACTCGGTGCCCGGCTCGCGAGGACGCTCGCCCCCCATTCCAGCGGGCGGGAGCCGTGTGGAGGGCGAGCGTCCCCGCGAGCCGCTGTCGGCCGTCGCGCCGGGGCCATCGCCCGGAAACGGCGGCGGATCGAGCAGCACCTCGCCCACACGAGCGATGAGCGGGCGGGCGGTCTCGAACGCGTCCCGCGTGAGCGTCTGCACCGCCGTACCCGGCGCGTAGGTGCGGTAGTTGATCTGGTAGTAACGCGGGCCGGCGGGCGCCGCGCCCTCCTCCCACGTGACCTTGGCGTGCCGCGCGTACGGGATCGGCAGGTAGAGCGTGTTGCCGCCCAGGTCAGCGGGCGTGTAGCCGGGGTGCGGCTGGGCCAGCGGCGGGGCGAGGTTGAGGTCGCCGGCGAGCAGGTCGTAGGCGGGAAAGGTCAGCACGGGCCCGGGCGCGCCGTCGAGGTAGATGCGCAGCGTGCCGCGTTTGTGCTTGTCCGTCGTGAGCCAGAAACGGACGATGGCGCCGGGGCCGTCAGCGTCGAGCATGACCTGCTCCCTGCGCCCCTGGTGCTCCTCCGCCCGGCTGAACTGGCTGCAGTCGCGATTGGCGAACCAGCCGGGCTGGTCCGGCGCCACCTGCTCGCGGTCGTAACTGCTGGCCTGCCGGCAGGTGAACGCCGGCTCCGGCCAGCGGGCGACGGCTGCGGTGTTCGTCAGCTCCGCGAGGAGCGCCGCCAGGGTAACCGGTTCGTCCGGGGCAGCCGCCTCCGCGCCGGCCGCGCAGAGCGCGCCCACGGCCAGCGCGACCGCCACAACCCGCCATGTCCGGAACATCCGCATCCGCAGCCCCCTTCGCGGCGCCCGCCCACGGCGCCGGCGCCTTGGCGCCCTGCTCTACCTGACGACCAGGACCGTCCCCGTCTCGAGTGTCTGAAAACGCAGGTAGTCGAACTCGACCACCGGGCTGGCGGTGTTGACCCACCCCTTCGCCAGGAGCCCCACGTACAGCAGCGTCCGCCCGGGCAGCGCACGGCTGCCGGCGGAGGTCCAGCTCAAGCCATCCTCGCTGTACAGGAAGGTGTAGGTGTCGTTCCTCCGGTCGATGCGCAGGGCCACGCTGTTGACCGCGCCGCTCAGCGCGTTGATGGCCGCGCCGAAGGTCGGGCCTTCCACCCGCAGCCCCGCTTCCATATAGGGTCCGAACATCACGGCGTCGGCGGTCACGGCGTCCTTGTCGGCAAAGTCCAGCACCAGCCCCGCGTGGTTGCCGATGCCGGCGTAGGAGCGGGCCGTGATGCGGGTCTCGAGCGTGAACGGCAGGGCCGGATCGACGGGCAGGCGCACACGGGGCGCCCGGTTGACGAACCACAGGTCGTAGTTGTCGGCGGCGCCCGGCACGGACGTGCTGGTGTCGATCGCCAGCGTGCCCGTCCCCGTCAGTGCCACGCGCGGATCGTTGAAAGGGCGATACACGCCCAGGGCCGGGTCCAGCCGCGGTCCCGCAAAATCCGTGTAGAAGCTGCGCAGCCGCGGCTCCTCGGCGATGCGGATGTAATCGACATTGACGATGCCCCAGCCGCCCGCGTGGTTATCCAACACAACGAACCGGACGTTGCGGCCCATGAGGTCGCCCACGTTCCACAGGTACTCGCGCAGGGTGTCCGAGTAGGCGCCGGTCTCCTTGCGCGCAAAGACCCAGGCACCGGGCGCGGCCTCGACTTCCAGGCGGAGCTGGCATTCCGCGCCGGCCGTGACCTGGTGTCCGCCGCCCACGCGGGCGCGGATGGTGTTGCCGGCCAGCCGCAGGGACGGACTGGTCAGCGTCCCGACCACCTCGTCGCCCTGCCAGCCCTGGTTGCCGCTCTTGTCGTTCTCGAACGTGCCGACGAACCACACGCCCGACTCCGCGAAGGCGCGGCGGGAAGAGCGCGTGGGTTGCGTGTCGAAAGCGGTGCCGGTCTTCGTCCAGTCCGCGGGCAGGTTGCCATCCTCGAAATCGAAGACCAGCAGGTTCCGGGGCGTGGGGCTGACGCCCATGGCCAGCGCCCACTTCTGCTGAAGGTAGTAGAGCACGTCGTTGCGTTCGTTGTCGGGCAGGACCCGGTCGTAGACGACGATCTCGGCCACGTCCCCGTCCAGGTTCTCGCCGTTGTTCGTCAACTTCGCCCCCACGCGCGTGCCGGTGGCGCCGAGGTTCTGCACCGTGATGTCGATGTTCCCGAGGACCTCCGCATTTCCGTTATCGAACACATGCACGTTGCCGTTCACGCCCGCATTGCCGTCCACCACCAACCCGGTCAGCCGCCAGACGTCGGCCGCGAAGGGGATCAGCGTGTGGGCGTCGTTCAGCTCGCCGTTGAACCCGTACGCACCGCCAACCGACAGCAGGGATGCGCGCGTGCCCCTGGCCAGGGGCGCCTCGGACTGCTCGAAGACCACCTGCGAGCCGGTTGTCTTGCGCGACCGCCAGACGGCGAAGTAGGTGAAGTCGTCATCGCCGGCAGCGAGCACCGCCGCGCCCGCCAGCCAATCGTCCACGCCATCGAAGGTCAGCACGTTCCAGCCGCCCAGCGCCCGGACGCCCGTGGCCGGCTGGTTGGCGACCGTGGCCTGCGTGACATGCAGACCGTTGCCGGACTTGTCGCTCCACTGCTCCACGAAGCCGGGATTCCCGGCCTGGACAACCGCCGCCGCGTCAGCCGCATCGAGCCAGAGCCGGCACCCCGCCAGGTCGGTGGGCTGCCGGATCGCGGACCGGGCCGCCGGCGCCCCGCCCGCGAGCAACCCCAGCGCGACGATGCGGCCCGCGGCTGCTGTTGACCCCTTCATCATGGAACCTCCCGTGCCAGGCCGCACGGACTACTTGATCGCGAAGACGGTTCCACCCGGGCGGACATAGAGCGTTCCGGCGCCGGAGAAGCGCTCGCCGTCGATGTGCTCGGCGCCGCTCCCCGGCGCGCCCCAGGTGCCCTTGTCCTGCAGAACCCCGTTGAAATAGAGTTCGCGGATCTCCTCCGGCGTCGCGTTGTTGAGCGCGATCATGCCGAAGCCCGCGCCGGCGTTCAGGTACACCCGGGTCCCGTCGAAGACGACGTTGTTCGCATCCAGCACAACCTGCGCGCCCGCCTCCACGGTGAGGTTCGTGGTCGCGCCGAGGGCATTGGCCAGCGTGGCGCGCAGCAGCCCGCCGGTGACCCGCGTCGTGCCCGCATGGGTGTTCGCGGCCGCGAGCGTCAGCGTGCCCGCGCCGGCCTTGGTCAGGCCGCCCGCGCCGGACAGGCGCCCGCTCAGCGCGATGCCGTTGCCGGCCGTGTCGAAGGTGACATTGCCGCCGGCGCCGGTCAGCGTCATGTTCAGCGCGGAACCCCACGTGGCGGTGGCCGAAAGCGTGCCGCCGCCCAGGTTGAGCGCGTAGAGGTTGTCGTCGGTGACGATGCCGCCGGCGCCGATCGCCATGGAGCCGCCGGTGAGGTTGTAGACGCCCGTGGCCAGCGAAAGGACGCCCAGCTTCAGCGTGCCCACGTTCGCGATGGCGCCCCCGGACTGGTTCAAGGCGCCCTGGAAGACGCCCGACCCGACCCCCAGCGCGATGCCGAGCGTCTTCCCGTTCAGGTCCAGGACGCCGCCGTTCATGTTGTACAGGGCCGTCGTGTTGGCGTTGTTGCTGGCCCCGATGTACAACTCGTTCCGGTTGCCCGGATTGTAGTTCACCGTGCCGCCGTTCTGGGTGACCGTGCCCCTGCCCCCGTCGCGGCCGATGACACAGGCGTCGCCGATGCTGCCCGTGATCGTCAGCGTCCCGCCGCTCTCGATCGTGAGCGTGCCGTTCGCCCCGAGGAGATTGCCAACGTAGACCGTGTTGCCGCCGGTGCCGGTGATGGTCGTGCTGCCGGTAATCGTGAGCGTGCCGGCATTCGCGGCCAACCCCCCGAAACCGTTTGCCCCGCCGAGCGTCAGCGCACCGCCGCCGGTCTTGGTGAGCGCCGCGCCGCTGCCGCTGAGCCCGCCGCCGTACACCGTGGTCTGCCCGTTGTGGCCCACGGTCAGGGCGAAGTTGTTCGGCAGGCCCAGGCTCTGGGCGCCCTTGAGGCCGCCCAGCGTGGCGCTCGCCACCGCCGTTACATCCAGCGCGCCGCCGTAGCTGCCGTAGTCCAGCGTGCTGTTCTGGAGCGCCGCCACGTTGCCGAGCTTGAGCGTGCCGCCGCCGACCGCCGTGTCGCCGCCGTAGGTGTTGGCGGCGGTGAGGTACAGCTCACCCGCGCCGAGCTTGGTCAGGCCCCCGCTCCCCGTTCCCGCCGCGAGCACCGGCTGCCAGGTCATGTTGTTCCCGGCTGTGTCGACCGTGGCGCCACCGCCGTTGATGAGCGTAGCGAAGCTGGTCGCCGTGCCGACCGTGAACGAGGCGTTCGCCCGCAGCGTGCCGCCGCCGAAGTTGAGCGCCTTGACGCCGGCGCCGGCGTCGGGCGTGAAGCGGGGGGTCACGAGCGTGCCGCCGTTGAGGTTGTACGTGCCCGTCGCGCCCGCCCCGCCGGGGGCAAGCCACACGCCCAGCGTGGAGTTGGCGGCCAGCGTCACCGTGCCACCGGTCTGGTTGACCGTGCCCTGGCCGTTCGCATGGCGCCCCACTGCCAGGGCGTAGACGCCGCTCACGTTCACGCTCCCCGTGCCGCTGACGTTGAGCTCGCCCTTGGAGCCGGCCTGGACGCCGGCCACCTGCAGGTCCCCGTTGGCGGTCATGTTCAGCGCGCCGCCGCTGATGGTGTAGATGCCCTTGCCGCCGGCGGCCGACCGCCCGATGCACTTGGTCGCGCCGTTCAGGTTGACCGTGCCGCCGGTCTGGGTGAACGTGCAGTCCGTGCTCTTGCTCTCATTGACGCTGCAGTCGGCGCCCGCCGTCAGCGTGCCGCCGTTGACCTGGCAGCTGGCGCTCCCGGTGCCGACCGGGTTGCCGAGCCCCATGGACATGAAGCCGGCCACGGTGACCAGGCCGCCGTTCACCACCAGCGAGCCGGCGCCACCGTCCTGCCCGATGACGAAGTCCTGCATCTGCAGCGTGCCGCCGGAAATGGTCACC
This sequence comes from uncultured Victivallales bacterium, assembly GCA_964402115.1. Classification (GTDB taxonomy): domain Bacteria; phylum Verrucomicrobiota; class Kiritimatiellia; order UBA8416; family CAYOBW01; genus CAYOBW01. The sequence continues at coordinate 9,999 of CAYOBW010000071.1, forward strand.
AAGCCCGTGCCCCCGACACCGGTGCCCGGGCCGCCGCCGATCTGAAAACGGGTGGCCGACACCCGCGTATCGACCAGCGCCGTGCCGCTGATGTTCAGCTCGCCGTTCGACGCGGCGCCGGGGCCGCCCACGCGGAATTGGCGCGTGTTGGGCCGGCCGGCATTCAGCGTGCCGGCGCTGATGTTGTACACGCCCCGCCCCAGGCTGCTCCGCCCGACGTACTGACCGGCGCCGTTCAGCGTAACCGTGCCGCCGCCCTGCGTGAACGTACACGTTTGGGTTTTGTTCTCGTTCAGGCTGAAGTCGCCCGCCACCGCGAGACTGCCCCCGAGAATCTGGTAGGTCGCCACGCCGGAGGCATTGTCGGACCCGAGCCCCAGCGACATGAAATCGCTCACGGTGACCGTGCCGCTGTTCTGGACCACCGCGCCGGTGGCGCCGTTGACGCCCAGCGTGAAGCTCTTCACGTTCAGCGCCCCGTCGGTCAGGTTGACCGTGCCGTTGCCATAGCTGCCGTTCTTGCAGCCGACCTGGAACCCGCCATTCCAGCCCATGTACGGCGTGTTCACGGCGCTGCCGGCGCCCGTGATGGTCAGCACGCCCGTGCCGCCGTCGCCGACGCCGAACTTCCACGCGCCGCCGGCCGTCGTCTCGAGCACGGCCCCGTTGCTCACCGTGAGCGTGCCGCTGCTGCCCCCCGCGCCAATCGAGATGATGTCGTTGCTGCTGCGCAGGATCCCGCCACTGATGTTGAGCACGCCGCTGCCGGCCTCGCCGCCCTGGCCGTAGGCGTTACCCGCGTCACCGACGAAGAGGTAGCCGTTGAGCACCGTGGTGCCGGTCGAATAGGCGGCCGTGCGCCCGCCCGAGATAATGGTGTTGCCCGCAGGCAGGCCCGCGGGCGTCCAGTAGGCGGCGTTGTGCCACGTGTCGTTCGCCTGGTTGTACGAGCTGGCGCCTCTGGCCATCTCGGCCCACCCGCACGCGCCAGCCACCGCCGGCACCAACAGCCACCGCCCCACCCTTGCCCGCTGCGTCGTCGTTCGCGCTTGCATCGTCCAGCCTCCCGGTTGTACGCCCACCGCTGCCCGACCCCGGCGTCAGCGGACCGAATCTGCGTGCTCATGCTCGCATCCGGTTCTAACCGGTTCAACAGGAAACGGCGACTCCTGTAAACTATGTTGTCATGACCGCATGACGTGCTGTAATATCCGCTTCATGACAAACATCACCAAGCACCGGGAGGTTTTCCAGGCTCTGCGCGCGGAGATCACGGCGGGCAAATACGCGGAGGAGGGGCGCGTGCCGAGCGAGACGCAGCTTGTGCGCCGCTACGGGGTTTCGCGCCCCACCGTGGCCCGGGCGCTGCGCGATCTGCAGGCGGCGGGGCTCGTCGAGCGCCGCGCGGGGTCGGGCACGTATGTCCGGAGCGTGGCGGCCGCGGCTGCCAGCGGTTCGGGGCTGATCGGCCTGCTGGTGCCGGGCATGGGCGTCACGGAGATCTTCGACATCATCTGCGGCGAGCTGGCCGGGCTGGCGCGCGTCGGCGACTACAGCATCGTGTGGGGCGGGCCCGTGGCGGCCGAGGCCCTCAAGACCGCCACGCCCAAACTGGCCGAGGAGATGTGCCAGACCCTGATCGACCGCAAGGTCCGGGGCGTGTTCTTCGCGCCGTTCGAGTGGCTTTCCGGGCAGGACCAGATCAACCGCGCCATCGCCGAGCAGCTGCGGCGGGCCGGCATTCCAGTCGTGCTGCTCGACCGCGATGTGGCGCCCTTCCCCGCGCGCAGCGATTTCGATCTCGTCGGGCTCGACAACTTCGGCGCGGCCTACGCGCTCACCGCGCACCTGCTCAAGATGGGCTGCAAACGGTTCCGCTTCGTGGCGCGGCCGTTCTCCGCCCCCACCGTGGACGCGCGCTACGCCGGCTTTCGCGAGGCCCTGTCGCAGCACGGCCTGGCGGTCGAGCCGGGGCCCTACCCCGCGGCCGATCCCGCCGACGTCAAGGTCGTGCGCGCGTGGCTGACCGCGAAGCCGGAAGCCCTGGTCTGCGCCAACGACTTCACCGCCGGCGTGCTCATGCGCACGCTGGAGACCCTGGGGCGGCACGTGCCGCGGGACGTGCGCGTGGCGGGCTTCGACGACGTGAAGTACGCCACCCTGCTGCGCGTGCCGCTGACGACCATGCACCAGCCCTGCCGGGACATCGCGGTGGTGGCCTGGCGGACCATGCAGGACCGCATCGCCGACCCGACGCTGCCGCCCCGCGACGTGCGCCTGGCGGCGCACCTGGTCGTGCGCGAATCCTGCGGCGCCTACCTCCCGAGGCGGTGACAGGCACGCTGCGACGGCTGGTTCTGCCGTTGGCACGCGTCGTTCCACCGCTCGCACACGCCATGCCCCCGCCATCTTCGTCGTCCTCGTCCTCGTCCTCGAATCCCCTCGCTTTCTTCGAGGACGAGGACCGTTCGCTGCGCTCACTGAGGACGAGGACGATGTTCCCCCGTGGCGCCAGCATCCGCAAACGCAATAACAAAACGTACAAATGCTTGTCATTCCGAGCGAAGCGAGGAATCTCGGGTAACGCATCAGTGACAGCAGGGGGCTTACATGGCACTTAACGGCCGGGACGGCCGTCTCCATCGCGTGGGCAGGCGACGAGGCGTGGAGCCGGCGGTCCGCCGCCGTTAGCGCCCTCCCCCTCGCGTGAGGAGCTACAAGCTCGGGCTCCTCGAGCGGCTGAGATCCTTCGCTTTGCTCAGGATGACAAGCGCGTTCTGCCCGTCGCGTAGTCTGCGCGTCGCTTGACTTCCCACATGGGTTCCACTACGGTTTTTGCTTACTTTCAAGCTGTTCCGCCACCGCTACGGAGAGCACGATGAATATGCACCCTGCACGGCCTGCCTGCCTGACGGTCCTGGTGGCCTTCCTTGGGCTCTGTGCGGTTTCCGCAACGGCGGCGCCGGTGTTTACCACCGCCGTGAGCGGGCCTTTTACGCCCTCCACCACCAACGACGAAGTCACGTTCGCCGGCGATGTCAGCAACACGGATCTGTTACACGGCATTGTGGGAACGGGGGGCACGTGGAACGCCAACGGGTCCAGTCCCGCCGGCCTCAACGATGGACTCGCCGGCGGCGATTACGACGCCAGCGGGGCGAGCGCGCTCACCGGGGCGGCTTGGGCCAAGAATGGAAACAATGTGTCCTTCCGGGAATTCGTCCTCGGCTCCGGAGCCAACGGCCTCGGATACGACCTTACCAATATCCAGTCCATCGCGGCCTGGCAGGGGGCGGGTTTTCAGAATCAGAAGTATGCTATCTGGGTCCGCTCCCTGGGCGCTGCATCGTACACCCTGCTGACGACGGTCGAGTACCAGCCATCGACATCGACCGCGGCCAACAATGCGCAGGGCGGTTCGACCAAGGTCAATGTGACCGATACCACCGGCGTGTTGGCCAGCGGCATCGACGCAATCCGCTTCAATATCCTGGACACGGTCGGCAACGCCGCGGGCGGCGTGGTGCTGCGGGAAATCGATGTTTTCGGAAAATTCACCATCAGTACCGCGCTCGTCACACGGGTTTACAGCACCAACCAGTTCGCCTATGCGGACGATGTCAGCGCTGCGGACCTGCTGAGCGGGCTGGCGCCGACCACAACCGGCTGGAACACCGCCAACGAGGCCTCGCCCCTGGAACTGACCGACGGCATCCACGGAGGGGCCTTCAACGTGGTGCCGGGCGACCGGGTACAGGGGGCCTGGACCACGACCGGGGCCACCGCCGAGTACCACCTGGGGATCGGTCCGGGCGGCAAGGGCTGGGACCTCACCACGGTTCAATCCATCGCCGACTGGGTCAACGTGGGATTCGGGAACCAGGCGTGGACGCTGGAAGTCAAGCCGGTGGGGGGCAGCTACACCACCCTCGCCGCGGTCGACTATCAACCGCTCGGCAGCGGAGGCGGCACCACCAAGGTCACGTTGACCGACCCCAGCGGCGTGCTCGCCACCGGCATCGAGTTCATCAAGGTCACGGCCAAAGCCCAGGCCGGCCACGCCTCCGGCGCCTTTGTGTGGCGCGAACTGGACGTCTTCGGCGGCCCAACCGCAAACGGCGACGAAACCCCGCCGACGCTGGACACCCTGACGTCCTTGGTCCCCGCCGACGACGCGACGAACGTGCCGGTGTTGAGCAACCTCAAGGCCACCTTCAGTGAGCCGATCAAGCTGACCGGAGCGGGCAGCATCACCTTGAAGAACCTCTCCGGCGGGGCGGACGTCCCGATCGCGCTGCCGGGCGCTGTCTCGATTGCCGGTTCGGTCCTGACCATCAATCCCGCTGCCAACCTCGCCGTGGCCACCGGCTATGCCGTGCACATCGCCACCAACGCGCTCGCCGACCTCTCCGGCAACCCCTTCGGAGGGATCGCCGACGACACCTCCTGGAACTTCACCACCGGGACGGAGCCGCTGCGCATCATGTGCCTCGGCGACTCGATCACCGTCGGCTACACCGACAATCCGACCTGGGCCAACCACCCGTTCAGGTTCGGTTATCGCAGCGGGCTGTACACCCGCCTCACCGACGCCGGCTGCAGTTTCCTGTTCGTCGGCGCCTCCACGGAACCGTGGACCGGCATCTCCGGCGACCCGACCCACGGCGGCGCCTACAAGCCGGACCTCGACCTGCGCGACTTCGGCCAGGATGGCCACCGCGGCTACGGCGGCGCGGGGATCTGGGCCCATGTGAACGGGTGGCTCGCCGCCGACCAACCCGATGTCATTCTGCTCCTGATCGGAATCAACGGCATCGGCAGCGGCAGCCCGGCGGCCCTCAGCAACCTGGTGAGCAGCATCGTGACCGCTGCCCCGGATGCGCACCTGATCGTCGCCCAGATCACGCCGCTCGCCAGCTTCAACCAGAACCTCTACAACTACAACGTCTACATCCGCGACACCCTCGTGCCAGCCTTTGCCAGCCGCGGCCACAAGGTGAGCACCGTCGACCTCTACTCGCTGTTCCTGGTCGATCCCGGCAACTACGCCTCCGCGATCGCCCCGAATGTGTTGGCCAACGGGATCAACCATCCGGATAACCCGCACTACGACCTGATGGCCGAGGCCTGGTTCCAGGGCATCCGTGCGCTGGGCCTCGGCCCGGACACCTTCGGCAACTGGATCAGCGATCCGGCCTTCGGCGTCGCCGCGGGCGATCGGGACCTCGGCGCCGATCCGGACGGGGACGACCTCCCCAACGGTATCGAGGCCTGGTTCGGCACGCATCCGGGGGAGACGAACGCGGGAGTCTTCGGCCTGTCCACGGACGGGACCACCACCACCTTCAGCCATCCGCGGAACGCGCAGCCGCCCAGCGACCTGCTGGGGTTTTACGAATGGTCGCCGAACCTCTGCGACTGGTATGCCGGCGATGGCGCGGCCGGCCCCGGGGGCGGGCCGACCGTGACGATCGTGGCGACGCCTGCGGAGGGCGCCACCCTCGTGACCGCGACCGCCAGCGAAGCGCTGCTGCGGCTATACCTGCGCGTCGGCGTGCGCCGATTCTAGCGTGAGGAAGACGGTCATAGATCGAATCGGTCTGCCCCTCACCCCGGCCCTCTCCCCGCCGGGGAGAGGGAGACTGGCGAAAGGACCGCGTCAGCACCGGCACGGCGATGTGCATGTGCGGCGAAAGGGTAGAGGGCTACTCCCGTTTCCAGGATGAAAGGTGTAGACGCTTGGCGGGCGCCCTCCCCAAAGTACTGCATGTCCCGATGGCCGCCTGGTCTGCCGAGCCTCACGGTCTTACGTCGATTCTATAGAACAACGTATTGGTTGCGGAAGCGTGGGCGATGACGTTGGTGACGGCGTACCAGGGATAGGCGCCACCGGCGACGGTGTTGCTGAAGATGACGGTGGCGAAAGGCTTGGCTACGTCGGGCGCAACGAGAACACGATAGGTACGCTCGTTGTTTCCGCGCGCGAGCCACGCGAGGAATTGCCGGCCGTCGGCAGCAGTGATGGAAGTGATCCTGAGCGCGGAGTCGTCATCGTTCGGATTCGTGCCGGCGAGCGCTTCCGCCCCGTCGGGAAAGCCGTCCGTGTCGCTGTCGGGATTGTTCACGTCCGAGGGCGCGGGGGGCGTGAAGCCGCTGCCGGTGACTTCCGCCACGTCGCTCAGGGCGTCGCCATCGTTGTCGGGATCGACTTCGACGGGCAAACCGTGAACGCTGAGCTGATTCGGCCGTAGCGAGAACGCGTTCAGAAAACCGGCCTGGTTGACGATGGTGCCCGCGTTGAGCGGCAACGTGCCGGCCATCGCGACAGCAATTCCGCCCGGTTGACTGCTGGCGCTGATGTGCGTGTACCCGCCGCCTGACGAAACCACGCCGGAGCCATCGAGCACGCTGCTCCTGTTCGTGTATTGCCCGAAGGCAACCGTGCCGCCTGTGAGCAACAGAACCGCAAATGCACGCATTGTTTTCATTCTCGCATCTCCGAAACCTGTCACCGTCTCCCCAACGCCTCGAGCCGCGCCCTCAATGCAGAGTATCAGGCGCTTTCATCCCGGTTGTAGCTGATCACAACCTTCTCTTTGAGCTTCTCAATCTGGCCAAAGCCGGTGGTTTGCTGATACCAGATGGGAAACACCTCGAAGTAGTTGCGGCGCGAGACTTCCGTGCCATTCACCTCTTGGATGATGCTCAGATCTTGCTTGGTCTCCAAACCGCTGGCCGTGTCTTCCACCCACTTGCAGATATTTCCTGCCTCCGTGTAATCGAACGTCAGTGTGATCGTTCGGTTCGTCGTGTCCAACGCGACCGCCGGATAGGGCCCGAGCGTGAGCCCACTGATGAGGACACGCGGCCCGTCCGTAGCGGGATTCCTGGAGGAATTGTCCGGAAACGCGCTCGGTTCGCGCTCATAGTGGAAGTGATTATTGGGCGCCAGCGCATGCCGAAGCGTGTAGCGCTTGCGCGCGCCGGCTCCCGGATCTATCTGCGTGAGGGCCATCTCATAGAGGTTCCACCGGGCTCGTTCGGCGCCGCCGAGGTCCTTCACAATGACGGACATGCCCTTGAGATCGGGAGCCGTCTGGTTCTGCTCGTACCAGGTCTGCAGGTCGTTGGTTTGCGGACCGCCGTACTCGAATACCAGCGGGAACTCCATGTTCGGCCCCGGATTGTCGTTGTGGTCGGCGCCGTTGAAGCCGAGGATGCGTTCGATCTGCAGGCCGGGGCCGTTGACCATCACAACCCTGTCTTCAGTGAACACGCCATCGATCTGGATGGTAACCGTGTTGTCGATCACGTCCGGGAAGAGCACCGTGTAGTCCTGGCCAATGAACAACGAGAGGGCCGATGGCGCTTGCCAGCTTGCCAAACCGTTCGCATCCGAGACCAGGAGCTTGCCGGCGCCCGGGTTGCCGCCAACGATCTTGACCTGTCCCTCAACGTGCAGTTTCGCGCCAGGCGCGGTCGTGCCGATGCCGACGTTGCCGTCGCCCTTCAACGTCATCAGTCGGTTGGTGGCTCCGCCGTTGTCCATGTCAAAGAAAGCAAAGCCTCCGCCCCAGCCTGCGCCCCTGTTCGCGATGAAGTCGGTTTCTCCTTCGCCACGTGTAATATTGCAGCCAATCAGCATTTTTCCGCTGTTGGCGAGCGACGAAAGATCGTCCCCGTCCAAATTCGCATTGGGGCCGTTCAGCAAGATGCGTCCGGCCACCTCCAGCGGCTCCGCCGGGCTCGCGGTGCCGATGCCCACGTTGCCGTTGCCCTTCATCGTCATCAGTTGGTTGAGGGTTCCGCTGTTGTCCAGGTCATAGAAGGCGAAGCCGCCGATATTGCCTGCGCCCCTGTTTGCGATGAAGTCGGCTTCTCCTCCGCCACCTGACTGGTTCCAGCCGATCAGCATTTTGGCGCTGTCGACGAGCGTCGAAAGATCACCCAGCTTCCCATAGGGGCCGTTCAGCGATATCCAGCCGGCCACTTCCAGCTTTTCCGCCGGGGTCAGGGTGCCGATGCCCACATTCCCGTTGGTGGAGATGGCCAACCGGTACTCAGGGGCAGTCCCGATATCGCCCAGCGGCGGCATCTGGGCCATGCGGAATTGCCCGGCCCCGTTGAAAATGGCCCAGGGCTTGCCAGATGAGGAATCCAGGAACCCGATGGCATTGTTCCTCCCTCCGTCCACCAGGATATTCGCGCCCAGATTGTGGGTCGACCATCGCGGGCCGGAGGTGATGTGCAAACCGGCCTGCGGACTGATGGTTCCGATGCCGACATTGCCGTCTGGAGTCACCGACAGCCCACGCGTGGCCAGCGAGTAACCGACGGAGGCCAGCCTCTCGCGCGGTGAAAGCGCGACACCGTTCACGGCCACCTCGACATACACCTGCGCATTGGTCAGCGCGGTCAGAAAAGCGCTGCTCGCCGGGTTGTCGCCGATGAAGGTGGAATACAACCCGTCCACGACGGTGACGGTGGTGGAATCCTCGTAGAGGACCGAGCCGCCACTGGCCACGTTGAAGAGCCGCAACGCAAGCCCGACATTCCCGTTGACCAGGTTCGTGCCATTGAGCAGACGGCCCTGGTAGTTGATGAGCTGCGGAACCTGCGCGGAGGCCTGCGGCGCAATAACGAGAGTCCAAAGAAGACCGGCGGCGGCAAGACTGCCTTTCATAGACCCCTCCTGATGATCGGATCGCTTTCCTGACACACCCCTGCGGACGAAACCTAGCAGATCGGCAGGGGGGGTGTCACATCTTTATGGAAGCAATCGATCACGACGGGTGCGCTGGCAAAGGACATTCGGAGATCATGATTCGTTAATCCGCGCGGCGTCCACACGGGCGCGGCGTCCCGTTGCCAGCACTGCGGACTCCGCCGCGCTGGCAACAGCTGGCAACCGGCGGGGGGGCTGCCGCTCGGCGGCTCAAGCCGTCACCACCCGGTCATCGCGCATCGCACCATAAGTATATTATGGCGGATAACAGGGGAGAAATGGAAGCGGGCTACTTCCGTTTCCAGGTTTAAGCAAGGCGCCACGGGGTCTCCCGCTGTCCCCCGCCAGCCTGGTGCGCGTCACGGGCCCGGCGCGGCGGGCACAACGTCCAGCGTGCCGGCACGGATGTAGCGCTTGCGGACTTCGCGCGAGTCGAGGTGCGGCCCCGCCACGGGCAGGCGCAGGCGGGTGCGGCCGTTGAACAGGCCGCAGGTGGCCTCGTACGTGCCCGGCGCCAGGTCGGCCGCGGCCGTAAACACGAGCGGTCGTGCGGCGGCACGGGCGCTGAACACCTCGCCCAGCGGGGTCACGTGTACGGCTTGCACCTGCCCTTCGGCGCGCAGGTGCACGAAGAGCGCCAGCTCGTCGAAGTCCGTCACGGGCCACGCTTCCACGCGCACGTCGGCCATCAGCGCAAACGGCTGCCCGGGCACGATGCGCGCAGGCAAGGCCAGGGTGGCGAGGCGCACCGCGTTCGCGCAGACCGCCTCCAGGGGGCGCTCCGGCCCCGTCGCGGCGACGTCGGCGGCAGTCTCCGCCAGCGGCCAGGCGCTCAGCCAGGTCGGTCGTACGCCGGTCGCTTGCCACTGCCGCCAGGCGGCGAGCAGGGCCGGCGTGTCGGGCTCGATGCGCCACGCGGTGATCCGCGCGCCGCCCTGCAGGCAGCGGGCCTGCAGCGCGACGGTATAGGGCGCAAAGGCCTTGGCGCAGGCGAAGGAGACGGTCTGTACGCCGGCTGTGAGCGCGAACTCGTGACGTGCCTGGAAAAGCGGCGTGCGGGCGGGATCGCCCAGCGTGAGGGCCAGCGTCGCGGGCGCCTCCGCGCGCACGTCGCACGCGACGCGGTACAGCCCCGCCGGCAGCGCGAGTTCGGCGGCGAGCTGCGTGGCATCCCGCGTGGACACCTCCACCGGCGTAGCGTCTTCGAGGAAGCGCGCCCGCGCCACGGCCTCCACGATGGCGGCAGCGGTTACGTCGGCGGGCCAGGCGGGAGGGCGGTCGCCCTGTCCGCCGAAGAGCTCGAATAGCGCCGTGTCCCGCGGGTCGCTAAGGACCGCGACCCAGGCCGGGCCGTTGTCCGACTGCACCTGCAAGGGGACGAGCCAGGCGGTCAGGCCGCCGGCGCCGCGTTCGCGGCTCGTGCGCCAGCGGTGCGGCTGCAGCAGGACGGTTTGCTGGGTGTGGGGCGCCAGGACGACGGTGCGCGCGTCGCCGCCGAACGTGACCGTCACGCGCACCGGCGCGGCCCCCGCGCGCAGGCCGCAGGTCACCGGCCCGGGCCGCGCGTGATACACAACGTGGCGCGCGGCCGAGCGGTTGGCGCCGACCGCGAAAAGCCGGTCGTTGCGCGGCAACACGGGGCCGTTGTCGAAAATCCAGTCCCCGTCCAGGCCGCCCGGCACGCCCGGCACGGGGGCGGTGTGCAGCGTGTTCCAGAAGGGGGCGTAGCGCGACAGCACCTCGCGGGCGCGATTGCGGAAAACCGCCGCGCCCAGCGGTTCGACGAACGCCTGCTTAAGACTCGCTTCCGCGCTGCCCGCCGGCGCGCCGGTGCGGAACAGCCGGTTCTCCAGCAGCTCGTGGTAGGGCAGGGTATCCGCGCGCGTCCAGAAGAAGTGCTCCCGCTCGGCCCAGCGGGCCAGTTCCCCGGTGCAGACCGCGCCCAGCAGCAGCGCGGCCCAGCGCCCGGCCGCGCCGCGCGCGGCCAGACTGGCGACCGCGTAGGCCGCGCCGAGGAGCAGCGGCCAGGCGAGGTAGGCGCAGTGGAAGGGCTGGGCGTCCGGCTTGCCGGCCACGGAGATCAGCAGCACGGGGAAGGGGAACAGGGCCACGGCCAGCCACCAGGCCGCGTGTCTCCGGCGCCGGTCGGTCGCCGCGGCTGCGTCCGGCCCACCCCTGCCGTTCGCCGGCGGGGTCCGCCGCCAGGCCCAGGCATGGGCCGCGGCCAGCCCCGCGCCCAGCAGGGCCGCCGCCAGCACGCTCCAGCCGAGGGCGCCACCCACCTTGGCCACGTTCTCGCCCAGGCTCAGGCGCACCTGCGCCAGGAACGGCAGGGCCAGGAACGCCTCCGTCACGCCGTAGTTGCGGATGAAGCGGAAGTTGGCGCAGATGTCCTGCCACGTGCGGCCGCCGGCGATGAAGAACGCGGGCGTGGCCAGCACGGCGCCCGCGAGACCGCCGGCCGCCGCCAGCAGGCCATCGCGCACCCGCGCGCGCCAGAGCCGCCGTCCCGCCGCCGCCGTGAGGGCGTCGACCGCCAGGTACAGAACGATGACCGTCGCGGCCAGCGCGGCCTGGTACTTGCAGGCAAAGCCCACCCCCACCGCGGCCCCCGCGAGCACGAGCCAGCCCGCGCGCGGGGAGGCTGCGTGGCGCGCCAGGACCAGCAGGGCGGCCGCCGTGCAGAGATCCACGCCGATGTCGCCTGTGCCGAAGTGCGCAACCACGACCGGCAGTGGGGCGAGCGCCAGCCAGAGCAGGGCGAGGCCCGCGCTCCAGGTTCGTTCGCACATGCGCCGCGCCGTGCGCCAGGCGAGCCACAAGAGCGCCATGGCGTAGGCCAGCCGCAGTCCCCGCACCCAATAGTAGAGCGTCAGACGCGCCGGCACGGGCTGCGTGCCCGCCCCCGGGGTCAGGTGCCGGTCGCAGTTCCCCTTCACCCACAGCAGCGGCCGCATGAGCCATTCGTCGAGGTGATTCAGTGCCAGCGGGTAGCCGTCGTAGTAGGGCGTGTCGTGGTACCAGACGTAGCGACCGTTCAGAAAATGCTCCAGCGCCACGATCTGCTTGGGCTCGTCAGGGTGGTAGCCGTAGGGGCGGTCCAGGCCGCGCAGCAGCCCGGCGCTGCGCAGGTAGAACGCCAGGCCGGCCACGGCGACGAGCAACAGCAGGGCGCCGATCCGCGCGCGTGGCTGAAGGGGAGCGCTCATGGCGCCTCGACCCGGACGGTGGCGGGCAGCCAGACGGCCCGTTTCCGTTCAGGCAACTCCGTGCGCGGCCGGGCCCGCTGCCCCGTGACGCGGTCCAGCAGGCCGAGGCGGATGCGGTACGTGCCCGGCGGTGCGTCGGCGGGCACGGCGATCGAGCGCGTGACGCGAAACACCTCCGGGAAGGGCTGGTCCACGACGTACTCCGGCGCCACGTCCGCGAGCAGGACGTGATCGTCCTGAAACGGCTGGCGCTTCGCGAGGACGAAATGGACGAAGGGCGCCCAGTTGGCGGGCGTGACGGTGGGGGGGCAGGTCCAGTAGTACGTCAGCTCGAAGGTCGTGCCGCGGCGGACCGCCTGCGTGGGGGTGTCGAGCCCCAGCAGGCTGACGCCGGGGGCGAACGTCAGCGTGCAGGGTTGCGCGGGCTGGGTCTGGCGGGCCAGCTCCTGCCGGCAGGCGGCGGACTCCGGGGCGCGGCCGGCTTGCTCCAGGCGCGTGGCGAGGGCGGCGAGGGCCGGCTGGCAGGCGGGGTAGAACGCCACGGCCCGTTGCAGGTAGGCCAGGGCGTGGGCGGGATCCGTTGCGGCCAGCCCCTGGCGATACCAGTAGTCGGCGTTGGCCTTGGCCGCGCCGCGGGGCGCCAGGAGGCACCCTGTCTCCGTCCAGCGCAGGGGCAGGCGCACATGCCCGAGGGTGGAGGGGTTGGTCGGACACGCGAAGAGCAACCACGCGCCGGCCGGCGTTTCCGTGGCGGCGACGCCCGCGGTCGCGAGGCAGGCGCGGGTGCGCGCGGCATCGCGCGGAGAGACCAGCAGGGCGGTGGGCCGGTCCAGCGTGTTCACGACCGGGGCCTCGGTGGTCAACGGCGCCGGGCCCGCCCCGATGGCGCGCGTGTAGAGGTCGGGGACCGGTGTCTCGACGGCGCCGCGCGTGCGCTGACAGACGCGCTCGGACACGTGGCGCGGCGCGTAGAGCCGCGCGATGCCGCGGCTCTCCAACAGCGCCAACAGCTCGTCAACGGCGGGCGCGGCCGCCGGCGCGGCTGCGTCCGGCTGGAGCCAGGCGACTTCGCCGAGCACGATGCGCTGCGGGCGCAGGGCGCCGGGCGAGACATGGAGCCGGAGCGCGGTGAACGTGCCGGACGGGAAACGGTTCTCGAGGAAGTAGCCCGGCCCCTGGAAGTAGACGCGGTCACCGGACCAGAACAGCGTGGTGGTGACCGTGCCCGGCAGCAGCTCCTCCCACGCGCCGGCGCCCCCGGCGCGGCGGCCTTCGATGCGAATGAGCTCAGGGTAGTCGCCCCGGGCGTTGAACACCCGCAGGCCGCACACGCGCGCCGGCGGCGTCAGCGTCCACTCCAGGCACGCCTCCGCGTTCGTGGTCAGCGTGGCGGCAAACCCGGTGTCGAGGTTCAGATCGTGCAGCTCCGCGCGCCAGTCAGCAGCCGCAACGGGGCTGCCCGCCACCCCGCTGACAGCCACGCGTGTCATGGCCTGCGTGGGGAGGTAGGTGAAAGCCTGCGCGGGGGGCTGCGCGCCGTGCAGCAGCGTGTAGCCGCCGACCAGGGTGACGGCCGTGCTGCCGCCGGAGCGGCTGATGAACTCGCCGATGCCGAGGTGATCGGCGAAGTACGCCACGTTGGTGGCGGCGGCCGCGCGACGGGCGTAGGGGGCGTAGCGCTCCGTCTCCAGGCCGGTCACGCAGAGCGCCTCGCGCGTGGCGAAGTTCATCCAGTGCACCTGGTAGCTGCCGTACGCCGTCGTGATGTCGAGCGCACGCAGGCGCTCGGCCACCTGCGCGGCGGCAGCCCAGCGCGGGCGCGTCTCGGCATGGTGGCGCGCCAGCTTCGCCAGGCTGGGCGCCTGCGCGGCCACCAGGACGAGCAGGGGGAGCCAGCCCAGGCGGGTGCGGCCAGCCAGGCGGGCCGTGCCCACACCCACCGCGATGGCCAGGGCCGGGAAGACGGGAAGCACGTAGCGCACCATGTAGAGCGTGGCGAAGTGCGAGGGGGCGTATACGAGAGCCGTGAAAACCGTCAGCCAGACGGGCAGCAGCAGGAGCAGCAGGGCGGGATCGCGCGCGCGCCAGCGGCTGCGCAGCTCCAGGCCGTAAGCCAGCAGCGGCAGCCCGTAGGCCGCCAGCAGCACAAGCCCGACCACCGGGGGCAGCTCATCGAAGCCCAGCAATTCCGCCAGCATCGCGCCAAAGGCGCGCAGCCCCTCGCCGAACGGCGTGGCGCCCAGGGTGCCGGCGAACTGGAAGGTCTCCCACCCGTGGCGCGCATTCCAGAGCCACCAGGGCAGACTGCCCGCGAGGAAGCTCAGACCGCTGCCGAGCAGGAGCGCCGGGCGGAACACCCGGCCCTTGAAGCCGATCAGCAGCGTGACTGCCGCCGCCGCATAGAAGGGCAGGACGAGCTGGTTCGACCACCAGCCGATCCCGGCGCCCAGGCCCAGCGCGACGAACTGCCACGCCGGCGAGGCCTGCCCGCGCCAGGCGCGTACGGCGAGGCGTCCAGCCAGCCAGACGGTCAGGGAGCCGAACAGCAGGGTGCTGACATAGCCCCCGCGCGGCGCCGCGCAGTAGAAGCAGTAGGCGAACGTGCCGACCAGGCTGAACAGGAGCGCCGCGGCGCCGGCGACGCGGTCGCGCGCGTCCCGGGCCCAGGCGTAAACGATCGGCAGAAACGCGCAGGCCAGCCAGGCGGTGCCCAGGCAGACGGACAGCCCGTTGCAGCCGAGCAGTTTGCAACACAGGGCGCTAAGCGCCGGCTCGAAGCTGCCCATGTAGGGCTGGCCATAGAAGAAGACCGGGAAGTCCGTCCCCTCGGCCATGTGACGGGCCATCAGGGCCACGATGCCGAAGTCCGAGTTGGTGGCGTGCTGCAGGCACCAGGCGCCGAACGTGCGGAGGATGAACCCGACCGCCAACAGGGACGCCAGCCACAGCGACCATCTGCGGTCGGCCTCCGGTGTGTTGGCCGGTGTCGCTTGCGCTGTCTCCGGTCGCCCTCCCGCTTCGTTTGCCGCCATGCCTGCTCCTTGGTCAGAAGACAGAATTCGGAAGACAGAATTCAGAATGCAGAGGACTCCTGACTCCTGACTCGTTACCTGCTGCCCGGCAAACTAGCGCGGGCTTGCGCGGGGCGTCAATGACAAGTTCCGGGGGCGGGAAACGCCTGTGCCGGAAACCACAGAGGGCGCGGACAAACGCCGCTTCGGTCAGTTCAGTATGCGCACCCCGACCGGTATCGGCATCGGCAGCCGGTTTCATTTGCTACGTTGCAATTCACATCAGCGATGGTTTTAGCATTGAAATTGAACCCATGGTCGGATAGAAGACGGCTGGTCTATTGTGTTTGGGCAAAGAGACTCTTTTATGACTATCACACAGGCATGGAAGACAGTGGCGGCGGCGGGCACGGGCGTGCCTGATCGGCTGGCCACGCCGACGGACCGCCACAGCCGCGCATTCTGGACGGGGCTCTGGCTGGCTGGCCTGCTGGGCTGGATTGCCATTTTCCGGTGGGGTGCGGTGGGCGATGGCGCCAGCCGGGCGGGCGACTGGCCGCTGGAGTACCAGTACTTCACCGTTCTCAAGTCCGCGCTCCGGGAATGGACCATCCCCTGGCATACGTCCGTGCCCCTCCAGCCCACGCACGCGACGGACCGGTTCCTTGCGATTCCGGAGACGCTCTCGCCGCTGGCGCCGCAGACGCTGCCGCTGCGGTGGCTCCCGATCATGGACGTCGTGCTGGCCAACGTCCTGCTCCTGTACACGATCGGCGTGTTTGGCTGGCGGCGGCTGGCGATTCATGGCCGGTGGCCGCCGCTCGTGGCCGCGCTCGGGTTCCTGCTTTTTGCTTTCAATGGGCACATTGTCGCGCATCTCGCCATCGGGCACACGATGTGGAGCGGTTACTACTGGCTGCCGTGGCTGGTCCTGCCGATCCTGCGGGCCTGCGAACGGCCGCCCACGCTGCGCGACGCGCTGGAACTCGCGCTGGTGATGGGCGGCATTTCCCTGCAGGGCGGTTGTCATCTGCTGATCTGGTGGTTCATGTTCCTGGGCCTGTTCTGGGTTGCGCGTCCGGTGCGGCTTGCCTGGCTGCTGGCTGCACTGGTGGGTGGCGGTCTGCTGGTTGCCCACCGGTTTCTGCCGGCTGTCCTGGTTTTCAACAGCGAGAAGGTGCACCGGCTGGAGGGATTCGATACGCTGTACGCCGTGTGGGATGCCCTCGTGTCCCGCCGGTTCTACTCGGGGACGAAGTTCCCCTGGGAGTTCGACTACTACATAGGGCACGTCGGCATGGTGCTGCTGGTTGTGCCGGTCCTGGGCCTGCTCCTGTTCCCGGAGAGCCGGCGGACCCTGGCCCGGCTCTGGCCGCTTGCGTTGCCGATTGGCGTCCTGGCCACGCTCTCCTTCCGCTACGTGCCTTACCGGCTTCTGGAACTTGTGCCCATTCCGGTCCTGGGCACGCAGCGGGTTCCCTCCCGGTTCGCGATTCTGCCCCTCGTGTTTGCCATCGCCGTCGCTTGCATCGGCGCGACGAACCTGCTAAGCATGGCCCGTCGTGGCGTCCGGGTGGCCGCCGGAGCGGCAGGTCTGGTCCTGGCCGGGTACATGCTGCGCGAGTTGGCGCAACACGCCCTGGCGTGGAGCGTGTCGGGACTTGAGGCGATACCGGGTTTCTGTTTCGGGGGGCAGTGGCCTCTGCCGGCGATCGTAGCGAAACACGATCCCGCGTATGTGGAACTGGTCTGTCTCTCCCTGGTCCTGTCGCTGGTCACCCTGGCGTTCGGAGCCTGGTGGTTGTATCGCGCGCGGAGCGTTCCGGCGGTCCGCGCCTCGTAAAGCAAGGTGGCAAGCGCAAGCATGAACGCCGTCCCGCCCATCCGTACGGTCAGTGTCGTCATCCCGGCCCGGCACGAGCAAGATACCATCGGGCCGGTGTTGGACGCGCTCAACGACGCGATCGCCAAGCTCCCGCAGTACAAGGTCGAGACCTTGGTGGTGGTGGACAGCCTCGAGGATCTGACCGTCAAGGTGGCCGAGGCGAAAGGCGCCCGCATCCTGGTCAACGACAAGCTCAAGGGCAAAGGCAACGCGCTCTACTTCGGGTTCAACCGGTCCGCGGGCGAGGTCATCGTGACGTTCGACTCCGACGGTTCGCACGATCCGGCCGATCTGCCGCGTTTCGTGGCGGCGCTGGAGGAGGGCTACGGGCTTGTGATCGGCTCGCGCGTGATGGGGGGCAGCACCGACCACGATGTCATCCGCCTCTTCGCGAACGCGCTTTTCACGGTGATGGTGTCGCTGCTCTTTCGCATGACCCTGATGGACACGCTCAACGGCTACAAGGCCTTCCGGCGCGACGTGGTGCTCGGCTACAAGCCCCGCACGAAGGGGTTCGACGTGGAGATCGAGATCGTGGCCAAGGCCGTGCGTAAAGGCTACCGCATCGTGGAGATACGCGCGCACGAGAGCCGGCGCGCCGGGGGCCGCATGAAGTCCCACGCCGTCCGCGATGGATTCTACCTGATGTGGGCCTGCTTGCGCGAAGGGCTCTCTTACCAGGTCTGGCGGCTCTTCCATAAGCTCCCGCCGGATCCGGTGGGGGCGCTGCCCTAAAC
>CAYOBW010000072.1:0-27207 GCA_964402115.1 uncultured Victivallales bacterium
GCCTCCTTTGCCGCAGCCTCGACGAGCGCCGTCTTGGCCGCCTTGTTCACGTAGTCCTTGCCTAGGCCGCCGAGCACGGCGAGCGGGATCGAGGCGTAACCGAGGAAAATCAGGAGGCTCGCCACCTTGGCGAAGCCGGGATCGTCTGCGAAAGCCTTGTACGCCGCCAGGATCCGCGCTTGGTGCTCCGGCTTGAGAAAGCTGTTCGCCCGCTCCCGCGCCACATCATGCACGGCGTCAATGAAGAGTACCTTACCCTTGCGGGCCGCAGGTTTCTTCGCCCGGCACACCACCACACAGGCTTCCATGGGCGAGTTGTAGAAGAGATTCGGTCCCAGCCCCAGGACGCACTCGAGCAAGTCCGCCTCCACGAGCTTACGCCGCATGTCGGACTCTTCGTTCCGGAACAGGACGCCGTGTGGAAAGAGGATGGCGCAACGCCCGGTCTTCGGGTCGAGGCTCTTGAGAATGTGTTGGAAGAAAGCGTAGTCGGCCCGGCCTTGCGGCGGCGTGCCGAGGAAGTTGCGGCCCCAGGGATCGCTGGCCCACGCCTCGCGGTTCCATTTCTTGATCGAGTACGGCGGATTGGCCAGCACCACGTTGAACGTGCGCAGCTTGTCCCGTTCGATGAATGCCGGGCTGCTCAGCGTGTTCCCGGCCACGATCTGGAAGTCCTCCACGCCGTGCAGGACCAGGTTCATCCGAGCGATGGACGCCGTGATGTTGATGAGTTCCTGCCCGAACAGCCCGATCGTGCGCGCGTCGCCGCCGCGCCGCTTCACTTCGGCAAGGCAGGAGATCAACATGCCGCCCGTGCCGGCTGTCGGGTCGTAGATCGTCTCCCCGGCCTTCGGCTCAAGCATCTGCGCCATCAGGTGGACCAGCGTCCGGTTGGTGTAGAACTCCTGCGCCGTATGCCCGCTGTCGTCGGCGAACTGCTTGATGAGGTACTCGTAGGCGTTGCCCAACTCGTCCTCGGGGACCGCTGCCAAGCTCAGCGAGTGCTGCGAGAAGTGCTCGATCAGGTTCTTGAGCGTCTCGTCCGGCATCTGCGCCTTGTCGGTCCAGGATGCATTCCCGAACACCCCCGCCAGCCGCTACGGGTTCGCTGCCTCGCTGGCCCGGAACGCCGTCAGCAACGCCCGCCCCACGTCCCGCGACGCCGCCCGCACATCCGCCCAGTGCGCGCCATCCGGGATGGCAAACCGGTCATCGGCCGTGGAACGGGCGTACTTCTTGTCCTTCGTCTCCGCCAGAGCCGTCTCAAACTCCTCGTCCCAGACATCCGACAGCCGTTTGAAGAACAGGAGCGGGAAGATGTACTGCTTGTAATCCCCGGCATCCACCAACCCCCGCAGCAGCTTCGCCGCGCCCCAGAGGTAGGATTCAAGTTCTTGCTGGGTAAGGTGTTGCATTACTGACGATGATTCGTTCCGCCCAATGGCACAGAGTAGCAACAAGTCGCCTTGTTGTTACCGCAAGGGGCTTGCGGTATCAGCAAGGCAATTTCCTGTGATCCAGATAGCATCAAAACACCTCGCGGCCTTCAGCCAGAGTCAGCAGCTTCTTGAAGGCCAGCGTGGCGGCCCGGCGACCGCTCGATGGCTTTACTTCGAAAAAGAAGCCATTCTTTTCCAGCACGTTCAGGATGCGACGGCCGCTTGCCGGCGTGAGAGCGGGTGCGCGATAGAAGTCCGATGCCTTGAAGATCGGCCGGCAGAAGAGGAACTCAGCCGCATGCACGGCGTACTGCGAATGGGTCAATTCTGCAATCTGACGCAGCGTCTGGTCATACAAGTCGCCAATGGCCTGCGCTTTTCGTTGGTTCTCGCTTGCCTGCTCGATCACCGACTTCAGGAAGAACGCAACCCAACCAGTCCAGTTGCCATCGCGCGAGACGGCCAGCAGCCTTTCGTAGTACTCAACCCGGTTCCGCTCGAAAAAGGCGCTGATGTAGAACATGGGGGCGCGGAGCAGGCCATGCTTCGCCATGAACAGAGGGACCAACATTCGACCGAGGCGCCCATTGCCATCCAGGAACGGGTGAAGCGCCTCAAACTCCGCGTGCAGAATGCCGAGTTGGACAAGCCGATCAGGCGTGTCCTCGTGAATGTACTTCTCCCACTGCCCCATGGCTTGCGGCAAGGCATCCGCCCCAATCGGCACATACCGGGCCTCCTCCATCTTGCAGCCGGGCGAACCGATCCAATTCGGGATTCTGCGATACTCGCCAGGGGATTTGTTGTGCCCCCGAACACCGTCGAGAAGCACGGCATGCGCTTCCTTCACGACGCGCTGGCAGAGCGGGAGGTCCTTGAGCAATTGCTCCGCCCGACGCATGGCTTTCCGATAGTTCAGGATCTCCTCAATGTCACCCCTCTTCTCTGCCGAGACGACTGCCTGTTCCTTCTCTGCTTCAAATTCCAGGACCTCTCCCATGGTCGCCTGCGTGCCCTCGATTCGCGAAGACAGCACGGCTTCCTGGGTCATCAGTGGCGATAACAATACGGCCGCGTTCGGCAGTGCGCTCAACAAGCCGTCGTATCTTGCCACTGCCGCACTCGCGGGTCCTATCAATGGGATCAGTTGCGGCCAATCGAGAACGCCTGGAGGGAACTCCCCCGTGTGATATCTCACTGGTTGTGTCATTTCAACCACCCTCCTGTCGTCAGAACCTCGCGCAACCGATCCTCGGCCGCCCGTGCCTCCGCGAGAGCGTCCTTGAACGCGGCAACCGCCTCGGGCAATGGCGGGATGTCCTCGGCCACCGGCGGCAAGACATACCTGGAGATGTTCAGCGTCCAGTCCTCGGCCTTGATCTCCGCCAGGCTGACCACCTTCGCCCGATCCTCAACGCTCTTGAAAGCCCGCACCCAGGCCACGATCTGCTCGCCGTGCTCCGGATCGAGGTAGTTCTGGGCACGGCCCTTGCGCAGCAGCCCGGAGGCGTCCACGATCAGCACCTTGCCCTTGCGCGCGGCCGGCTTCGTGCGCCGCAGGACCACCACGGCGGGTGCCAGGCCGGTTCCGTAGAAGATGTTCGGCGCGAGCCCCACGACGGCCTCGATCAGGTCCCGCTCCAGGAGTTGCCGCCGGATGTCGCCCTCAGCCCCTTTACGGAAGAGCGCCCCCTGTGGCAAGACCACCGCCATGCGCCCGGTGCGCTGGGCCATGGACGCCACCATGTGCTGCACCCAGGCGTAGTCGCCATAGCTGTCAGGCGGAATCCCGAAGACGGCGCGCCCCCACGGGTCCGACTCCCAGATTTCCCGGCCCCACTCCTTGAGCGAGAACGGGGGATTCGCGATCACACAGTCGAACGTCGCCAGGCCGCCGGTGCTGGAGTCCGTGAACGCGGGGTTGCGGAGCGTGTCCTCGCGCACGATCTTGAAATCCTCGATACCGTGCAGCACGAGGTTCATGCGGGCAATGGCCGCCGTCGTCAGGTTCTTCTCCTGCCCGTGGATCTTGCCGAAGAAGGTCCGCGGATCGCCGCCGGCCTGCCGCGCATGCTCGATGGCGCCGAGCAGCATGCCCCCGGTCCCGCAGGCGGGGTCGTAAATGCTCTCGCCCGCCTTCGGATCGAGAATGTCCACCATCATGCGGACGACACTGCGCGGCGTGTAGAACTCGCCCGCCTTCTTGCGCTTGGTGACATCGGCAAACTTGCCGATCAGGTACTCGTACGCATCGCCGAGGATATCGGAACTGACAGCCGTGTTACCGAGCGACACCTCCGAAAGCCCCTCGATCAGGTCCTTCAGGATCGCATCCGTCAGCATCTCGCGGTTGCCCCAGTCCACGGCGCCGAAGACGCGGTACAGCGTATCGGGGTTGGCCCGCTCGATCTCCCGCATCGCACGCGATAACGCCGCCCCGATATTCGCCGGCGCCTCCCGCACCTGTCGCCAGTGACACCCCTCCGGCACGCTGAACCGGTGCACCTCGGGAAAATCCACGGGATCCGCATCCCCGAAGAGCTTCGCCGCCTCCGCCGTCTCCTCATCCCAGACATCGCAGATGCGCTTGAAGAACAGCAGCGGCAGGATGTACGCCTTCCAGTCCGTGCGGTCCACGGCACTGCCGCGGAGAATCTCCGCGCAGTTCCACAGGTGCGACTTCAACTCTTGAAGCGTCATCTGCTCCATGCTTGAGGTCCACCTACCTTCACTTGGCGATGAGCGGGGACACATTCATGTTCAGAAGGCCGGGAACGACCGCTGGGGATCACAGCCGCGCACGGCAAGACTCCTTCCCACGGAAGTCGCAAGCCGGCAGCACCGGGGCTGGACCCCACGGCTGCCGCAGGCACTTGCGACTGGAAACGTACACGCTGGGGTAAGCGGGCGCAATGGCTTTCTGGATGCTGCGGGAAGTATGAGGCACGGGATAACTCGGTGCCAGGGGATATCCTCTCACTACTTGACGCCAACGGTCCTATTCATGACATGCCACCACCAGGGCCACGTGGTTTCCTGCGACAGGACAGTCCACTGATCGTACGACACGCGCTCCAAGACTGATTTGACCGGCACAAACGCCAGCTGGCCGGTGCCGGAGGCGGTGTACCGGGCAACGGCGGTCCGCCTCTTGACGCGGATGTCGATCGGAACGTCTTCCGACAAGAGGCCGGCGGGCAGACGGCCCTGCGCACGGGCGGTCACGTTCGTCTCATAGCTCTTGATGGCCGCAACAATCTGCCTCACCTCGTTCGGCGAGGGTGGTCGGGTCGACGCACAGCCGCAGCATGCCAGGAGAAGGCCGACGCAGAGCACCGGGACGTTGGCGAACCCATGGAACGGGACTCTCTTCTTCATGATCCTATCCGAACGCCCGCCGTCATGGAGGCGAGCTTGCGAGCCTACCATTCACGCCGCGGTTGGCGCCGGCCTCCGGTTCCCGTCGATCTCGCTCCTCCCTCAATCCCCTCTCTCAGAAGTCCTTATCCGCGCCCGCCAACGTCGCCATTCAGCATGCCGAGTCGCGAGGCGACGCCGCCACGGACTGTCGGCCCGTGTTGCTCGGGCACCACCGCGTCCCCCGCCATGTTCTCCTCGCTGCACGTCAGAGTACCGGCTTCAGCCGGAAGAGTGCGCCCGTGCTTCAGCCGGGCACGGCGGCCTGAAGGCCCGCCGCCAGCTTGAGGCTTCAACACCCAAAATCCAGCACGTAATGTCCAATGGCAAGGGGGGAGTGAGCTTCGCCCCTGAACATTCCGTCGTGGACATTGAATGTTCACGAACCACACGAAACCAGTAGCTCTCCCTTTTCGCGTCCATCGCGTGTTCCGTGGGCCTTCTGCCTCTCCCCATCCTCTATGGTCCCGAGGCCCAACGCCGAGTCTCAAGGTGCGAGTGCCCGCCGCGGATACGAGCTACCTTGGAGGCTCTGGTTGTGCCTCCTGATCCTTTCTGAGTGTGAACTTCTCTCCCGTTCCGGTGTCGAGGAGCGTGCAGGAGACCTGCTGCGTATTCACGTTCAGCACCTCAAGGGTTCGACCTTCCTGCGGGGCGAACCTCTCGCCTGGCCGGACCGCGAATCTGGTTCCGTCGTTTCGGTGGACGAAATGGATCACGTAGTCGGCGTATTGCGCAGAACCGGCCACGAGCGTAATCGTCTTCTCTCCGCGTTTGATCCTGAGTTCTGAAACGTCTGTCGTGGTCTCTTGCCCCGACGGGAGCATCCGTCTCTCGATCTTGGGTGTGAAGCTCACGACGACGAAACCGGCAATGTTGGTTCCGACGGGGATGTGGGACTTGGCGCTGAAGTTGAATTTGAAGGGGTCCCTTCGGATCTGCGCCAAGACGAGAGAAGGAGGATTCCCTCGGGGTTCGGCTCCGAGGCATGAGGCTGAGCAGAGCGTCAGAAGCAACATCAGAATCCTTCTCATATAGTATCCGGCTCAACATCTGTATGAGACGGCTCGATGTCGCAAGTACTGCCAGCCGCCATTTGCCACTCTACTTTGCCCCGGCGACAACTGAGCCGTCCGGGGTGTATGGGCAATGTAACCTTGCACGAATGCGGTCGCAAGCAAGATGCGGCATTCACGAGCGTTCTGATTACGGGTCTTGCTGCCTGCTTGCGTCGCCCGACGCGAGGTCGGGACGGACGCCTGAGGTGGCTGGCGCCACTGCATCGTGGATGGGGCGGCTGTGGTCGGCCTCCACCCGCCGTTGTGCCGCACACGCCCGCTCCCCGTGGCGCCGGTATCCGACCGGCGCTGACGCTGCCGGGAGCGGAGTGAGGGGCTTTGCGCATCCCCCGGGTTAGGCCAGCCTCAACCCCCGCTCCGCATCTTCCGCGCGCGGGTCGGATACCCGCGCCACACGGCAGTACCAGCATCTATTCACTTGGCACCGTCACCCCGGGCCCCGGCAGCCGGGGTGGCGCGCAGGGTCAGCACGACCTCGCGCACCTGCATGACCTCGCGCCCGACCACCGAAAGGGCCCGCAGCGTGAGCGGTCCCCGCCCCTGCTCCAGGTGCAGGACGCCCAGCGGCAACGGCCGGAACGGCTTCATCCGCGACTCGGCCGGCGGGCGCGGCAACGTGTCCTGGTTCGTGTACAGCGGCGGATCCCACGCCGGCGTCACGGGGCCAGCCAAACGGGCACCGCGAAACGCCAGCTCGACCTTGGACCCCGCATCGGCCGCCGCGCACGTGTAGAGAATCTCCACGTCGTAGTCGCCCGCCGTGGCAACCTCGATCTCCCACGTCACCGAGTCCTCGACGCGGGTCCAGTTGACGAAGTACGAGCTGTTCGGCGCCGAAGCGCTGCGGCGCACGCCGCCGTGCGGCACGCCGTCGCGCGCGGGCAGCGGCGTGCGGGGAAAAAAAGGGTAGCCCACGGGATACGGCCGGTCATCGGCCGCGGCGGCACCCGCCCGCACGTCCGCGCGCCAGGCGGAGACGGCGCGGGCCAGGCGGGAAGCCTCCGCGGCGTGGTTGGCCGCGACGTCGCGCGTCTGACCGGGATCGTTCTGCATGTCGAACAGCGCGCCGGCGGCGTCCAGACGGTAGCGCGGCGAGCGCACGCTGACCTTGCCGTTCTGGTGCGAGAAGAGCAACCGATCAGGCCAGTCGCGGCCCGCCGCG
Source organism: uncultured Victivallales bacterium (assembly GCA_964402115.1). Taxonomy (GTDB): domain Bacteria; phylum Verrucomicrobiota; class Kiritimatiellia; order UBA8416; family CAYOBW01; genus CAYOBW01. Next base: position 7,098 of record CAYOBW010000072.1, read on the forward strand.
CCGCCGGCCAGCAGCGGCGAGAGATCACGGCCGTCAAGGGGCTTGTCGCCCACGCGCGGCACACCGGCAAGCGCCGTCAGCGTCGGCAGCAGGTCGATGGCGCCGGCGATCTCGCTCACCACTTTCCCGGCCGGGATAGCCGTCGGCCAGCGGATGAAGAACGGAGCCCGCACACCGCCCTCGTCGACGGAGCCCTTGCGCCCCTTCATGCCGCCGTTCCAGCGCCAGGTATTGGGACCGTTGTCGGAGAAGTAGACGACGATCGTATCGCGGTCGAGGCCGCGTTCGGCCAGCCGCCCGAGGACGCGGCCGACGTTCGCGTCCAGATTCTCGCACATCGCCAGCGCGCAGCGGGTTTCGCTGACGTCCTCGCGATCTCCCGCACGCGCCCGCGCGCTGATGGGCTTGTCCTTGAATCGCAGCCAATCGCGCTCCGGCACGGCCAAGGGCGTGTGCGGCGTGTTGAAGGCCAGGTAGCAGAAGAAGGGGCGCGCCCGGTTCCCGTCGATGAACGCCAGCGCATGGTCGGTGAGATCGTCGGCGATATACCCCCGCCCGCGCACGGGCTGTCCGTTGTGGTCGAGCGGCGGGTCGAAGTACTCGCCCCAGTGGCCTGAGGTGAAACCGTAGAACTCGTCGAAGCCGCGGGCATTCGGGTGGTACGGCCACTGGCTGCCGTTGTGCCACTTGCCGAACGCCCCCGTGGCATAGCCGGCAGCCTTGAATGCATCCGCCAGCGTGCGCTCGTCGAGATTCAGCCGCTCCTGCCCGGTGGAGACGCCGCGCACGCCACAGCGGGGGTGGTACCGACCGGTCAGAAACTCCGCGCGCGTCGGCGCACAAACCGCGCAGACGAAAAAGCGGTCAAGCCGCACGCCGTCGCGGGCCAGGGAATCGATGTGCGGCGTACTCAGGTTCGGGTTGCCATGCACGCTCAAGTCGCCCCACCCCTGATCGTCTGCCAGGATCACCAACACGTTCGGATGGGCCGGCGGAGCCGCCGTCGCGGGGCCCGCGACCAGCAGCGCACAGCAAACCCCCAGCGCGAGCGTCGTCCGACAGCAGTCCTTCATGCCCCCGTTCCTGACACATTTTGCGGTGCGCGTACAGATTCTATCTGCGAACCCCTCAGCGTCCGACCAACTCCACCTGACCCAGCCGGTAGCGCCGCTGGCCGTCATCCCCGGCCAACGGCAGGGCCAGCACGGGCGTGCCGTCGCGCCGGCCGACCGAGATGAAGACGTCGCACGTCCCCGGCGGCGTGACCGGCGCAACCCGTCCGGCGGTCAGCGTGCTGCGCCACACGCGCACGGGCGGAGCGTCGGCGGGACCGGTCGTCAGTTCGCGCACGTCGAAGCTCTCGTCGGCCAGCACCGCGACCAGTCCGCCCTGCGCGTCCTTGAGGGTCAGCGTGACGAACCCGCCCGGGTAGCAGGGCGCCACGCCCACGTTGGCCCAGGACGATTCCACGGTGAACGGCCGCCCGCTGACCACGCGTGCGGGCCAGGAACACGCGCGGAGCTGCAGGCGGTAGCCGAGACGGCGGTTGATGCGGTCGATCACGGCCCGGTTGGCTTCGAGCAACTCGCGCGGCCACCAGTGGATGGTCAGGTAGCTGGCATGGTACTCCTCGACCGCGCGCAGCAGCAGCGAGCCGTCGCCCCACGCCTGCCGCGCCTGGGACGAACCGAAGTGCTCGTGCTCCACGATCACCGGCGCCACCGGCCAGAACGGCTGGGCCATCCGCGCATGGTACCACGATTGCGGAGGGGGCTGTACGCAGATGCTGTCGTCGCGCAGGCTGATGCCCTTCGACAGCGCGTAGTCGGTCAACGGCTGCGGCCCATCGGCGCTTTGCGGGCCGGTGACGTCATCGCTCAGTGCGAGCCGCGTCCGCGGAAAGTACTTGAGATGCAGGTCGATATGCCGCCGGACGATGTCGTTCGCCTGCGCCTGGGGCACGCGGCTGCTGCCGCCGGTGTGCCCCTCGCCCCACATGCCGTAGGTGCCGATGTCGAGGAAGGCGACAGCCGGGTTGCCGTCATAGCGTGCGGCCAGCGCCCGCAGCAGGTTCTCCAGCTTGGCGAGGAACACGGGGTCGTCGAACACCGGATCCCACAGCTTGCCCGCGGGGTCGGGGCCCTGGCCCCAGGTGTAGGTGACGCCCCGGGCGCCAGCCTGCTTCACCCACTCCGGCGTGGCATAGGGCAGCCAGTTCTCGGAGCAGGTGAGGCGAAAAGCGACGCGCTTCCCGCGAGCCACCCAGCGCTGCGCCGGCGTGTCCAGCACGGCCCAGTTGAACCGCCCCTCCTCGGGTTCGACAAACGCCCACGGGATGCGGAGGTAGACGGTGGAGAGGCCGGGCCATTCGTCCACCGTGTCGGCGGGCGCCAGTTTCGAACCGTAGTTCTGCGGCACGTTGGAGTAGAACATGAGCGTCCAACCCATGTCCGGATTGACGAGTGCGGCGCCCGTGTCAGCGGGCTGCACCGTCACGCGCGGCTCGTCGGCGGGCGCGTCCGCCGCGCCCACCCCGCACAGCGGCGCGGCGAGAAGCACTACCGCGCCCATCCACTTGCAGACACGCAGCATGCTCGCCTCACTTCCTGCCGGCGGTCAACCCCGGCCAATCGTCCGTGCGGAAAGGCACGGCCGGCAATCCCGCGCGATTGTACAGGTTGCAGACGGGATTGGCGTCCCACCCGTACCGAACCGCCGCGGGACGGGTGACCTGGGGCGAGGAGACGACGATCGTATCGCCGCGGATCACGGCGTCGGCCCAGACAAACGTCGGCCGTGGCGCGGGGGCGCCGGCGACGCCGGGAGGCAGGGCTTCAGCGATCGCGAAACCGGTCAGCTTGTCGCCCTTGGCGACGAGACCGCCTCCGACGTGGTCGAAGCTGAGGTGGATGGCGGCGTCCACGACCTTCAGCGCGCGATAGGTGGGGCCGGAGCCCTCGACGGCCTGGCCATACGTCGTCGCCAGGGCGCTGAGGGCCAGGCGCCGCCCGACCTCCTGCTTGTTGCGCGGATGGATGTCGGCCGCATCCCCGATGTCGATCGCCATGGCAACGCCGCAGTTGGGCAGCGCGCCGGCCGTAAAGGCCTGCGCCTCGCGCAACTCCGCCCACTCGTTGTCGCGCGGCGTGGGACACACGGCGAGGAAGTTCGCCAGCGAGACGATGTGAAAGCCGAAATCGCCGACCCCGAACTGCTTCCGCCAATCGTGGATCAGCGCGGGCAGGAGCGCGCGATACTGGTACGCCCGCCCGGCGTTGGACTCGCCCTGGTACCAGATCGCGCCCTTGATGGCATACGGCAGCAGGGGCGCGATCATCCCGTTGTAGAGCACGGTACTGACATTGGGGTTGTTGGCGCCCGCGGACGGCACCGGCTGCACCGCGGCGAGCGCGGCGCTGGCCTGCATGCGCCAGGGCCCCGCCAGCGGCACGGCCGCTGCCTCGTCATCCGCGGGGAAGACCCGCATCTGCGCCGCCTGCCCCGTGATCCCGCCCGCGCCGGCGGTGTCGAGCACGCGGATGGCGATGACGTTGCGTCCGGCGACCACGACGGCGGCCGGCACCTTGTAGACGCGCGGCGCGGTCCACCCCTCCATCTGCCCGACCTTGACGCCATTCACCCACGTTACGTCCATGTCGTCTATGGGGCCGAGGCAGAGCGTCAGTTCCTTGCCCACCCACGCGGCCGGCGCTTCGAACGCGCGCTGAAACCAGACCACGCCGTCGTAGTCGGGAAGCCCCGCGCCCTCCCACGCCGCAGGCATGTCGGCCGTCTTCCACGCGCCCGCATCCGTCTCGGGCTTGAACCAGCCCGCGGCCGTGCCGGGATCCTTCGCCTGAAACCACTGCTCCACGACGGAGCCCTGCGCGCCCTGCCGCTCCGCCTCGGCCAGGAGAGCCACCTGCGCCACGGCCGGTTTGAAGTCGTCGAGTGCTTCGAGCGCCCCGGCGCTCGTCCAGGCCTCGGCGATCGTGCCGCCCCAGGAGCTGTTGATCAGGCCCACCGGCACCTTCAGCGCCTCGTTGAGGTTGCGGCCGAAGAAGTAGCCGACCGCCGAGAAGCCGCCGACCGTGGCCGGCGTGCACGGCTGCCAGGCGGCGGCCGGAACGGAGCGCGGCGTGAACGCGACGCACTTCGGTACGGTGAAGAGCCGGAGCTGCGGCTGATTGGCGCCGGCGATTTCGGCGGCCGCGTTGTCCGCGCCACCAACCGGGAACTCCATGTTCGACTGGCCGGAGCAGACCCACACATCCCCGACGAGAACATTCGTGCTGGTTACCGATTGCGGCCCGGTGACAAGCAGCGTGTACGGGCCGCCCGCCTTGAACGGGCCGATGCCGGCCTGCCAGCGCCCGTCCTGCCCGGCCACGGTGCCGGCCGTCTTGCCGTTCAGCGTGACGGTGACCTTCGCGCCCGGCGCGGTCCACCCCCATACGGGCGCCTTCATGTCGCGCTGCAGCACCGTGTTGTGCGAGAAGAGCGGATGCAGGAACGGGCGATCCTCGGCGCCGAGCGCCGGGCCGGCCGCCGCCAGCAGCACCCCCGCCAGCGCCACGACCGCCGCCGTCCCCCTCGCCACCACCCCCCACTCCATCCGCCCGCCGTCCGCCTGTGTCATGACGATACCCCTCCTGCCGGCGCCCGAGCGCCACCTGCCGCGCACCCCGCCACCGATTCGGCGGCCCACGGTAGTCGCCCGCCGGGCGGACTGCAAACAAGAAAGCAGTCAGCATTCGCGCTTGACCCGGTACGGCGCATGCGCCAATTTCTTCCCCGCGCCGACGCAACCCCGCCGGCCCTGGAGCGAACCGACATGAGAGCGATGACCCTGATCCTGTGCGCCTTGATCGGCACGTGCCTGCTGACCGCCACCGGGGCGGCTGAACGCAAGATCTTCACCTTTCGCCTGGAATCCGTGCGCACGCACGACAAGTACGGCCCCTTCCGGTTCGAGGACAGCTCGATCGTGACGATCGGCGTGAAGGACTACCTGCTGCGGCTGCCCACCCGTACGGCGATTTCGTTCTACTCGCCGAACCGTGACGAAACCTACGGCCCGTTCGATTTCGTCAATGGCCGGATCGTCGTGATCGAAGGCGTCTCGCTGACTGTCACGGACATCGAAACTGTCTCCGAGCCGGCGCCGGAACCGTCCCCGGACTTCTCGCCCGAGCGCCCGGCCCCCGTCCCGCCCCCCGCCCCGCGCCCCACACCGACGCCCGCGCGCAAGCCAACGCCCGCGCGCAAGCCGGCGCAACCGGCGCCCCCCGAGCCGGCGCCGCGCGAGGTGGTCCGGGTCGAGCGCGTCGTGGTCGAGGAGCGCTCCTGGACGCACGACATTTCCCTCGGCGGCAGCCTGACCGTGGGCGCCCTCACCGCGTACGACCGCCAGTCGGAAACGATCGCCACCCGCCCCGTGGATATCCAGCGCGACACCTTCAGCGCGTTCCTGCACAAGGGCGGCTGGACGATGCGCATTGGCGCCACGCCCAGCGCCAGCTGGTCGAACGACATCCTGGGCAGCGGCACGAACAGCATCCTGACCACGCGCGTCGACGACGGGCAGGGGTTCAACGGCGACATCCGCTATGCCTACGACGTGTTCAACCGCGAGCCGTTGCGCGTGGCGCTTTTCGGCGAGCTGTACTATGGCTTCGAGAGCTACACGCTGGTCGGCCGCTCCCTGCGCGAAGCGCCCGCCGCCGGCGCCACGAACGGCGTGCCCACGCAGGGGGCGCTCACGTACGCGACGGATGAGGACAGCGTGACGCTGACCGAGCTGGTGGGCCGGCTCGGCGCGGAGGTTGCCGTGCGGCACGACAACTGGTCGCTCTACAGCCGCCTGGGCGTCGTGGCGTTGAACGACGTCGGCTTCGATGCCTCGATCGACGTCGGCAACCAGCCGGTCCGTTTCAGCCTCGACCGCCAGGGCCTGCTGTCGGCCCTGGCAGGCGGCAGTGCGGAGCTGCTGGGTTTCACCTGCTTTGTCGAAGGCACGCTCGGCGACGTTCAAAGCGTCACCGTTGGGGTCAGTCACCGTCTGTGACCTCAGCCCCGCTACGCACCGTCCCCGCCTGTCACACCGGGGCGGCGGCGTCTGCCATCCGATCACAGAAATAGCAGCCGCGCACACTATTCAAGAGGCGATTGACATAGCCGACGCCGGAGCGACCGTCTGGGTTGCCAACGGGACATACGAAACGGGAGGCGGGAATCGCGAGGGAGTTGTTTGAGACTCCAGTCGTAAGTTATTGGTCTCACGAGCCGTGAGAAATGGCGGTGCGCTGCGGATGCGATGAGATGACCAGGCCGCCGTGGATAGGGGACGCGGGCTAACTCTCGGTCGCGGTTTCCCCGTTTCCGCCAAGGATGCGAAAGAGCGTCGATCGGCGAGCGTGGGCGGCTCGCGTGCAGCGCCTTGCCGGGATCAACGCGGCAACCACAGAATGGAAACCAGCTTCGCGACGGCTTTGAACTCGGGATCTCCCGTGACCACGGTCGCGGACAATTCCTGTGCAAGGGCGATCGCGAAGGCATCGGCGAAGGACACCCTGTAGTGCGCCTTGATGTGCGCCGCCGCGAAGGTCCGCGCACGGTCAACTGTCGCCACGGTGATAGGCAACTGCTCGATAGCGGCAAGGGCCTTGCGTACCTCTGTCAGCCCCCGTTCGCGCTCGACGATGTACGCGCACTCGCCGAGGTTGATGACGGACAGGTGCACGCTCCCGCGCTGTATCTGCCCATGTTCAAGCACCTCGCGAACAAGACCGGCGCCCCGCTCGTCGGCGAGGTAGGCCAGCAGGGCAAAGGAATCCAGGACGTAACTACCGGGCGCTGTCACGTTTCCGCTCCCGTGCCCGGTCCTTCAACAGGGGGCCGGTCAGAGACCGCGGCCCCTTGAGCAAGCCCTGGCCGTCGCGGATGGGGTTGGCCAGCATGGGCACCAAACTCAGCCCCCCCCCGTAGTCCACGATCTTCATCTGCGATCCCGGACGAACCTGGTATTGCCTCCGATACGCGGCTGGAATCACCACCCACCCTTTCGACGACACGGTCACAGTCGGCATGGCCACGCCCCTCCTACGTTATACATCCGACGGCGAATGTATCACCCGCGACGCATTTTCGCAACGGTGTTTTCGCTCGGGCGCGCTGGCGTCCCGCCCGCTCTTTGCGCAAACGGGGTGGCGGCTGATTGACTCCCGTGGATGCCAGCGGTTGCGAGGTGCGGGAACGGACTGGCGGACTGGCTGAGCGTGCACGCACCACGGGAGGCACGGTACATGGCTGGGTACTAACCGTCTCGGAATTGTCGCTGCCTGCGCGCCGAAACGGCGGAGACCGCCGTCTCCAGCGCAAATGGAGCCGGCCGTCCTCGGCCGGTAGAGCGCGTATCGCGACAACAATGAGACGGTTAGTAATGCGCGTGACGTAACGTGCGAGGGTTCCCTTGCCGCCGCGTCTACCCCTACCCTCGTTGCGCAAGCACGTCGCGCTCGTAGGCCTTGACCTGCAGCAGCCACTCCGCGCCATCCGGCACATCCTGGCTGGCGCAGTAGTAGTCCCACACCGCGCCGAGCGGCAGGGTCTTGAACTCCTCCTGCCACGCCAGCCGGCTGGTGAAGTCGCCGGCGCGCTCGCAGGCGCGCAGATCCGTGGCCGGCTGCAGCAGGGCGTACAGCAGGGCCTTGAGCATGCAGCGCGTGCCGATGACCCACGCGGCGATGCGGTTGATGCTGGCGTCGAAGAAGTCGAGGCCGATGTGGACGCGCCCCAGCAGGTTGCCGCGCACCAGCTCCTCGGCGATCGCGCGCAGCTCGTCGGACAGGATGACGACGTGGTCGCTGTCCCACCGGACGCCGCGGCTGACGTGCAGCAGCACCTCGGGCACGAAGAGCAGCACGGAGGAGAGCTTGTCGGAGATCACCTCGGTCGGGTGGAAGTGGCCGCTGTCGAGGGTGAGCAGAATCTGCTTCTGCACCGCGTAGCCCATGTAGAACTCGTGGGAGCCGGCCACGTAGGACTCGGAACCGATGCCGAAGAGCTTGCACTCCACGGCGTCGAGGTTGTAGCGCGGGTTGAGCGGCTGCGCCAGGACGGCATCCAGCGATTCGCGCAGCCGCTCGCGCGGCGCCTGGCGGTCGACGGGGATATCCTTGGAGCCGTCGGGAATCCAGATGTTCGTCACGCAGGGCGTGCCGAGCTTCCGGCCGATGTCCGCGCCGATGCGGCGGCAGGCTTTGCCGTGCTCGATCCAGAACGAGCGAATGCCCTTGTCCGGGTGGGTGAGCGTCAGCCCGTCCGCCGCCTTCGGGTGCGAGAAGTAGGAGGGGTTGAAGTCCATGCCCAGGCGGCGGGACTTGCACCAGTCGATCCAGCGCGAGAAATGGCGGGTCTGGAGCGCGTCGCGGTCGACGCGCCGGGCGCCGGTTTCCGCGTAGAGCGCGTGCAGGTTGAGCCGGTGCCGGCCGGGGATCAGCGACAGCGCCATGTCGAGGTCCATGCGCAGCTCGTCGGCGGTGCGGGCCTTGCCGGGGTAGTTGCCCGTGGCCTGGATGCCGCCGCCGGAGAGCGTGGCGTCCGGGGTCTCGAACCCGCCCACGTCATCGCCCTGCCAGCAGTGCAGGCTGACGGGGATGCGCGGCAGCGCGCGCAGAACCTGGTCGGTGTTGACGCCGATCTCGCCGTACGTTTCGCGGGCCAGTTGATACGACTGTTCGATCCGCCGGGTCTTGCTCATGCTCATCTCTGCATCCTTTCGGTTAGGTCGGGGCGGAGCCGTCGGGCCTACGCCATCTGTTTGCGGCGATAGGCCTCGACCTCCCAGTTGTCGATGAAATCGCGGGCTGCGTCGCCCAGATAGCGAATGCCGCCGAAAGCGCGCGCCAGCTGCGCCACCAGGGCGCCATCCTGCGCGAGTTCGAGGGCCAGCGCGGCGGCCTTCTCCGAGGCGCCGATCCCGTACACGCCGCCGGGCGTGGCGACCACGCGCGGCGTGTAGCCGTGCTGCTGGCTGAAAGCCGCCAGCGCGGCGGGGGTCGGCTCGCCGCAAAACGGGTAGGACTTCATGTAGACGATATGGTCGGGCGTGATGGGGCCGGCGGCCACGGCGAAGGGGCCGGACGCCCTGACACAGAACGGCGCCCCGCCGCCGGCCACCCGCAGGGCATCCGCAACGTGCCGCACGGCGGCAGCCGTGGGGGCGGGACCGATCGCGAGGGTTTGGTCCACGCCGGCCTGGACGCAGTGGGCGCCGAGGCGGCTCATCAGGTTTCCGTACGTACGCCGGATGTCGGTCGCCGTCTCCCCCGCCACGAAAACGCCGTGGTTCTCGATGAAGACGACCGCCGGCTGGCGCCCCTGCGCCTCGGCATAGCGCTGCAGCGCGGCGCGCACCCGCAGGCACAGCGTGTAGCCGGGATCGACGTATTCCATCCAAAGCGCTTCAGGAAAAAGCTTCCTCCCGATCTCCGCGCCGGTGTGCCCGCAGGTCATGCCGTTGACCAGGGGCGGGTGGGTATGCACGACGTAGGTCGCCGTGAAGCTGTCGTGCAGTGGGGCTTCCACGGACGGGCGGCCCACGGAGTCGGCCCGCACCGCCGCCTGCATGATCTCCTTCACCAACGTCTCACGGCCGGCGGCATCCCGCGGCGGGGCGACGGCGTAGAGCTCGGCGATGCGCCGCCGCTCCAGCGCCACGAACCCGCCCGGCGTCATCCCGGCCAGCGTGGTGCCGGAGGGTTTGACCCAGAGGGTCGTCGCGTTCTTGACCGATGTATTGCCCCCGCCACCCTTGACGTAATCGGCCGTGCCGAATTCGTGCGACAGGCCGGTAATGACTTCGATTTTCTTCATGCCCCGCCACTTCCTCTCGTACAAGCTGCCGAACTCTTACCGCATTGCCGGCGCAGCGTCAATCGCCGAGAGTCGCCCAACAACTCTCTTTCGGCATAACCCACCCCGGCCTGCGGCCACCCCTCCGGAGGAGGAGAGTAGCTGTAAGGCGCTCCGCCACAACGTGCTCCCCTCCTTGGAGGGGTACGCGTAGCGGGGGTGGATGCGAAAGGGGACGTCCCTGGGTACGTGCCCTTTGCGGGGCTTGCGACAAAAGAAAAGGCTCACAATTCGTTCATTGTGAGCCTTTTATGGTTGGTGGCGAGACTCGGAATCGAACCGAGGACACGTGGATTTTCAGTCCACTGCTCTACCATCTGAGCTATCCCGCCCTGAACAGAAAGCGATTGCTTGTAGAGGATTGGCGCGCCGATGTCAATACGCGGACACGAAAAAACGGACCGGTTACTTCGCGGCCTTGATCTCGTCCCACATCTTCGCGTAACGGGCATTCGCCGCCCCGACGTCGAAAATCGTCTCGGACTTGACCAGCACCTCCGGCTTCAGGAACACGGCATCGTTGGTGCGCAGCTCGGCGCTGACTTTGGAGTAGGCCGACTGGTTCGGGCACAGGTAGAACACGAACTCCATGTTCTTGGCGGCGATCTCCGGATCGTGCAGGAAATTGATGAACGCGTGCGCCAGCGCGGTCTGGCGGGCGTCCTTCAGGATGACCAGGTCATCGATGGCAACCGACGTGCCCTCCTGCGGCACGACGAAGGCGATGTCCTTGTTCTCCTCCATGGTCTGCATGACGTCGCCGCTGTAGCCCTGGCACGCGAGGAACTCGGCCGAGACCAGCCCGTTCTTGTACTGCTCGGACTCGAACTTGGCGATCTGGCGCTTCCATTGGATGACCTGGTCGCGGGCCGCCGCCAGCTCCACTTCGTTCGTCGTGTTGAGGCTGTGCCCGAGGAACTTGAGCGCGGCGCCCATGGCCTCGCGCATGTCGTTCAACAGGGTCATGCGCCCGGCGAGATCCTGGCGGCTGAACACGCTCCAGCTCGGAACCAGGTTCGGCACCTTGCTGCGCAGGTAGCCGATGCCGCTGCAGCCCAGCATGTACGGCACGCTGACGACGTGCTCGGGGTCCATCGTGAACCGCCGCATGGTGGGGTCGAGATGCTGCAGGTTGGGCAGGAGATCGTGGTTCAGCGGAAGCAGCATGCCCTGCTCCCGCATGATGTTGACCATGTAGCTGCTCGGCACGACGATGTCGTACCCGCCCCCGCCGGCTTTCAGCTTGGCGTACATGGTCTCGTTCGAATCGTAGTAATCCAGCACGAGCTTGCAGTTGGCCTGCTTCTCGAAGAGGGGGATGATGGCAGGATCCAGGTAATCCGACCAGATGTAGACGTGCAGGGCGGGCTTCCCGCCGCCACAGCCCGCCACGCCCAGCGCCAGCGCCACGCCACCCAACAGGGACCACCACTTCTTCATGCCGTTTTCTCCTTTAAACGTTGGCTCGCCCAGACAATCAGGAATGTCGCGCACAAGATCAAGGAAGAAAGCGCGTTGATGAGGGGCGGCTTCCCGTACTTGATCATGCTGTAGATCTTGATGGGCAGCGTCACCGACCCCGGCCCGGAGACGAAGAAAGTGATGACGAAATCGTCCACCGACAACGAGAACGCCAGCAACCCGCCGGCGAGGATGCCGGGCGCCAGGAGGGGCACCAGGATGCGCCAGGTCGTGGTCCAGGCATTGGCGCCCAGGTCGCGCGCCGCTTCGACGATCTGGAAATCGAAGTCCTGCAGCCGCGCCAGCACGACCATGGCCACGTAGCTGATGCAGAAGGAGACGTGGGCGATGAAGATCGTGCCCATGCCGAGCGGGATGCGCAGGGCGGCGAAGAACAGAAGCAACCCGATGCCCATCAGGATCTCGGGCACGACCAGCGGCGTGTAGACGAGCGTGTAGTGCAGCTCCTGGAGCCGCGTCCGGTAGCGGTGCAGGGCGAAGGCGGCCAGCGTGCCGAGCAGCATGGAGACGACCGTCGCCGCGCAGCCGATGAGCAGGGTGTTGCGAAAGGCCAGCCAGACGTCGCGCTGCTCGAACAGGAGCCGGTACCACTTCAGCGACCACCCGCCCCACACCGTGCCGAAGCGCGAGGCGTTGAAGGAGTTGACCACGAGCACGATGATCGGCAGGTAGAGGAACAGCAGTCCCAGCACGCAAATGATGGCGGGCCACCGGCTGCGCCTCATGACCGCCCCTCCCGCGCCGCCGTCTCCGCGTGCAGCTGCCGGCGTTGGAACCGCAGCACGACGATCATCGGCGCCACCACCGAGAGGGTCAGCATGCACGCCAGCGCCGCCGCGTGCGGCAGGTTCCGGTCCACGAACGTCCGCTGGGCGATCTTGTTCCCCAGCATCTCGCTGGAGTTCCCGCCGACGATGTCCGGAATGACGTACGAACCCAGCGCGGGGATGAACACAACCAGCCCGGCCGTCACCAGCCCGCGCCGGATGCCGGGCACGAAAATGCGCCAGTAAGCCTCCAGCCGCCGGCAGCCCAGGTCCAGCGCCGCCTCGATCAGCGTGAAGTCGAACTTCTCCGCGGCCGCGTACACGGGCAGGATGGCAAACGGCAGGTAGCTGTAGACCAGCACCATGAGCACGGCCCCGGGCCGGTACAGCAGCAATTCGCTGGAGCCCAGGAGTCCCAGCGCCACGGCTGCGGTATGCAGCCAGCCCTCGGGATGGAGGAGCACCTTCCAGGCGAAGATGCGCACCAGGAAACTGGTCCAGAAGGGAATCATGACCAGGAGCATGAGCACCGCCCGCCAGCGCTCCCGCACCCGCGCCATGTGGTAGGCGAAGGGCACGGCCACCAGCAGGCAGACCGCGGTCGTGGCGACGCTGAGCCAGACCGTCCTCCAGACAATCGCCGGGTAGTTGGGGTTGGACAGCGAGCGCAGGGTGGCCAGCGTCCAGCCGGCGCCGATGTTGCCATAGGCGTCGGACGGCTTGAAGGCGATGGCCAGCACGATCAGGGTGGGCAGCAGGAAAAAGACCAGCAACCACACGAAGGAGGGTGCGCTGATAGCCCACTCCACCCAGCGGCGCGCCCGCCGCCTCATGGCCCCCCCCTCCCCGCGGGCAGGGGGGCCGCGGGGGCGGGGGATACCGGCGCGGCGACGCCCCCGGCATCGGGCAGCGTCAGCAGCGACTCGTCATCTTCCTGGTAGCGCTCGAGCATGTAGCCGTCGTCGGCGTGCCAGCTCAGCCAGACTGCGTCGCCCCAGGCGATGTGCTCCTCGTCGAGCTGGTAGCGGCCGTGCTGCCGGCGCACGGCGATGCGGTAGGAGCCCGCGCGCACCCAGTAGTTCGTGTAGGCGCCGTGGTAGATGACATCCTCGACCTTGCCCTGGACGGTGTTGCGGTGCGGCTCGTCCGCGGCCCGGCTGTGGCTGATGCGGAACTTCTCGGGCCGCACGCTCAGGTGCGTGGCCTGGCCGGGCGGAATCTGCTTGTCGTTGTAGCAGACGATCTCGCCGAACTCCTCGACCTGGAGGCGGCAGTAGTCGGTCGAAAGCGCGTCGGCCACCACGCCGTCGAAAAAGTTCGTATCGCCGATGAACGCCGCCACGAAGCTCGTGCGGGGCGCCTCGTAGATCTCGGTCGCCTGCCCCACCTGTTCGATCTCCCCCTGGCGCATCACGGCGATGCGGTCGCTGATGCTCATGGCCTCGGACTGGTCGTGCGTGACGTAAATGAACGTGATGCCGACCTCGTCGTGGATGGCGTCGAGCTCGACGAGCATGCGCTGGCGGAGCTTCAGATCGAGGGCCGCGAGCGGCTCGTCCAGCAGCAGGATGTCGGGCTTGTTGATCAGCGCCCGGGCGATCGCCACCCGCTGCTTCTGGCCCCCGCTGAGCTGGTAGGGCCGCTTGTCGGCATGCGTGTCGAGCTGCATGATCGCGAGCATCGCGTCCACCGCCTGGCGGATGTCGCTGGCGGACCGGCGGGCCACGCGCGGCCCGAAGGCGATGTTGTCCCGCACGGACATGTGGGGGAAGAGGGCGTAGTTCTGGAAGATCGTGTTGAGCTTGCGGCGGTTGGGGGGCCGGTCCGTGATGTCCTCGCCGTTGAGGACCACCCGCCCGGCGTCCGGCTGCTCGAACCCGGCGCAGATGCGCAGCAGCGTCGTCTTGCCGCAGCCGCTGGGCCCCAGCAACGAGAAAATCTCGCCCTTGTGGATTTCGATCGAAACGTCGCGCAGCGCGGTGAAGTTCCCGAAGCGCTTCGTAATGCCCTGTAGTTCAAGAAATGCGGCCACTTCCGTGTCTGTCCTCCCGACCGCGCGCGTTCCCCCGTTTTCGCCGTCTCCGGCAGCTGCGCCAGCCGTTGCGCGCCATGCCTACCACACCCGGCTTGCCGCTCACAAGCACAAACCCCGGATCCTGCCTTGACGAACCCGCGGGAACGGAGCACTTTGTAAACCTGTGTCCTGCGAGGCGGGGCGGTCAGCCCGCCGCGCCGAGGGGTGTGCAATGAGACGGGTTCTGGCGGCCATAGCAGTCTGCACCGCGGTCGGCGGCCGGTATGCCGCGGCTGAAACGCCGTGCGCGTACGAGCGCGCAGCCTGGCCCGTGCCCACGAACGGCGTGGATGTCCGGGTGCTGGCCGCGCTGCGGCAGCGCGGCATGGATCACGCGCACCCGTGCTCCGACGAAGTCTTCGTCCGCCGCGTCTGCCTGGACGTGACGGGCACGCTTCCCGATCCCGCGCGCGTTGCCGATTTCCTGCGGGACGAACGCCCCGACAAGCGCGCGCGGCTGGTTGACGAATTGCTGGCGCGGGAGGAGTATGCCGACTACTGGACGCTCAAGTGGTGCGATCTGCTGCGGGTCAAGGCCGAGTTCCCCATCAATCTCTGGCCAAACGCCGTGCAGGTCTACCACCGCTGGATCCGCGACGCCGTCAGGACGAACCGGCCGTACGACCAGTTCGTCCGGGAGCTGCTGACATCCAGCGGGAGCAATTTCCGCGTGGCCCCGGTGAATTTCTACCGCGCCGTCCAGAGCCGCGAGCCGCCCGGGCTGGCCGAGGCCGTGGCCCTGACCTGGATGGGAGCGCGCATCGCCGGCTGGCCGGCGGACCGCCGCGACGGCATGGCGGCGCTCTTCTCGCGGGTGGCGTTCAAAGGCACCGACGAGTGGAAGGAGGAGATCGTCTGCTGCAATCCGGCGCAAAGGGCGCCGTTCGAAGCAGTGCTGCCGGACGGCACAACGGCGAAGATCGCAGAAGGCCGCGATCCGCGCACGGTCTTCGCGGACTGGCTGATTACCCCGGAGAACCCCTGGTTCACGCCCTGCATCGTCAACCGCGTGTGGGCGTGGCTGCTGGGCCGCGGCATCGTTCATGAACCGGACGACATCCGGCCGGACAATCCGCCCGTCAATCCGGAGCTGCTGCGCTACCTGCAGGCGGAGTTGGCGGGTGCCGGGTACGACCTCAAGCACATCTTCCGGCTCATTCTCAATTCCCGCACGTACCAGCAGTCCCCGGTGGCGCGCGGAAGCCAGGCGGCGGCCGAGACCGTGTTTGCCTGCTACCCGGTCCGGCGCCTTGACGCGGAGGTCCTGATCGACGCGCTGGACTGGCTGGGGGGAAAGGGCGAGGCCTACGAGAGCCGTGTCCCCGAGCCGTTCACCTGGATTCCCGAAGAGCAGCGGACCATCGCGCTGGCGGACGGCAGCATCACGAGCACGTTCCTGCTGTTGTTCGGGCGGCCTGCCCGTGACACGGGGCTCGAGTCCGAGCGCAGCAACGACGCGACGGATGCGCAGCGGTTGTTCATGCTGAATTCGACCGAGGTCTACAACCGGCTCGCGCGCAGCATCCGGCTGCGCCGGCTCGCCCTGGCCGCGGGCGGCGACCGGGCCGGGTTGATCCGGGGCGTGTACCTGACGCTGCTGTCGCGCGCGCCGACGGCGACCGAACTGGCCGCGGCCGAACAGTACTGGCAGGTCGCCGGACGCGATCCGAACGAGGCCACGACGGACCTGGCGTGGGCGCTTGTCAACAGCATGGAGTTTCTCTACCGGCACTGAGAAGGTGCGATGTGCGAGGCGAGGCAAACATGAACTCACAGGCTCCCGGACAACTGCTGACCCGGCGCGAGATGCAGAAAGGCATGCTCTGCGGCGCCGCCGGGCTGATGCTGGCCAACCGCCTGGCGGCCGGGGCCGAGGTCCCTCCCCCTGCAGCCACGGCCAAGGCGGTGATCCAGATCTGGATGTGGGGCGGCGCACCGCAGACGGACACCTTCGACCCCAAGCCTGACGCGGGCTACGACTACTGCGGCCCGTTCAACCGGCCGATCGAGACCAACGTGCCGGGGATCCAGATCGGCCCGCTCCTGCCGAAACTCGCGCAGCAGGCCGACAAGTACGCCATCATCCGCAGCCTGACCCATGGCGAGAACGGGCACGAGACGGCGGCGTACATCGTGCAGACGGGCCGCCGGCCGGGCGATCGGCTGGTCTACCCGTCGCTCGGCGCCCTCGTCTCCAAGTTCAAGGGCTATGAGGCCGGCTACACCAGCCTCGTCCCCCCGTACGTCGTGCTCACGGCCGGGCAGGGTCGTTTCGACCCGGCGGGTTTCCTGGGGGCGCGCTACAAGCCCTTCGTGACCGGCGGAGACCCCAATGCCGCGCGGTTCATCGTGGAGGGCGTGGTTTCGGGCAACATCTCGAACGAGCGCCAGAAGAGCCGCCGGGACCTGCTCCATGCGCTCGATTCGCTCAAGCTGGCCCTGCCCGAACACCCGGCGGCACGGCAACTCGGCACGCTCGAGGACAAGGCCTACGAGATGATCCTCGGCGATGCCGGCAAGCTGTTCGACCTGACGACGGAGGACGACGCGCTCCGCCAGCGCTACGGCCGCAACACGTTCGGCCAGTCCTGCCTGATGGCGCGCCGACTGGTCGGCGCCGGGGTGCCGTTCGTGACGATCAATTACGGGGGGTGGGACACGCACAAGCAGCACTTCGAAGCCATGCGCGCGAAGCTGCCGGAGATGGACGCCGCTCTGGCCACGCTGCTGCAGGACTTGCAGGATCACGCGCTGCTCGATAGCACGATCGTGTGGTGGAGCGGCGAATTCGGGCGGACGCCGAAGGTGGCCTGGTCGGGGCCGTGGAACGGCGGGCGCCACCACTTCGGCCAGTGTTTCTCCGCGGTGCTGGCCGGCGGCGGGTTCAAGGGCGGCCGGGTGCTCGGCGCGTCGGATGCCACGGGGGAGAAGGTCGCGGAGCGGCCCGTCTACCCGCCCGACGTACTCGGCAGCATCTGCGAGCGGCTGGGCATCAACCCCGACAGCCCGCTGCCCAACCCGCGCGGCGTGGACCTGACGGTCATGGCCGCGAGCAAGGAGTTCGGCGAGGGCGGCGGCCGGCTCAAGGAGATCATGTAGCCCCCTCGCGCGGGGTTGCGGGGGAGCGGGAAGCGAGCGATAAGGAAGCCCTCCTGTCATCCTGAGCGCAGCGAAGGATCTCGGCGTATCCGCCGATGCGCGGGTGACGGGCAGCCCGCCTTGCGGCGGGAGATCCTTCGCTGCGCTCAGGATGACAGGGGGGGGGCGTGAGGGATGACACGGGGACGAGAGGGATGACTTGCGCGAGCGAGAGGGATGACACGGAAAGGCGTGAGAAATGACACACGGGAAGGCGATAAGCAAGCCCTCCTGTCATCCTGAGCGCAGCGAAGGATCTCGGCGTATCCGCCGGCGAGCGGGAGACGAACGGAAGAGCCACACATGCACACGGGATTCGTTTACATGATGACCAACAAGACACGGACCGCGCTGTACGTCGGCGTCACCAACAGCCTTGTCATCCTGAGTGCAGCGAAGGATCCCGGCGTACCCGCCGTGCGTGCGCGGGCTGCCAACGTCCGGCTCGCGGCAGCCTGCTTCGTCGCGCTGCTCATGGCGTGGGGCGGGCCGGGCGCGGCCGCGCCGCAGATCGGGTATGCCTACCCCGCCGGCGGGACGCGCGGCGCGACGTTCATCGTCGAGGTCGGCGGCCAGTCTCTCCGCGACGTGGACGGCGTGCGCGTGTCCGGCAAGGGGGTGCATGCCTCGGTGGTGGAGTACGTGCCACCGCTGACGGACGAGGAGCGCGATCGAACCGAGCGGTTCCTGCGCGACCTCGTGCGACGGCGCTGGTCCGTGAGCGTCATGAATCGGGTTGCCAAGGAAACGAACGAAACGGCCCTGCCCGACCACCCGTGGCTGCGGGAGATCGACGGGAAGAGTCCGAATGAACTGAACCGGCTGCGCACCAGGCTCTTTGACCCGAAGAGCCAGCCCAATGTCCAAATCGGCGAGCAGGTGGTGATCGAGGTTGCCATCGACGCGGACGCGCAAGCCGGCGACCGGGAGCTGAGACTCGCTTCGTACGAGGGCCTGAGCAATCCCCTCTGCTTCCAGGTGGGCACGCTGCCCGAGTTTGCCGAAAAGGATGCCGGAGGCGGGGGCGCGGCGCCGATCTTGCAGCCGCCCCTGCTGCTCAATGGCCAGGTGGCGCCCGGGGAAGTCGATCGCGCCCGCCTGCGCGCGCGGCGCGGCCAGAAGCTTGTGATGTGTCTCCAGGCGCGGCGGCTGATCCCGTACCTGGCCGACGCGGTGCCCGGCTGGTTCCAGGCGACGCTGGCGCTCCGCGGTCCGGACGGCGCCGAGGTGGCGTGGAGCGACGACTACCGTTTCGATCCCGATCCGGTGCTGCTCTACGAGGTCCCCGCTGACGGCGTGTACAAGCTCGAGGTCCGCGACGCCATCTACCGGGGGCGGGACGATTTCGTCTACCGCCTCGCCGTCGGGGAGCTTCCTTTCGTCACGCGGGTCTTTCCCCTCGGCGGCCAGGCGGGCGCCCGGACAACCGCCGCCATCCAGGGCTGGAATCTCCCCGTGGAGACGCTGCCTTTGGACACGAGTCCCGGCCCCGCCGCCATACGGCTGGCCACGGTCGGCCGGGACCAGGGGTTCCGCAGCGAAGTGTGTTACGCCGTGAACGCGCCGCCGGAGGTCACCGAGACCGAACCCAACGACACGGCAGGAACGGCGCAGCCGGTTGCGTTTCCGCTGACCGTCAACGGCCGTATCGGGCGCCCCGGCGATACGGATGTCTTCCGGTTCGAGGGGCGGTCCGGCCAGGAGTTCGTGGCGGAGGTGTACGCCCGCCGGCTGAACGCGCCTCTTGACTCCGTATTGAGCCTGACCGATTCGAACGGGACGGAGGTGGCTTTCAACGACGACCACAAGGATCCGGAGATGGGACTGCTCACGCATCAGGCGGATTCGTACGTGCGAGTGAAGCTGCCGCACGACGGGGCGTACCGGGTCACGCTGTCGGATGCGCAGAACCAGGGCAGCGAGGCGCACGCGTATCGCCTTCAACTCAGGCCCGCACAGCCTGACTTTGCCCTCCGGCTGGCGCCGTCATGCGTCAACGTGCAGGCGGGGGAGACGGCCCCGTTCACCGCGCAGGTGCTGCGCAAGGACGGCTTTGACGGTGAAGTCGCCCTGGCGCTGGTTGACGCCCCCGCGGGTTTTGCGCTGGGTAATGCCACAATTCCGGCCGGTACGAATGTGGTTGCGGCAACGCTCCGTGCGCCGCCGGGAGTTCCCCGGCAGGTCTTTCCCATCCGGGTAGAGGGCCGCGCGGTCGTCGGCGGGGTGGCCGTCAGCCATGCCGGCGTCGCCGCGGAGGACATGATGCAAGCCTTCCTCTGGCGCTTCCTGGTACCGCGGCAGGAGTTGCTGGTGGCGGTGCGCGGCGCCCGTTCGGTGCCAGCCGTCTGGCGTCCGCTGGCGCCCGGCTTCCGCGTCGCCAGCCCCGGCCCTGTCCGCATTCCGCGGGGGGGCGCCGCCCGGGTGGAACTTGCGGCGCCGCCGGTGCTGCCGGACGACGGGCGGACCCCGCTTGCGACGGTCCAGTTCCGTCTCTGCAATCGCCCCCGGGGCGTGACTTTTCGGGAGGCAAGCGCGGGTGGCGCCGGAGTTTCGCTCACGCTAAAGGCCGATCCGAATATCGCTTTGGCCGGCGACACCGCGTACGCGATCGTCGAGGCGTTTGTGACATCGGCGGCAGAAAGCCAGGACGGCCCGACCGCGAACCGCACGCAGCGGGTGGCGCTCGGCGTCCTGCCCGCGATCGCGTACGAGATCGTGCAACCATGAAGAGGAA
>CAYOBW010000073.1:0-27067 GCA_964402115.1 uncultured Victivallales bacterium
TGGTCGTGGACCCGCTGGCCCTGCTGAAGGAAATGGACGAGCTCGCGAGCTTCGGCATCGAGGTGACCGGCCGGTTGATTGTCAGCGACCGCGCGCACGTCGTGTTCCCTTACCACAAGCTGATCGACGAGTGTCGCGAGACGCGTCGCTCCGCGAAGGACCGGATCGGGACGACGAAGCGGGGCATCGGACCCTGCTATGGCGACAAGGTCTCGCGCGTGGGGTTGCGCATGGCGGACCTGATCGATCCGCAGTTCCCGTCGTTGCTGGCGGCGCGGCTGGACGAGGCGAATCGCGTGCTGGAAGCGCTTGGCGGCGCGCCGCTGGCAAGCGAGCCGCTGCTGGAGCAGTACGGCGAGGCCGCCGTCCGCCTGGGGCCGTTTGTGGCCGACTCCGTGGCTGTGTTGAACGAGCAGCTGCGCTTCGGTCGCTCGATTCTCTGCGAGGGGGCTCAGGGAACGATGCTCGACATCGATTTCGGCTCCTATCCTTTCGTCACGTCATCGAATGCGACAGCCGGGGGCGCCTGCAGCGGGACGGGCATCCCGCCGCACCGGATCGATCGGGTGATCGGCGTCATCAAAGCTTACACCACGCGCGTGGGCGAGGGACCATTCCCCACGGAACTCAATGACGAGACCGGCGAAGCTCTGCGGCGCGAGGGACACGAGTTCGGCGCCACCACCGGCCGGCCCCGCCGCTGCGGCTGGTTCGATGCGGTTGTGGGGCGGTACTCGGCGATGACCAACGGCGTGGACTTCTGGGCCATGACCAAGCTGGATGTGCTGGACCAGATGCCCAAGTTGAAGATCTGCGTGGGGTACGAATGCGATGGCGCCGTCTACGACACCGTGCCCGCCAGCATCCGCGTGCTCGAACGCTGCCGGCCGGTCTACGAGGAGATGGACGGCTGGCTGTCCAGCACGCGGCACGTGACGCGCTTCGGCGATCTGCCGGAACAGGCCAGGGATTACGTGATGCGCTTGTGCGAACTGACGGGCGTGAAACTGGGCATACTGTCCGTCGGCGCCAACCGGAATTCCACCATGCGGATCGCAATCTAGGCGCGTCGACGCCGGGAGTGGCAGCCGCCCATGGGTGACCAGGGTAGCGGAAAACTGAAAATTCCCCGCCACGTGGCCGTCATCATGGACGGCAACGGCCGTTGGGCGCGCCAGCATGGCTGGCCCCGGCTGAAGGGCCATGAAGCGGGCGCCGAGTCGGTCCGCACGATCATCCGCTGCTGCCGTGATCACGGGGTCGAGTTCCTGACGCTGTACGCGTTCAGCGTGGAGAACTGGGTGCGCCCGCGCGCGGAGATCAAGGGCCTCATGTCGCTGCTGCTGAGGTTCTTGCGCGATCGCGAATTCGAGTTGCATGATAACCAGGTGCGCCTGCGTTTGACCGGGCGTCTCACCGATTTTCCGGCTGACGTGCAGCGGGAGCTGGCGCGGGTGGTTGCGGCCACGGCGCATTACACGGCCGGCAACCTGATCCTGGCGCTGAGCTACGGCGGGCGCACGGAACTGGCGCGGGCGGCACGGGAGATCGCGCGCGCGGTCCAGTCCGGACAGTTGACGCCCGATCAGGTTGACGAGGCTTGCGTCCAGCGGCATCTCTACCTGCCGGACGTGCCCGACCCGGATTTGATGATTCGGACCAGCGGCGAGTTGCGGATCAGCAACTTTCTGCTGTGGCAGTTGTCCTATGCCGAGTTGTACTTCACGGAGGTCATGTGGCCGGACTTCCGCGAGGCTGAGTTCCGCCAGGCGCTGGAGGTATACGGCCAGCGGCAAAGGCGGTTTGGCGATATCGAATAGCCCCGACGTGCCGGGCGGGCGCAGCCCGGGCGGGGATGACGGCGGAGAGTGTCGTGTTACGCTACCGGCTCATGAGTGGGACGCTGATCGTGCTGGCCTTGCTGCTGGCGCTATACCGCCTGCCTGCCGTGGGCATGTGGGGTCTGGCGCTGGCCGTTTCAACACTGGGCATGCTGGAGTTCTACGCGCTCATGCGCGAGGGCGCCGTCCCCGTCTTCCGGGTGGTCGGTGTGCTGGCGGGGCTTGCGCTGGTGTCCGGCGGGATGTGGACGAGGGGCATGGGCTGCGGCGGAACCGCTGCGGCGCCCGAGGTCGAGACCGCCATCCTGGCGATGGCGTTGCTCGTGGTCTTCGTGCGGCAGTTTCCGCAGAAGAACAACGCGCAGCCGCTGGCGACCGTGGCCTGCACGCTGCTGGGCATCCTGTACGTTCCTTTCCTGCTGAATTACTTCGTCCGGCTCGCCTTCCTGGCCGGGCCGGTCGCCTCCCCCCTGTCCGTGCTCGACGACACGGGTCGCCTGTGGCTGCTCTACCTCGTGGTTGTCGTGAAGGCGTCGGACACCGGCGCCTACGCGTGCGGCCGCCTGTTCGGCCGCCACAAGCTCTTTCCCCGTTTGTCGCCGAAGAAGACCTGGGAGGGCCTCGCCGGAGGCATTGCGGCCGCTATCGGCAGCAGCGTGCTGTTCCAAGTGCTCGTCGGCGGGCGACTGGGGGTCGTACCGCTGCCGTTAACGCACGCGCTGACCCTCGGCTTGCTGCTCGCCGTCGTGGGCGTGGCCGGGGACCTGTTCGAGTCGCTCCTCAAGCGGGCCACGGGGGCCAAGGATTCCAGCACGATGATTCCGGGAATGGGCGGCGTCCTGGACGTGCTTGACAGCCTCCTCTTCAGCGCCCCCGTGCTCTACGTGTATGTGAAAGTCTGCCTGTTATGAAGCGAGTGGTTGTTCTGGGCAGCACGGGTTCGATCGGCCTGAGCGCGTTGCGCGTGGCGGAGTCGCTGCCCGACCGTCTGCAGGTGGTCGGGCTGAGTGTCCAGCGCAACTTTCGGCCGCTGCTGCAACAGGCGGCTCGGCTGGGCGTGCGGCATGTGGCGGTCTCCGACCCCGAGCAGGCGCGCGACTGCGCGCGGGAGGCGCCTGCCGGCACCAGCGTGTACGCGGGGGTGGAGGGCCTGGAGACCCTGGCCCGGCTGCCTGAGGCGGACCTCGTGCTCTGCGCCGTGGTCGGGATGGCGGGCCTGCGGCCCGTGCTGGCCGCTCTCGGCGCCGGCAAGGACGTCGCCCTGGCCACCAAGGAGGTGCTGGTGGCGGCGGGCCGGATCGTAACCGACGCCGCCCGGTCCCGCGGCGTCCGGCTGCTGCCGGTGGATAGCGAGCACAGCGCCGTGTTCCAGTGCCTGCAGGGGCGCGAGGGCCATGGCGCCGAGGTGCGGCGCCTGATCCTGACTGCGTCCGGCGGCCCGTTCGGCCTGCTTCCCGACGTGGATCTGGAACGGGTCACGGTCGAGGAAGCCCTGGCCCACCCTCGCTGGAACATGGGGAAGAAAGTCAGCATAGACTCGGCCACGATGATGAACAAGGGGCTTGAGATCATGGAGGCCTGCTGGCTGTTCGGGCTGCCGGCGACGTCCGTGGACGTCGTGATCCATCCCGAGAGCATCGTCCACTCGCTGGTGGAGTTCGTGGACGGGAGCCTGCTCGCGCAGCTCGGCGTGCCCGACATGCGGCTGCCGATCCAGTATGCGCTGACGTTCCCCGAGCGCGTGGACGGGCAGCTGCCGGCGCTGGACGTGGCGCGGCTGGGCACCCTGCGTTTCCAGGCGCCGGATGAGCGGCGTTTTCCCTGCCTGGCCCTGGCGCGCGAAGCGGCGCGCGTGGGCGGCACGCTGCCAGCCGTGCTCAATGCCGCCAACGAGGTGGCTGTGGAGAAGTTCCTTGTAAGGCGCATCCCTTTTGCGGGAATATGGCGTCTGGTGGAAGCCGTCATGGCCCGGCACACGGTCTGCGAGTCGCCGGGCCTGGACGAACTGGTGGCCGCGGACGCCTGGGGCCGTCGCATGGCTCGGGAGCAGGCGCAGGCGGGTTGACGAATGGACCGACGGGCGGCGGAATAGGCCAAACACAAAGCGAGTTGTACGCGCATGGGTGCGATCATCACGAACTTCAAGGACTTGCTCGTGCTTGTCCTCTTTTTCAGCTTCACCATCTTCATCCACGAACTGGGGCATTTCCTCGTGGCCCTGCGGCGTGGCATGGTCGTGGAGGTCTTCTCCATCGGTTTCGGCCCCGCGCTGTGGAAACGCAGGATCAACGGCATCACCTACAAGCTGGGCTGGATTCCTTTTGGCGGCTATGTGGCCCTGCCGCAGCTCGACCCCACGGGCATGGCGACCGTCCAGGGCGAAGAGGGGGAGGGGGGTGACGCCGGGGCGCGGCTGCCTGAAGCGAAGCCGCGCACGAAGATCTACGTGGCGATGGCGGGGGCCGTCGGCAACCTGCTCTTGGCCGTGGTCATGGCCGTCGTCATCTGGCTGGCGCCCGGGGCGATTACGCACGAGGGTGCAGCCGTGGTCGGACACGTGGACAAGGACAGCGTCGCCAGCGCGCGCGGCCTGCGCGAGGGCGACATCATCAGGACCGTCAACGGCAAGCCCGTTCGCACCTGGTACGACGTCAGTGTCGAGTTGCTGCTGACGGGGCAGCGGGAAGAGGTGGCCGTGACTGTCGACGCGGGGCTGCAGGTGCGCGAACTGGTGCTTCCGCTGCGGCATGTCGCCGAGGGGCGCCTGGCTGTGCTCGCCGGTGTGCAGCACAAGCCCATCCCCTGCACGTTCTCGCGCGTGCTGCCCAACTCGAGCGCCGCGGATGCCGGCCTGCTGGCGGGCGATATCGTGGTCACGTTCGACGGCGTGACGGTCGACGACACGGAGCATTTCATCGAGCTCGTCTCGGCTCGCGACGGTCGCACGGTGCCCATTGTCGTCCAGCGCGGCAAGCAGGCCCTGACGCTGAACGTGACGCCGACGTTCAACGCGCAGGTGGGGCACGCGGTGATCGGCGTGTCGCCGACGTCTGTGATTATGCCCTGGATGCAGTACAAGAACCCCTGGGATCAGCTGCGCGCGGATGCCGCCGGCATTGTCCGGTTGCTGCGGGCCCTTGTTACGCCGGACGAGATGACGCACGCCGCCAAGGGCCTCGGGGGCCCCGTGGCCATCCTCGCGACGCTGTGGTTGTCCATCAAACTGAGCTTTTTCAATGCCATCGGCTTCCTGCGCTTCCTCAACGTGAACCTGGCGATTCTCAACCTCCTGCCGATACCGGTGCTGGACGGCGGCCACATTGTGTTTGCCGCGTACGAAGGCATCACGCGGCGCAAGGTTCCCCCCAAGGTCGTGAACGTGCTGGTCAACGTCTTTGCGGTGCTGTTGATCGGGGCGTTCATCGCGCTCACCGTCAAGGATGTGGATACGCTGTTTCCGGGCGTGAAGCGGCTCTGGCCGTGGGGGGGGCGGAAGGCGTCTGCCGACGCCGTCACGAACACGGTGAGCGTCACGCAGCCCGCTGAGCCCGCCGGACGCTGACCCGCCACCCGCGGCTTGTGGCGCCACGGACTTGGTGAGCCGGCGCGCGCAGCGGGGGAAAGAACAACATGAAGACCGCCAGCGGCCCATTCAAGATCAAGCGGCGTCCGACGCGGAAAATACACGTCGGGAGCGTGGCGGTCGGGGGCGATGCCCCGGTGAGTGTCCAGACGATGACGAAGACGGACACGCGCGACGTGGCGGCCACGGTCGAGCAGATCCGTGTGGTGGCGGCTGCGGGGTGCGATATCGTGCGGCTGGCGGTCGTCGACGAGGCGGCGGCGGATGCGCTGCTCGCCATCCGGCGCCAGGTCAATGTTCCCCTGGTCGCCGATATCCACTTCGACCACCGCCTGGCCCTGCGAGCGCTGGCTGCGGGTGTGGATGGGCTGCGGATTAATCCCGGGAACATCGGCAGCGAGGCCGGCGTGGGTGAGATCGTGGCCGCCGCCCGTGAGCGGCGCGTCCCCATTCGTATCGGGGTCAACAGCGGCTCCCTCGAGCAGGATTTGCTGGCCAAGTACGGTGGCAGCACGGCCGAGGCGCTGGTCGAAAGCGCCCTGCGGCACGTGCAGATCCTGGAACGCCACGGCTACGAGGAGATCAAGATCTCCGTCAAGGCCACCGATGTCCGCCGAACCGTGGAGGCCTACCGGTTGCTCTCTGGCGCAACCGGCTACCCGCTGCATATCGGCGTCACGGAGGCCGGCACGTTCCTGGCCGGCACCGTACGTTCCGCCGTCGCCCTAGGCATTCTGCTGGCCGAAGGCATCGGCGATACGGTGCGCGTGTCACTGACTGACGATCCGGCGCGCGAGGTGCGTGTCGGACTTGAGCTGTTGCGCAGCCTGGACCTCCGCGCGCCCGGGGCGAGCGTGATCTCGTGCCCGACGTGCGGGCGGGTGCAAGTGGATGTCGCTGTCGTGGCGCGGGAGGTGGAGGATGCCTTGGAGGCCTGGTATGCGGCCAATCCCTCCGCCCCGCGTCCGGTTGTGGCGGTGATGGGCTGCATGGTGAATGGTCCGGGCGAGGCGCGCGCGGCCGATCTCGCCTTGGCGGGCGGCAAGGGCAAGTTCGCCCTCTACGTGCGCGGGCAGTTCGAAGCGACGATTACGCAGACCGAGGCGGTTGCCACGGTCGTCAAGTATGCGCAGACCTGGCGGGAATAGGCGGACACGGGCGCGTCGGCCTGCGGCCGGCGCGGGAGGAGTATGCAGATGCGTGCGAATGGATGGGGAGGGGCGGCGTTGGGTGTGGTGCTGGCGGGCGCGACGGGCTGTGAGACCCTGCTGCAGGGGCAGGGGCAGCGCCTGGACCAGCTCCAGGAGCAGACTGCCAACGAGAACCTCCAGCGCGATGTGGCGCAGTTAAAGGACGCCGTGCGCGACCTGCGCGCGGCACAGGAGCGGTCCTTCGCGGAACTGGAGCAGTTGCGCGCTGAAAGCCGCGGTGGGGGACGCACGGCGGAAACGCGCCTGGCTGAACTGGAGCGCGGTTTGCGCGCGGAAGTCTCGGCACGCGAGAGCCTGAGGCGCGACATAGACGCCATCCCGGGCAAGGTCGCCGGCATCGTCAACACGCATCGTCCGCCAGCCCCCGCTCCCCAGGTCATCGAGGGACGGGAGCACACGGTGGAAGCAGGGCAGACGATCTCCGACATCGCCAAGGCCTACGGCGTGAAAACCACCGTCATCATCAAGGCCAACAACATAACCCGACCGGACGCCCTGAAGGTTGGCCAGAAGCTGATTATTCCGGAGTAGGGAAGCGCCACTGCACGGGGCGCTTCGCACCGTCCGGCTTGATCGAGCCCGTCAGCGTGGTCGGGAGCGGGGGCGCCGCAGGGGCTTTTGCCACCGTGACGGGCGCCGTGGCAGGCGGGGTTTCCGTCACCACCGGCGGCCGGGGAACGGCGTCAGGGGCGATGGTTTCGGCGACCGGCGCGGCCGGGGCGGGCACGGCCGCTAGCGCTGGCGTCGGGGCGGCAGGCACGGGCTGCGGCTGTACCGTGATCGGGCGCTGCTGCAACTCCTTGAGCTCCGCCAACATGGTTTCCATGCGCGGCAGACCGGCCTTGAGATCGCCCATGTCCTTGTGCAGGCGGGCGTTCTCAGCCTCAAGCGACTGCATGGCGCGCTTGACGTCCTTCAGTTCCGGCGATACGGCTGCCGGAGGCGGCGTCGGGGCGGGAGCGGGCGCCGGTGGCGGGGTGACGGCCGCCTTCACCTGCGCCAGTTGCTGCTCCAGTTGCTGCGACAGTTCCGCCTTGGTGGCAACCAGGACCTGCTGCTGGCTGTCGAGCAGCATCTTCAGGCGCTCATCCGTCCGGCCCTGGAAGGCGGCCAGCGCCGAACCGACGTCGCTCTTGCGCTCGGCGGTCTCCTTCTGCAAGTCGCGGAAACTACGTTCCATGTCACGGTAGTCCGCCTGCATCCGGCTGTAGAGCAGGACGCCCACCAGCCCGCCGCACACGATCAGGAAGAGCAGCACGAGCCCGAAGAAAGAGCCCATGATGATCATGCGATTGCGGGAGCGCTTGCGCTCGATCTCGAGAAACTCCTGAAACGCGGCCAGCACCGGCAGCGACTTGGGCGGCTTCTCGATGGCGGTCGAACGCTTGCGCTCCATGGCGGCCATGACCGCACTGAGGTTGGGTTCGCTGCGCGTGGGTTCGCCGTTGTCGGTTTCGTCGCCGTAGTCGTCATCCTGGTCGGGCGCCTGGGCGGTCGGGTCTATGCGGGGCGGTCTGCGCTTGTCCATCATGGGCCGTGGTCCTTGGTGTGCCCCCGGGAGGGGCGGGTCCTGCTACTTGCGTCTGAATGAGCGCTGCCACTCGCGTAACTCACGCTGGGCCTGTGCCTCGAGGTCCGCCAGGTCGGCGGCCACGCGTTTGGGCGGCTTGCGAATCCCCGTCTCCTCGTCCTCGGACGGAGGCTCGGGCGCGGGCGCCGGGGGCGCTTCGCGCACCAGTTCAGGCGTGACCACTTCCAGCCGCTCGAAGTCCTCAACGGAACGCTGCAAGTCGTCGATCTTGTGCCGCGCGTCCTCGAATTCCGCGAGATACCGATTGGCGGCTTGCTGGCGTTCCTCGCGCAAGCCGGCGTTCTCAGCCTCGAGTTCGGCTATGCGGTTCGTGGCCCCGTCAAGGTTCTGGCGCAGGGATTCCCTGTCGGCGAGGTCATTCTCGGCCGTCAGTAGCTGCGCCCGGAGTTGTTCCACGTCCGTTGCGTAACGGCGCGCTGACTCGTGCGTGCGCGCGAGCCGTTCCTCCAACTGGCTCTGCTGCTCCTGGAACTGGGTGCTGGACTGCTCGACCGCCGTTTGCGCCTCTGTCAGCGCTTCGTTGAGCGCCCGCATCTCGGCGGCGCTCTGGTCGAGCCGCTGCTGAATCTCCGTCACTTGGCGCTGCATGGCCACGCGTGCCTGCTGCTCGCTACGCAGAGCCTGGCGCGTGGACTCCAGCTCCGCGCCGGTGGCCTGGTGCCGGCGGTCGGCCTCCCGGAGCTGGTCGAGCGCCGTCTGCAGCGATTGATCGGTTTGCTGCAGGCGATGGTGGACGTCTTCATGTTCGCTGAGCAATGCCTGGGCCCGTTCCTGGTGCTCCCGGGCCACGAGGGCCATGCGGTCAACTTCGGCGGCGAGTGCCTGCTCGCGTTCCGCAGCCTCCCGGAGCAATGCCTCCTGGCGCTGGTGCTCGGTGGCCGCCGCCTCGAGCGTGGCATCCCGTTGGCTGATTGTGTTGCGGGCCTCCGCCAGGGCCGCGCGCTCCTTCTCAAGATCGGCCTGCTGGGCTTTCAGGAGCCCCATCGTACGCTTCAGGGACTTCTCGAACTCCTGGATCTTGCCTTGGATCGTGGTGGCCTCGCCGACCTCGCTGGGGGGCGTGCTACGCCGGCGTTCGGCCGGTTCGGCGGCGTGGGCGGATGCGAAGATCTGGGACTCCTGGTCCTGCACCGTGCTGGTCGCTCCCGTGCGGATGTTGACCAGCTTGGTTTCGCGAGGCACGGAACCGCTCCGGATCAGGTCGGCCAGGGCGTGCAGGTTGAGGGGGCCAAACACGGTGCCGTCGCTGAGTTCAACACTCCAGAACAACTCCAACTCGTCGATCTTCTCGGTGGGTATCCAGTCATGGCGGTCCAGGGAGGCCTTGTAGCCGGGCGCAATGCGCCCTTGCTGCGCCCAGACCTTGAGCGTCGGCATATCGACCGGGCCGTAGATACTGCCGTCATCGACGAGCAGGTACCAGGCCTGTGCGTCGTCATTCGTGGCGCCGGGTTGTGCCTGACCGGTTCGTTCCGTCTTGTCTTTGTCCTTGCCCATAGTCTACTCCTCTTCCTTATCCAAGTAGTATCACGATGCTTGCAAGCGCCTGTCAATCAGAGATCCATACTTGGTGTCCCCTCTGCTACTTCTGAATCTGGCTCTCGAGCAGGGTGCCAAGCGTGGCGTGCATCTGGCTGATCTGCGTGTCCAGCTTCTCGCGCGTGACCTGACCGCGCGATTCAAGTTGCTGGATCTGCACGCGCGACCGGTCGATTTCACCCCGTGCCTCGACCAGGAGGCGGGCGGCGGCCGCGGTCTCATCGGCCAGTTCCTTGACGCGCTCCTTGAAACGCTGCTCGGCCTTGCGCGTCGCTTCCTCGGCGTTCTCGCGTGCGGAGCGCTCGCGCTCCATTTCCACTTGTGCCCGCTCGATCAGCGCCGTGGCGTCGGCGGACTCCGCCTTCAGCATCGCAATCTGATCGACCAGCACGCGCGCGGTCCGCGTGAGCTCATCCTCGGCATTCAGCACGCGCTCGTGCATGCGCGCCAGCTCGGCGCTCGACTTCTCCTTCTCCGCCTCGCGGCGTTTCTCGGCGCGAGCCGCATTCCGGTTCACGAGCGCGAGATCCTCGCGCAGGGATGCCACGAGGGCGTCATGGGCCTGGGCGGTCTCGTTGAGCGCGCTGAGCTGGCCGGACAGCCGGGCCTCGCGTTCGGCAGCCTGGCTGGCAGCTGAGGCCTGGGCCTCGCGCACGGCCGCGAGCTGGCTGTCCAGCTCGTGCAGGCGCGCGTCGCGGGCCGCGAGGGCTGCCGCCTGTTCGCGAACGGCGGCCGCGGCCTGCTCCTGCGCACCGCGCGCGGCGTCGCGCGCCGCCGTGGCTGCCGCGAGATCGCGTCGCAGAAGCTCGGCGGCCGCGCGCAGCGCGGCGCTTTCTTCCCGTGCGGCGGCAAGGGCGGCGGTTTGCGATGCAAGTTCACGGGCCAGACGGGCCTGTTCCTCGCGCGCGGCGGCGAGCGACCGTTCCGCCGCCTCGCGCGTCGTTTCCGTCGCCGCGAGACGCTCCGTGCGGCTTGCGAGGTCAGCCGCCAGAGCGGCTGCCTGCCGCTGCAGGTCCTGCAGCGTGGCCGTGTGGCGGGCGCTGGCCTCGGCCTGCGACTGGCGGGCAGCGTCCCGCTCCGCCTTCAGCGCGTCACAAGCAGCGCTGAGGGTCTGACGGTCCAGCGCCGCGGCTTGGAGTTGGGTTTCGCGCTCGGCTAAGTGACGCCGCAACTCCGACCTGTCGGTCTCGAACTGCCGGGTGCTGTCGGCGCGCTCATGGCGCAGAGCGTCAGCTTCCTGAAGCGAGGTCGCGCGCTCGGCTCGCAGGCGTTCGATCTCGCTCCGCGTACTCTCGATCTCGCTCCGCATGCTTTCGATCTCGGCCTCCAACTGGGCCGGTTGGACGTCCGGTTGCGACTGTGTTGCCGCGGGCTCCGGGCTGGCGTGCGCCGGTGCGATCGCTGTGGTTGCCGGGGGCTCTTGGACGGCCGGCGCTGTCACGTCGTCGTCCGGGGCGGCGCGGCGGTCGTTCACCTGTTGCTGCAATTCGGCGACCTGTCGGTCCAGCTTCCTGCCGAGGGCGGCCACATCCCCCCTGAGCGTGCCCCGCCCGTCAACGGCCTGCCGCAGGAGGCGCCCGGCCGCGGGCGGCGGAGCGGGTGCGCGACGCGCATCGAGACCGAAGATCTCACGGCGCTTGACGCCGACCGTTGTCTGCTCGCCGGTGGCCATGTTGATCAGGCGCGCCTCGGGATCCTGAACGAGTTCCTTGACGGCCTTGAGGTTGAGGGGGCCAAAGAGGTTGCCGTTGCCGAGGTCCACGCGCCAGACCATGTCCAAGAACGGCGCCTCTTCGGCCCGGGTCCACTGGCGGCGGTCGCGCGAGATCTCGTAGCCTGGGGCCACGCGACCGCCCTCCACCCAGTCGAGCAGCGTCGCGGCGTCGGTGGGGCCATAGATCCTGTCGCCGGCAATGCGCAGGAACCAATTGCCCGGCGGCAGGTTGCGCGGGTCCTGATGCGGCTGTTCGGCCATGCGCGCTCCGTTTCTTGAAGAAATCGAGTATGAAATCCCCCGGGCTGCGGGTCAAGCCGCGAACAGCCTCGTAAAGCCCTGCAACTACGGTCCGGGCGCGAACGTTTCGCGCCCGGACAGCGCCTGGATCGTTTCCGCAATAAGGTGGGCGCACTGGGCGGCGTCCTCCAGGGCGATCGTCTCGACGGCGCTGTGCATATAGCGGCTGGGCACGCTTAAAAGCGCCGCAGCCACCCCCGCCCGGTTCATCTGCAGCGCGTAAGCGTCCGTGCCCGTGCCGCGGGCGTCGGGCTGAAGCTGCGTCTTGATGCCGGCCTTCGTCGCGGCCTTCTGCAGGCGCGCCAGGAGCCGCGGGTTGTACGTCGGGCCACAGTGGAGAATCGGCCCCTTGCCCAGGCGGGCTTCGCCGACGATCTTCTCGTTTGCGCCCGGTTGGTCCGTGGCGAAGCCCACATCCACGGCGATGCCGATGTGCGGATCGACCTGGAAGGCCGCGGTGTGCGCACCGCGCAAGCCGACCTCCTCCTGGACCGTGCTGACGGCGTGCACGGCTACCGCGAGCTTGGCGCCGCGCAGCAGTCGCAGCACGTCTGCCACCACGAAGGCGCCGATGCGGTCATCGAACCCGCGGCAGGCGACGAGGCCATTGCGCAGGTCCAGCCAGCCCGTGTCGATCGTGGCCAGGTCGCCGAGCTGCACGGCTTTGAGCGCGTCCTTGCGGTTGTGGGCGCCGATATCCACCCAGAGTTCGTGAATCTTGGTGGCGGCGATTTCACGCTCCTTGGCCTCGACGAGGTGGATCGGTTTGACGCCGACCACGGCCGGCAGCGGTCCGCCGGCGGTGTGGATGACCAGGCGCTCGCCGGGCAGCAGGGGGACGTTCACCCCGCCGATGGCGGACATGTAGAGCAGGCCCTTGTCGTCGATATGCTGGATCATGAGCCCCAGCTCGTCGCAGTGCCCCGCGAGCATGACGCGGCAGGCTGCGCCACCGTTGATCACGCCGTGGACGCTGCCGTGGACGTCGGTCTCCACGGTTGCACCTTGCTCGCGCATGTAGGCGGCGACGACCTGCTGGCCGCGCTGCTCGGCGCCGGAGGGGGTGGGGGTGGACATGAGGTTCTTGAGAAACGCCAGTGCGGTTTTATTCATCGCGGTCATTCTCCCTATCGCATTAATGTGCGGGATACGTTAGCTTGTTGCCAGGGGATTGTCACGTCCGGGTTGACAGTCTCCGGGGCGCTGGCCGATGATGCCGAAGGTCACATGTAGCCCGCGCGTGCGGGCGGCCGGAGGCGACCGGGGCCGGGAGGAGGACGGCGGCATGAGGCACGTGTGCGGATGGGCGGGGGGCGTGGCGGTGGCGCTGCTGGCGGCGGCCGTGAGCGGGGGCGCCGGGGAAGCGGAGATCTTCGAGCCTGGCGCGACCGTCGTGCAACTGGCGGGGAACTGCGCCTTCACGGAAGGACCCACCGCGGACGCGGCCGGCAATGTCCTTTTCACGGATCAGCCGAACAACCGGATCCTGCGCTGGGGCGTGGACGGGGCGCTCACGACGTTCCTGGCGCCGGCCGGTCGCGCCAACGGCATGTGTTTCGACCGCGCGGGCAACCTGTTCGTCTGCGCCGACGAGAAGAATGAACTCTGGCGGATTGGGACGAACCGGGCCGTTTCGGTTGTGGTGGCGGCCTTCGCCGGCAAGCCGCTCAACGGGCCGAACGACGTGTGGGTGCACCCCTCCGGCGCGCTGTACTTCACCGACCCCTACTACCAGCGTCCCTGGTGGTCGCATGCCGCGCCCCCGCAGGGGACGCAGCAGGTGTACCGTGTGGCGGCCGACGGCACGGGGTTGCGTCGCCTGACCGACGACCTCCAGCAGCCCAACGGCCTGGTGGGCACGGCCGACGGGCGGCGGCTCTTCGTGGCCGACATCAAGGCCGGCCGGACCTGGGTGTACGCGATCGCGCCGGACGGCGCGCTGACCGACCGGCGGCTGTTCTGCGAAATGGGCTCGGACGGGATGACCCT
Source organism: uncultured Victivallales bacterium (assembly GCA_964402115.1). Taxonomy (GTDB): domain Bacteria; phylum Verrucomicrobiota; class Kiritimatiellia; order UBA8416; family CAYOBW01; genus CAYOBW01. Next base: position 13,769 of record CAYOBW010000073.1, read on the forward strand.
CGACTCCGCCGGCAACGTGTTCCTGACCGGCCGCGGCGTGTACGTCTTCGACGCCGGCGGCAGGCAGGTGGCGCACCTGGACGTGCCGGAGCGCTGGACCGCGAATGTCTGCCTGGGTGGTTCCGACCGGCGGACGCTGTTTATCACCGCGTCGAAAGGACTCTACAGCGTGCGGGTGCGCACGCCGGGTACAGGTCAGGGCAAGTAAGCCCGCACCGTGCCCCGCGGCGCCAGGGTGCAAGGGTTGCGTATCCGACGGCGGACGCCGGGCGCTTGGGCCATGAGGAGGGCAATATGGGCGCGCAGAGGCTGGGATTGACGGTGGCGCTGGCTCTGCTGGCGGCGCAGGCGGCGCAGGCGGGTGACGCGGCGGCGTGGCGGCACTGGCGCGGCCCGCACCTGAACGGCAGCGCCGATGCGCGCAACCTGCCGGCCGAGTGGTCTCAGTCGTCGAACGTGGTCTGGCGGGCCACGTTGGGCGGCACGGGCGGCTCGACCCCTATCGTTATCAGCAACCGGGTCTTCGTCACGGGCGAGAACCCGGACACGCGCGAGCTGGTGCTCGGCGCCTACGATCTCGGCAGCGGTGTGCAGCAGTGGGAACTGCCGGGCGGCACCGGCACGAAGCCCCTGCGCGGCACGCTGGCCTCCCCGTCGCCCGTGGCCGACACGCAGCGGGTCTACGCCGTGTTCGGCAACGGTGCGGTGCTGGCCGTGCGGTACGACGGGGTGCCGGTCTGGCGCCGCGATCTCGAGCGCGATTACGGGAAGCTGGTCTTCGGCTTCGGCTACAGCTCCAGCCCGCTGCTTTACGACGGGCGGCTCTACCTGGCCGTCATCCGGCGTGACACGGCCGTTGAAACGCCGGGCGCGGGGCGCCCAGCCCAAGCGGCCTACCTGCTGGCGCTGGACCCTGCCACGGGGCAGACCCTGTGGCGGCGGCCCCGACTCTCGCAGGCTCCTGAAGAGTCGCAGGAGGCGTACACGTCGCCCATCCCGTTCCAGGCGCCCGGCGGCCCGTCCTGCCTGGTGCTGTACGGCGGCGATGCCGTCACCGGGCACGATCCGGCCACCGGCGAGGAAGTCTGGCGCTGGGAGTGGCGCCGCCCCGTCAAGAAGACGCGCGACCGCATCATAACCTCGCCGGTGGTCGCGGACGGCTGTGTGGTGATCTGCCTGCCGCACTCCGCGCGCGTTGTCGCCGTGCGCCCGAGCTGGGACGGTCGCCGCTGGCGGGTCGAGCAGGCCTGGTCCACCGAGACGATCGGCTCGGACTCCGCGACGCCGCTGGTCTACAACGGGGTGCTCTATGTCCTCGACGGCGACCGGCGGTGGCTCGCCGCGCTGGCGCCGGACGACGGCAGCCTGCTGGAGCGCATAGACCTGGATATCCCCGCCTACATGCGCGCCTCGCCGACCGGGGCGGACGGCAAGCTCTACTGCGTGGCGGAGGACGGCACGGTGGTTGTGGTCAAGGCGGGTCTCGAACTGACGGTTCTCAGCCGGGTGGAGATGGTCGGGCAGGACGCGCATGCGTCCGCGGTGGCCGTGGGTGAGCGGCTGCTGTTGCGGATCGGCCGCATGCTCTACTGCGTGCGCTGCGTCGATCAGTAACGGGGTGACATATGCGCGTGGTCACATTGCGAATGCTGGGTGATAACTACGCCTATCTGTTGGAGAGCGCAGGCGAGGCTGTGGTCGTCGATCCCGCGGACGGCGGGGTCGTGCTCAAGGTTCTGCGCGCCCACCGTGCGGAACTGCGCCTGGTGCTGGTGACGCACCACCATTTCGACCACGCGGACGGCTCCCTGACGCTCAAGCGGGTCACGGGCTGCCGCCTGGCCGGGCCGGCCGATGCGCGGCTGCCGGGCATGGACGAATACCTGGCCGACGGGGGCGTCGTCGAGGCCGCGGGGCTGCGGTTCGAGACGCTCGCCCTGCCGGGGCATACGCGCACGCACGTGGGCTACTACGCGCCCGCCTGCAAGGCCGTCTGGACCGGTGACTGCCTGTTTGTGGGCGGCTGCGGGCGCACGTTCGAGGGGACGCCGGAGGAGATGTGGGCGTCGCTCGCCCGGCTGCGCGCGCTGCCGGACGACACGCGGGTGTACTGCGGGCATAACTACGCCGTGGATAACCTGGCGTTTGCCCTGCACCTCGAACCCGGCAACGCGGCGGTCAGGGAACGCCTGGAGGCGCTGCGGCAGTTGGACCGGCTGGAGTTGCCGACGGTGCCGTCCCTGATCGCGCTGGAGAAGGCGACTAATCCGTTCCTGCGCGTGGACCACCCGGACCTCGTGCACGCGCTCGGCCTGACGACGTCGAGCCCGGCCCGTGTCTTCGCCGAACTGCGGATGCGCAAGAACCACTGGTGACCGTCACGCCTTGCCTGCGGGCAGGTCGAACCCGAAGTACCGCGCGGCGTTGCGGTAGCAGACGTCTTCGACCAACTCGCCCACGAGCGCGAAATCCATCGGCACGAGCCCGCGCTCCATATCCCGCCCCAGCAGGTTGCAGAGAATGCGGCGGAAGTACTCGTGGCGCGTGTAGGAGATGAACGAGCGGCTGTCCGTCAGCATCCCGACGAAGCGGCTGAGCAGGCCGAGCTGCGAGAGGGACTCCAGCTGCCGCAGCATGCCGTCCATCTGGTCGAGGAACCACCAGCCGCTGCCCAGCTGCAGCTTGCCGGGGATCGTGCCGTCCTGGAAGTTGCCGATCATGGTCGCCAGGAGCGCGTTGTCGCGCGGGTTGATGTTGTACAGGATGGTGCGCGGCAGCTGGCCGGTGCGGTCGAGCCGGTCGAGCCAGCGCGCGAGCGGACGGCCCACCTCGAAGTCGCCGATCGAGTCGAAGCCCGTGTCGGGGCCGATCGCCGCGAACTGCCGCGAGTTGTTGTTCCGGAGCACCCCGTAGTGCACCTGCTGTGTCCAGTCGCGCCCGTGGTCGAGCAGCGCAAATTCCACCATGAGGGCGGACTTGAACTGCAGCTGCTCCGTCGGGCTCACGGCGGCGCCGTCGCGGAGCTTGCGGAAGATGCCGGCGATCTCGCCCTGGGTGTAAGGCTCGGCGTAGAACGTCTCCAGCCCGTGATCGGACAGGCGGCAGCCCTGCTCGTGGAAGAAGCTGTGGCGCCGGCGGAAGGCTTCGAGGTAGCTCTCGTAGTCGGTGATGGTCACGCCGGCGGCCGCGGCCAGCCGGTCCACCCACGCATTGAACGCGGCGACGTTCTCGACGGCCATGCCCTTGTCGGGACGCCACGTGGGCAGCACTTTCACTGGGAAATCGGGCAGCCGGGCAATCGCCGCGTGGTGTTCGAGCGTGTCCACGGGATCGTCCGTCGTACAGACGAGGACGACGCGGCTGCGCTGCATGAAACCGCGCGCGGATGCGTCCGGGGCCTGCAGGCGGGCGTTGCAGGTGTCGTAGATGCCGCGGGCCGTGGCCGGCGCGAGGAGGTCGTCCACGTCGAAGTACCGCTTCAGCTCGAGGTGGGTCCAGTGGTAGAGCGGGTTGCGCAGCAGTCGCGGCACGGTGGCCGCCCACTGCTCGAACTTCTCCCAGTCGCTGGCATTGCCCGTGCAGAAGCGCTCCGCCACGCCGTTCGTGCGGAGGGCGCGCCATTTGTAGTGGTCGCCGCCCAGCCAGAGCTGCGTGAGGGTCTGCCAGCGGCGGTCGGCGGCGATCTCCGCCGGAGAGAGGTGGCAGTGGTAGTCGATGATGGGGAGTTGCTCGGCGTGGTCGTGGTAGAGGCGGCGGGCAGCCTTGGTTTCAAGCAGGAAATCGTCGTGAATGAAAGACGCCTTCTTCATGTGTTGCCTCCGTTGATCAGCCCGTGAGTCGTCCCGTGTATCCGAAGTCGGTGGCCAGCGCCGTTGTCATGGCCGTCACATCCAGCAGGCGCGCCTCGACCTGGTCCTTGCGGAACGTCAGGCCCAGGGCACGCGCCCGGGTCTGCAGCTTCTGCAGGATGGGTCGTACGTCGTCCTCCTCCAGCCCCGACCAGCGCGTGACGCGGGCCAGCAGGTCCCGGTTCCGGCTGCGCAGCAGCGCGTACGCGTGAGCGAGGTCGGCGCCGCGCACGGCGGGAAAGGCGGTGCGCAGCTTGTCGTCCACGTAGCCCTGCGCCTGCGCACGGTAGCGGTCGATGCGCTGCCCGTAGTGCGCCGCCAGCGAGATGGTCGTCTCGTCGACCGCGTTCAGCAGGGCGCCCGGCTGAACCACCGGCGCCTGGGACCGGATCCGGCGCATGAGCCGGTCGACATATTCGAGTTTTCTCAGCGCGGGCCAGTTCTGGTACTTGCGGCGCCAGCCTGACCGCGGCGTCAGCCAGACGGCAAAGGTCTCGGCAAAGTCCTCGTCCGGGTGCTTCTGCGCGTACATCCAGCGGTACTGGCTATGCACGAGATGGCGCACGAATTGTCGCGTAAAGGGATCGGGCTCAAAGGTTTCGCGATACGGTCGCGTGAAGCGGCCGAAGGTCTCGGTCCACCCCTGCGACTCCCACAGGCGGTAGGCGTAGTTGATGGCATGCCCGGCCTCGTGCCGGAGGTACATCATGATCATCTGCTCGTCCTCGACGTCACCAGTCTGCTCCTCCTCGATCCGGGTCAAACGCCGGTCCGCCAGATAGAAGGGGATGCCCAACACTGGCACCTCGTTCGGGCAGCCCCACGTGTCCGTCAGGTAGACGGCAGGCCGGTAGACAAGCAGCTTCTGCTCGAATTCGTCATTCAAGCGGTCAATGAAAGACGCCAACGGCGAACCCTTGATGCGCAGGTTCAGATCGCAAACCCGCGTGTTCAAGAGTTCGCAGCGGACTGTCTCCCAACTGTCCAGTACGGCTGCGGTTCTGGCGGCAGACATGATGCAATCCCCTAAACACCCTTCCAAACGCGCAAAAGGATCGCGCGTCACGTGGTGCGTAAATGCTTGTGTATAAACCGTTTATAAATCACACCATCCGGACGCCCGACCGCCCCCGCGGCATGCCGGCGTCAAACCGCCGGCCCCCAGGCGGATGCCCGTCCGAAGACAGATGATCAAACGCCGATCAGCGGCACAATTCAAGGCGTTTTCGTGTCTTTTTTCGGGGGGTTGTTTTTCACAGGGATTCGGCGTAAGCTGTCGGCCCTCAGGTAAGGAGCAGCATGAAACGCAAGGCGAACATGGGACCGCAGGACTGGGTCGTCTACGAGGACGACGCGCTGGTCGTTTTCAACAAGCCGGCAGGCCTGCTGATTGCCCCGGACCGTTGGGATAAGACCAAGATCAACCTGATGGGCCTGATTCACGATTGTCTGTCGCCGAAGTGGTTCAATGCCCACCGTCTGGATCGCGACACCAGCGGCATCATCGTCGTCGCCAAAACCAAGCCCGCGCTGGACGATCTCTGTACGCAATTCGAGGAGCGGCTGGTGACCAAGGAGTACGTGGCGCTCGTGCGCGGGCGCCCGCATCCGCCGGAGGACAGCATCGTCCACGATCTGGAGCCGGATCGTACGCAGCCCGGCCGCATGCTGGCCGTGGCCCACGGCAAGCGGGCCTGCACGCGCTATGCCGTACGGGAAGTGTTCCGGCACTACACGTGGGTTGCGCTGTGGCCGGAGACGGGGCGGCAACACCAACTGCGCGTACACCTGGCGTTGCGGGGCTGCCCCATTGTGGGCGACCGTTTCTACGGCGATGGCCGCGGCATTTGCCTGTCGGACCTCAAGCAGGGCTACAAGCCGGGGCGCGGACCCGAACGTCCGCTGCTGGCCCGGCTGGCCCTGCATGCCGCGCGCGTGACGCTGAAGCACCCCGTCACCCTCCAACCCCTGACGGTCGAGGCCCCGCTCCCGGACGACCTCGAACTCGTCCTGCACAACCTCCGTCGCTACGGTGGCTGAGGCATCTTCCGGCCGATATGGGATGGGCGGGCGAATCACCCCCCGACGCGCTTGCGCCGGCATCTTGCGCAGGCTTCTACTTGTTGGGAGAGGTGGTCGTGGACTCTTGCGTCTTGGTCACGGTGCCGTCCGGAGCCTTGGTAACAGTCTCCGCCTCCGACTTTACGGTGCCGTCGCTGCTCACACTGGTGCTCGTGGTTTTGGAAACCTGGCGGCCGCACCCGGCCATCAGAAATGACAGCGCCATCACGGACATCACTACGCTGACTACGACTTCACGGTTCTTCATGTTGTTTCTCCATTCTCCATTTTGCGGCCGTACTTCGGCTGTTGCGGTAGTTTCCCTCATCGGCGAGGCGGTTTCGTGCCCTCGTCTCTTGGCTGTAACGCTTGCCTTTCCGAATGTGGGGTTCTGTTTCATTGAAGGCAACATACGCTACGGGCTGGCTTCTTGTTATGGGGTATAACCCTACCTTGTCTCTCATCTTGACACCTCCGCCGGCAAGCACCCCCTCCATCATTTGGATCAAGGTTGCCAGTACTGTTGTCACGAGTACATCGAGCGGCTGCTGGCTCGGGGGCTGGCTATCAGCATGACCCAAGTGATGCACTGCTATGATAACCCCATGGCCGAGCGGGTCAACGGGGATCATAAAGAGTGGTGTCAAACACAAATTAGGACGTGACACCGCCTGGCCGATCAGGGAAACTGCCGCAACAGCCGATTCACGGCCTCACTGCCGCAATGGTCGCGCTGGGGGATATTGATGCATAGTAGTACTAAACTAACGCGGCGGTCGTTTCGGATTGCTCGGTTACGGTTTGCACTTGAATGGGCTGTGGGCGTGGCTGTGTCTTGTTTTCCGGGGTTGGGCGTCGGAGGCGCGCAGGCGGCCATCGCTCAGCGTGGAGCCGTGACAACGACAGTTGGCGCTCAAGGTGCCACCGCCTTAATCATTAGTGTGCCGGCCGGAGTCGTGGCAGGCGATATAATGATTGCGAATATCGTGGAATACGACGCTGTCACGGAGTATCCCATTTGTTCAGGCTGGACTCCGATAAAATCCGCCATATTTACTGCCGCCAAGACAGGCCGTGGCGCTGTTCTATACAAGGTGTCTACCGGATCCGAACCGGCTAGCTACACGTTCACATTGAAAGGCCCGCCAGTCCAATCCCTCGGCAGTATCGTTGCCTTTTCCGGTGTGAACACCACGGGCGGGCCTTTCGATGCAACTCCAGCGGACATTTTGGTATCGAGCAGCGGCACCGCGACGGCGGTGGGGGCGACTGCCATCACCACGGCTTCTGCCAATGCGGCGGTGATCATGTTCGGGATGGGTTTTGGCCCCTCCTCAGCCAGCACTTGGTCTGGTTGGACCACGACGTCACCCGGCACATTGGCAGAATTGTACGACAATCAGGCGGGCTCTGGTAATGAAAAGGCCGTGACAATCGGGGCGGCGTGGGCGACGCAATCAACGGCCGGGGCCACGGGTGCCGGAGCTGCAACCCTGTCGTCCGGTTGCAGGAATGGCGGCATTCTCATTGCGCTGAAAGCTGTCGGCGCGGCAACGCGGCTGGTGATCACGGGGAGCAGTTCACAGACGGCGGGAACCAGCCAGAACCTTACGGTCACGGCGGTGGATGCCTATGGCAATACGGACACGACCTACACCGGGTCGAAGAACCTGACCTTCTCGGGGGCCGACAGCTCGGTCAATCCGGTGACGGCGCCGACGGTGAAGAACAGCAGCGGAACGGCGAGCGCCTTCGGATCGACCACGGCGATTACGTTCAGCAGCGGCGTGGCGACGGTTTCCGGCGGGAACAACGGGGTGATGACGCTGTACAAGGCGGAGACAGCTACGATCAGCGTCACGGATGGCTCCATCAGCGCAAACGGGAGCGATCGCCTGACAGTGACAGTCTCGGCAACAACAGCCAGCAACCTGGCCTTCACGACCCAGCCTGGCGGCGGGTCGGCCGGGGCGGTCTGGTCGCAGCAACCGGTCGTGGCTGTGCAAGACCAGTACGGCAACACAGCGACGACGGACTCGTCCACGGTGACCGTGGCGATCCAGTACAACGCGGGGCCCGGCGGAACGCTGAGCGGGACACTGACCAAGGCGGCCGTTTCGGGCGTGGCGGACTACAGCCTCAACTCCCTCAAGCTGAGCATCGACAAGGGTGGCACCGGCTACACGCTTCGTGCCACGGACGGCTCGTTGACGCACGTAGACAGCAGCGGCTTCAACATCACCGGCCCGACGGCTGCGGAGGTACTCATAGGCGCCTACGCCGCCGCGGGTGGCGTGATCGTGGAGTTCCAGAGCATTGATGAAGCCGGCGGCAACGACATGGTGCTGTACCTGTACCGCAACGGCCGGTGGGAGGAAGTCGGGCGGCAGGCGTCCACGGGCGAGGGCGATCACACGTACCGGTTCGCGGTGCCCGTGTTGACAGCCGGGGATGTCTGCAACCTGATGGTCAGTGACGATGAAGCGCAGTGCCATACGATCAACAACGTGAAAGTTGGCAACTTCTCGGCGCAAATGGTGCGGATGGAGAAGACTGGCCTTACGCTGCAGTGGGAGAGCATTCCCGGCCGCACGTACGACATCCACCGCGCCGAGCAGTTGAATGGTGGCTGGGAATCCATAAAAGCCGTGGAAGCTTCGAGCTTACAGACCGTGACGTTTGTCCCCCTCGACCCGACCCGGCCAACCGGATTCTTCAGGATCGGCATCCAGGAATAGGCGACGGCACAAGGGAACGGGGTCAGGGGTTACCGCGTCGCTCCGGCCGCCCGGTGATTCCGCAAGGGCAGCGATTCCGACTGCAACGAGGCAATCCGTTTCATTTCTGCTGCGGTCTTCATTGCGCCAGGGTCCCCGTGCCTTGAAGCGGCATTCCGACCGGTCTCTTCCGGTCGCCCGGGCGGCGCGGGAGTGCCGTCCCACGTAGGACGGTCCTCTCATCTCATCCTCTTTCGTCGACCACTCCGGCGGACCAGTGGCGCGCGGGTGGCGTGTGGTTTCGCCGGTTGCCGGACAGCGTGTGCCCGTTCCCCTCATAATAGTACTCTTGATCGCACTCCGTCCCACCCAGTCGCGCAAACGCTCACACCGTGGGTTTAGGCGGTCCGGTCGCGGGGCGAGTCACGCTCTCCGGCGCTCTGTTCGGCCCGCTGTCATCCCTTTTTCGAAATCGTTCTGAACGCCCTGCGCGTTCGGTATGCGTCGTCCTCGTTCTTGTCCTCGATTTCCCCCGGCGTCCTTTCCGGGCACGAGGACGAGGACCGTTCGCCGCGCGCACTGAGGACAATTCCGGCTCGACATACTCGAGTGCTTCTCCCCGCAGAACGTCTGTCCGTTACCACGGCGGAAAACAGAACTTCAGGGGTCGAGTCTCAATCGCGCCAAGCGAAGCTCAGGAAGGGAGGAGTCTATCGGTAACGTAGATAAAACCATTCAGTAGAAACCCATTCCGCGAAAGCGGGACCGGCAAAGGTTAGCCACCAGCCGGAAGCGAGTGTTGCATAGTCATCGGCGACGATGGCGTGAAGCGTACACAGCGGGCACCGAGCCGTGTGATTGAGCCCCGAAACTGACAGACGTAGTCGGAGTCCCTGCCGTTTGAGAACGTGGGGACAGCACCGCGCGGGCGATAGGGCGAGACCGCGAGGTCCGGCCGGGGTCGAAGAGCAGGGCGTAGGTGTGAGTCGGTCCGAGAACGGACAGGCGCAAGGGTTTCCTGGGAACTTGGGAGATCCGACTGCTTCCCGGAACACAGTGCCGGATCGGTCAACCGGCTGAACAAGACCTGGCCGCCATGCGCCGGTCGTTGTGCGCGGCGGAGCAAAGACAACGGCCAACCGGGTAGCGAACGTGAAGTGACGAATGAAGCGCGAGCCAAGAGCAGTCGGAAGTCGTAGCGCATTCATGGTACCGCTGGAAAAGAGGCGAACCGCGCCACGGGAGCCTGTGAGTAGGGACGGGATGCGCCGGAGGATGGGACCGTGACTGGGAAACACGCGGAAGACAACAGCACTTCCAGCAGCGTGACAACGCGACAGGCACGGATAGCGTACCGAGCCAGGGCGCATCCGCAGGAGGCGTTCGGCACTTGCGGGACATTCTGGATCGGCGGATACGCGACGGAGTGCTACACTCCTATGCGTAGCGAATCCATCTTGCGAGGAACCGGATGCGGTAGTTCCGCACGTCCGGGTCTGTGGGGGCGGACCGGTTGTAAGAGTCAATCTTGCAGCCGGTCCGCTACCCGGCTGAATATTGTGCTTCCGGACAAGAAAGGTTATTGTGAGTTCTTGAAACGCGATAGTCGTGGTGCGGCGCCAAGGCGCGTGGCAACGTTTCTCCGGGACAAGGTGTCAGGAGGTCCTTAGTTGAAGCTGGCCATACCGCTTTCAATCGTCATGCTCTGGGCGGTCTCGTCACCGCTGACGATTCTCGGCTCTGGTCTGAAATGCGACGCCCTCGCAGGGGAGGCTGCTTCTCTCGCCGTAATCGCGCGGCATGCTCCTGCAGTGGCGCGGGCCATCGCCAAGGATGCGGAAATGCGTGATCTGGTCGGGGCCGACAGGTGGCCGCAGGCGTTGCGTCAGCTCGCCAGGTTCGCGGCCAACACCAACGCTGACTGCCGTGCGGCGCTTGCGATCATAGGCGACACCGTGCCGCGCGTCAAAGACCAGATCGACGTTGTTAAACTGGATGGCGAGGCGGGGGAATGGGCCAAGTGCATGCGGGATCCGGATCTTGTCACCGCACATCTTGGAAAGTCTGGGCGCGACGTCTGGACAAAGGGTGCGGCAGCCGTCGTGCGGCAAGGCCGTCTCTATCTCATGGCCGGCTTAGCTGATCCTGCCCGGTACTTTTCTCGACCGGACGGAGAGCTGCGCCTGACCATTGACTGCAGGGGCGACCAGGCGTGGGATGTGCGGCTGTCCCTTTCGCTTGTTAATGGTTCGTGGATTGTCATGGGCGACAGCCGGGCCAAGGACCGGCCCTTGTCCGCCGTCCAAGGCGTGACGCGGGGCGTGGCGGAACGCAGCGCCGCGATCCAGGATTTCGTGCCGCCGGCCGACGCCAAGCCGATTTGGGCCTTAATGGATCGATCGGCGACCATGCCTGGCCGGCGCGATTCGATCCGGCGCGGAAGGTGTGGCTGTCCTGGCAGGCTGGCACGAAAGGCCGGAAAAACGTGCTGTACTTCTATATCGACCGCCGGCCCGTGTTCTACTATGCCGTCGAAGCTGGCGAGTTTCGCATGGGTTACAGGAATGAGAGCCCTCGGATCTTCCCCTTCGTCTTCTGCCGCAAGTTGCAGGGTTCCGAGGTTATGGCACTCTCGCGGAACGGTATCCCGACCGCCGAGGTGCGGGAGTGGATGCTGACGCCGTGCTTCTGACGACAGGAGCGGCCGGTCCTCCCGGGCCGGCCGGGGCGGGTAAGGCGGCGTCATGGGGAGCGGGTCATGGCGCCTCAGCCTGGGCCGTGTCAGCGGGTCTTGGGTCCGGGCTCTGCAAGGAGTGAGCACCGATGCGCCATCCTTGACGCAAGCCCGGCGGCCGGGGAATCCTCTACCACATCTTGTTTTCCAGGTGTGACTCCTACTCTTTGACGGGTGACCCCGTTCTCGCCAGTTCCACGTTCAGACGGTAGAATGTCCGAGTCGATGGTGCCGGATTCGTCACCACAACCTGAGCGCCGGCGCCGATGATGGGCGGGCCGTTCGTCTTCCACTCCGTGAACAGGTTGGTTGCAGACAAAATGCTGTAGATTCGTCCGGTAACACTCGCCCATTCGATGGCGGCGGCATCGCTGAGGGCCCGCAGAGATGAGATGTGCAAGTAGTCTTCCCGGTTCGTGGGGCATGTGCCGGCGATGTACTCGTCAAAGTCAACGCTTCGATCCGAATCGTAGTCGAGGGTCCCGTCGCGCGCGAGAGTGTGGAAGCGCTCCAGTTCCCAGGCATTCGGCAGGCCGTCTCCGTCGGTGCCGGGGATTTGAATGCAGTATGCCTTGTTCGTGACGGCGATGCCGTCACGGACGAGTTCGATGCGGATGGTGGAATTCGAGGGGCTGTAATGGTCCGGGGTCCATTCCAGGATGTTTGCATCGATGCTTCCCTGGGCCCGTGTTTGACCTGTTCCCGTCGGTTCAGCAAGGCGGTAGGTCATGTTGGCGGCGTCCAGGCCCCTGGGCCACAATGGAAACCAGAGCGTTCGTCCCAGCGTCCACGGAGGGGCTGCCGGCGGGGGGCCGAATGGACGATTCTGGAATACATCGCGCAGTTCGGGCGCCCTATCCAGTGAAACGTTGGCCTGAAGCTCCCAGATCAGGTGGGACGCAAAGACGTTCGTTCGGTCGGCAGCCAGATTGATGACTGTTTGGGAGCCGAGGACGTTTGAATTGCCATGTCCGAACCAGAAACACCTGACTGAAGGGAAGATGCGTGCATCGTACGCTCCCGGATGATAGGTGTCCCCGTGCTGCAACTGGTACTGCTTCACCTCGCCCCAAGCAGCCTCACCATCACCGTTCGCATCGACTTCGACCAGGGAAACCGATCCGTCGCCAACGGATCCGGACCAGTACCAGGAGCATGCGGCGCCGCTGAACTCATAGAAGAAGCTGCACCCACTCTCGTCTACCTCCGGATGCTGGGAGAAACCGTCGACCCCCGCATCCGGCACCCCCCCTTGCACTCCGCGGGAGTAGTCGGCGATGCAGAGCAGGTTGGTGGCATCCAGATACCCTTCGACAACCAGGTTCGTCAGGCGCCGGGGCCATGTGTCGGCAGGGTGATCGTTCGCGTACTCCCGCAGCGCCGCTCCGATCAGTCGCAACTTGTCGACCGCGTCGGCATAGTCCCTGGCCAGATCGCACTGTGCAGGCGTCGGAGGTGCCACAGCGACAACCGCGAGGAGCGCGAAAAGCAAGGCAGCACCTCTCATCTCATCCTCTTGAATCGGACGATTAACACCCGGGCGTCGGACTCAAGGCCGGCAAAAGCCTGGAGCATGCACGCAAGCGCCGCGTCGGCGGCAAATGCGCCTGAGCCGGCCCCAATGACAGGGAAGGCCACCGACCGGAACGGCCGGTTCCCGACTATGCACATGGCGCTGCACACCGACTTCATGATCGATGCTTCCGACGCACGCCAAAGCATGTTGATGCCTGCCACATGGATGATGCCTTTGTGCGGAAGGCGTCCCGCACAGGTCAGAACGGCGCCACCCAGGGGAATGGCGCCCTGCCTTCCGACCTCCCGAAATGGAGCGAGTCCCGCGCGTCGCTTGATCGCGCCGGACACGCCTTGCGGCAGAAGCAGCCACCACGGGATGATGTTGCGATTCCAGGCGTTGACGATGACTTCAACGTCTTGG
>CAYOBW010000074.1:0-26974 GCA_964402115.1 uncultured Victivallales bacterium
CCCTCGGCGACGATGGCGCCGACCTTCATGCGGGGCGAGAGCGAGGCGAACGGATCCTGGAAGACGATCTGCATGCGGCGGCGCGCAGCCTTGAGCGCCCCGTGGCCGAGCGTCATCAGGTCGACGCCCTCGAAGAGAATCCGCCCCTGCGCCTCGCCGAGGAGCCGGAGGATGCTCTGGCCCGCCGTGGTCTTGCCGCAGCCCGACTCGCCGACGAGGCCGAGCGTCTCGCCCCGGCGGATGGCGATGTTGACGTCGTCCACGGCCCGCACGTGGCCCGTCGTGCGCTGGAGCAGGCCGCGCCGGACGGGAAACCAGGTGCGCAGGCCGCGCACGTCGAGCAGGGGGGCGACGCTGTCATCCGTTGCGCCCGCGTCCGGTCGCGGCAGGCGCGGCACGCGCCCGGTGGCTCCCGTGCGCGCGGCGGCGCAGTCAGGCGCCAGCAGGTGGCAGGCGCAGCCGTGGCGCGCGTCGGCGCCGGCGCGGTGGAAGGGCGGGGGCTCCGTGCGGCAGCGCTCGAGCCGCTCCGCGCAGCGGTCATGGAAGCGGCAGCCGGTCCCGTAGGCCGTGGCCGGCGGCACCACGCCGGGGATCGTGTGCAAGCGGTAGCCGCGCTCCTGGGCGGCGGGGATGGCTTCGAGCAGGCGCCGCGTGTAGGGGTGCCGGGGATGGGCGAAGATGTCGTCGCGCGGGCCGTACTCGGCCACCCGGCCGGCGTACATGACGCAAACCTCGTCGGCCATCTGGTTGACGATGCCCAGGTCGTGTGTAATGAGCAGGATGGCCATCCCGGTTTCGCGCTGGAGGTCCTGCATCAGCGCCAGGATCTGCGCCTGGATGGTGACGTCCAGGGACGTGGTCGGCTCGTCGGCGATGAGCAGCCGCGGCCGGCAGGCGAGCGCCATGGCGATCATGACGCGCTGCTTCATGCCGCCCGACAGCTCGTGCGGGTAGTTCTCCAGGCGCGCCTCGGGGGCGGGGATGCCGACCTGCCGGAGCAGCTCGATGCCGCGGGCCCGCGCCGCGCGGCGGCTCAGCCCCTGATGCAGGCGGAGGGGCTCGGCCAGCTGGCTGCCCACGCGGTAGAGGGGGTTGAGCGAGGTCATCGGCTCCTGGAAGATCATGGCGATGCGGTTGCCGCGGATGCGCTGCATCTCCGCCTCGCCGCGGGTCAGCAGCTCCGCGCCCTCGAAGCGCACGTGCGCGTCGGCGCCGTGGAAGCCGTTGGCGGCGACGAGCCGCATGAGCGAGAAGGCGGTCTGCGACTTGCCGCAACCGGACTCGCCGACCATCGCCAGCGTGCGGCCCGGTTCGAGGCCGAAGCTGATGCCGTCCACCGCCCGGGCGATGCGGTCGTCGCCCAGCCGGAAGTGCGTGCTCAGGTTTTCCACGTCCAGGAGCATCAGCGGACCCTCGGATCGAATGCGTTACGCACGCCGTCGCCGATGAACGTCAGCAGCGTCAGCGAAACGGCGAGCACGCAGAACGTCGGCACCAGGATCCACACGGCGTGCAGGTTGGCCTGGCCCTGGGCCAGCAGCTCGCCCAGGCTCGGGGCGGGGTAGCGGACGCCGAGGGCGAGGAAGTCGAGGCTGACCAGGGCGAGGATGCCGCCGGTGATGGAGAACGGGAAGAAGGTGATCACGGGGGTGAGGGCGTTGGGCAGGATGTGGTGCAGCATGGTCTTGACGTTCGACACGCCGAGGGCGCGGGCGGCTTTGACGTACTCCAGGTTGCGCGCCTTGAGGAACTCCGCGCGCATGTAGGTGGACATGCCCATCCACGCCGTGAGGTTGAGAATGCCGAAGAGCAGCAGGAAATGCTGCGATGGCGAGAGCTCCCGGCGCGTGGAGAGGAAGCTGCTGAGGATGATGAGCAGGAACAGCTGCGGCAGCGAGCCCCAGATCTCCGTCAGCCGCTGGCCGCAGAGGTCCACCCAGCCGCCGAAGAAGCCCTGGATGGCGCCCAGCGTGCAACCCACCAGCGTGGCGCTGAGGGCCAGCCCCAGGCCGAAGAGGAGCGAGATGCGGAAGCCGTAGACGAGGCGCGCCAGCACGTCCTTGCCCTCGGCGTCGGTGCCCAGCAGATGCCCGTCCACCACGGCGCCGGGGTAGCGCTCGTGCGTGACCGGGTCCGTCGTGGACCACGGCGCGGCCAGGTTCTCCCGGCCGCAGCGCGGGTTCACGGTGTTGGACTTGTAGCTGTGCCGGATCGGCGCCCAGAAGAAGCGGTACGTCGGCCGCGGGGCGGCGGGCGCGGCGGTCGGGGCGGGCGCGGGTGTCGCGGCCGGGGCGGCGACGGTGAGGTCGCCCGTTTCGTCGTCATCGCCGAAAACGGTCACCGGATCCACGGTGTGCACGCGGCCTTCCAGCAGGTCCAGGAAGCGTGGCGCGCGATAGTCGGCGATGGGGATGTCCGACGCGCCCCCGAAGTCGCGCGGGGTGTAGGTGCGGGCGAAGGGGGCATACCAGCGGCCGTTGACCACGAGCAGCAGCGGCCGGTCGTTCAGGAGCAGCTCGGCCGGCAGCGAGAGGAGGAACAGCACCGTAAGCGTCAGCAGGCTGACGTGCGCCCGGCGATTGCGCCGGAACTTCCGCAGCTTCTCCCGCATGTCAGGACTGAGTCTCATGCCTTGCCCGCGTCGAAGGTGATCCGGGGGTCGACGATGACGTACGCGATGTCCGTCAGGAGGCGTCCCGCCAGCCCCAGGATGGTGAAGATGAAGAGGTTGCCCATGATCACGGGGAAGTCGCGCTCCATGACCGACTCGTAGCTCAGCAGCCCGAGGCCGTTGAGCGAGAAGATCCGCTCGATCAGCAGCGAGCCCGTGAAGAACATGGCGAGGAAGCTGGAGGGGAAGCCGGTCACGAGGGGGATGAGGGCGTTGCGCAGGACGTGCTTGTAGAGCACGGTGCGCGCGGACAGGCCGCGGGCGCGGGCGGCGACGGCGTAGAGCTGGTGCAGCTCCTCGAGGATGCTGTTCTTCGTCAGCATGGTCAGCACGGCGAAGCTGCCGATGCTCAAGCAGAGGATCGGCGCGACCAGGTGGTGCACGTTGTCGGTGAAGCGCTGCCAGGCGGTCCAGGTGGCGTAAGCGGGATCGGCGGCGGAGTTGATGCCCGCCAACGGCAGCGCCCCCTTGATGAGCGCGGCCTCGCCGGGGCCGAAGAGCACGAGGAGGAGAACGGCGAGCACGAAGCCCGGGATGCTGTAGCCGAGCAGGATGGCCGCGCTGGTGGCGGCGTCGAACGGGGTGCCGTTGCGCACGGCCTTGGCGATGCCGAGCAGCAGGCAGACGGTGTAGGTCAGGAAGAAGCTCACCACGCCGAGGCGCATGGAGACGGGCAGGCGCTCGCGGATCAGGACGAGCACGCTCTTGTTCTTGTTGATCGAGCTGCCGAACTTCAGCAGGAAGAAGCCGTGCCAGTTGTCGCCGTTCGCCAGCGCCGCGCGCAGCGTTTCGCGAAGGTAGACCTCGTCCCGCGTCTGCAGCACGGTCGCGCGCCGGCCGCCCTCCTTGCGCGCGACGCGCTGGGTGAGCGAGCGGACCTCCAGCGGGACGGGGTCGAGCGCCGCCGCCGCGGCAAACGCCGCCGTGGGACGGCCCGTGGCCACATCGAACGTCGTGCCGTCCACGACGCTGCGCAGCACGCCCGCCGCGGGGTCGTAGACGAGCTCGCCGGGCTCCGCACCGGGCGGGGCCCAGCGGTTGCGGTAGGCGTGGTAGGCGTTGTCGCGGCGGACGACGAGGTAGTTCTGGCGGCTGCGCACGACCTTCTCCGCGGTGTTGTCGGCGATTTCGAGGGACGAGAGCAGGCCGTCGCGGCCGAACCAGAGCAGCGTGCGCAGGTAGCGCGCGAGGGGGCCGTGGTGCAGCCCGTAGACGCGCCGCAGCCGCATCTCCTCGCGCGGGTCGTGCGCGCCGGGGCGCCCCCGCGCCGTCCGTTCGCCGCCGCCCGCGCTCACCTCGCCCCCGCCGTCGCGCCCGGCCTGGCCTTCGAGCTGCGCCTGGATCTGGTCAACCGGGCCGCCCGGCACGAACTCGGTGATGACGAACGTAATCGTCACCACGCCGACCAGCGTGGGGAGCATGAGCCCGATGCGCCGCAGGATGTATGCCCACATGGTTTGTCAGCCCTTCGCGTCCGCCGCGTCCGGCGCCGTTTCGAAGTCCGCCCCGCTGCGCATGGCCGCCTCCAGCCGGGCCGCGCGCGCCGCGTCGTACCACCACCAGTTGAAAACGTTGTCGAGGAGCAGCAGCTTGTCGGCATAGCGCGCGGGGCGGCAGAGCCGGTTCCAGTAGACCGCGCGGTCGTACGGGATGTGCCAGTGCGAGATGACGAAGTGTTCCGCGCACAGCAAGCGGTCCAGCACGTGCACGGCGGTGACGAGCTCCTGGCGCGTGCGGGCGGCGATCAGGCGGTCCACGACCTCGTCCACGGCCGGGTTGCGCAGTCCCATCACGTTGCGCGTGCCGGGCTGGTCCGCGGCGGCGGTGGTCCACATGTCGCGCTGTTCGTTGCCGGGGCTGAGGCTCTGCCGGAAGGAGGAGACGACGAGGTCGAAGTCGCAGGTGCGCAGCCGGTCCATGTACTCCGCCGGCTGCACGAGGCGGTAGGCGGCGCGGATGCCGATCTCCGCCAGCCGCTCGATGAGCGGATTGGCGACGCGCTGCCAGCTCGGCGAGTAGAGCAGGATGTCGAAGCGCAGCTCCTGGTCGCCGCGGCAGCGGACCCCGCGCCGGGGATCGTAGCGCCAGCCGAGCTGGTCGAGATAGAGGTTCGCCGCCGTGATGCGGTCGGCAATCGGCAGCAGCGTGCCGTCCGGCTGCTGCCCCGGCAGGCGCGGTCCACAGGCGAGGGCCTCCTTGCGGACGGGAAACGCCTGCTCGGCGGGGCGGTTGAACTTCGCACGCAGCTCCTGCAGCCAGTCGCGCTCGCGGCCCGTCGCGGGGCCGCGGCTCATCATCTCGTGGTTGTTGTCGAAGAAGCAGAGCTGGCGCGTGTAGGAGCCGTAGAAGAGATTCTGGTTCATATCCTCGAAATCCAGCACCGCCCCGATGGCCTTGCGCACGCGGATGTCCTGGAACAGCGGGCGGCGCAGGTTGAAAACGAAGGCCTGCATGCCGGCCACGCGGCAGTGGGGAATGGCGGCCTTGACGAGGTAGTGCTTCTGCACGTACGGCCCGTTGAACTCCAGCGCCCAGTCGCGGGCGCTGTTGACGTAGTCCAGGTCGACGAGGCCGCCCTTGAGCGCCTCGCGGGCGGGGATGGGGTCCAGGAACACCTTGAACACGATGCGGTCGAAGTTGTAGCGTCCCTGGTTCACGGCGAGGTCGCGGCCCCAGTACTGGGGGTTGCGCCGGTAGGTGCTGTGCTGGCTGCGGTCGAAGGCCTCCACCACATAGGGGCCGCTGCCGATGGCCAGGTCGTCGAAGTCGCGGCCGAAGGCCTTGCCTTCAACGCCGTAGACGTGCCGCGGCAGGATCGGCAGCTGCCCGCAGATCAGGGGCAGCTCCTGGTTGAACGTCTTGAAGGTGAAGGTGACGGTGCGCGCGTCGACCCGCGTCGCCGCCGCGACGTCGGCGTAGTACATGCGCAAGGCCGGGATGTACTCGGGGTCGTGAATGAGGTTGAACGAGAACACGACGTCGTCCGCCGTGACCGGCTGGCCGTCGGAGAAGCGGGCCAGCGGGTTGAGCGTGTAGGTGATGGAGCGGCGGTCGGCGGCGAGCACGATCCGCTCGGCCAGCAGGCCGTACTCGGTGAACGGCTCGTCGGGATCGGCGCTGCCGTCCGTGAGCGTTTCGAAGACAAGCTGCTCGATGCGGTAGGGCGGGGTGCCCTTCAGCGAGAAGGGATTCAGCTTCGTGAACGCCCCGTCGTGCGCCAGCGTCAGCGTGCCGCCCTTGGGCGCGGCCGGATTGGCGTGGGCGTAGGGCTGCCCCTCCCTGTACTTGATCCCCTCCGGCCCGTAGAGCGAGATCGCGTAGGTGGGGTCCGCCGCGCGCGCCACGGCCAGCGTGCCCGCCAGCCACGCCCCCGTCAGCCGCACCAACCCTCGTGTAGCCGCGTCAACCATCGTGTGTTCCGCCGATCAAAGTGAGGTGGCAGGATAAGTGCACCCTTGCGGGAGTGTCAACGGGGCGTTTTCCTGGCGGTGCGCGAAGGCAACGGGTGGAAGGTGGAGGGGGGGAGGTGGAGGTTGGGGGGGGGCTGCCCTCCATCTCGGCGCCTTGATCGTCCCGAGAGCCTGCCCTCTGGCGAGCGTCCTCGCGAGCCATAGGCGCAAAGGTGAAAAGCATGAAGTGGGCCGTCACTTCCGGGCATGAACGTAGTCACTTACCTGACACACCCCAAAAAACGGCCACCCGAAAATCGTTGCTTGCGCGGGTGGGGTGGCATGGCTTACAGTGTCACCTCCCTTTTCTGCCTCTTGCAGGGCGAAGGGCAAGAGGAGATTACCACATGGCGGGCGTCTTCAAGGCTTACGATATCCGTGTCATTTACGGACAGACACTGACGGACGAGCTGATGTTCGACATCGGTCGCGCGTTTGTCACGTTTCTCAAGTGCCGGACGGTGACCGTGGGGCGCGACATGCGGCCCCATTCGCAGCCGCTGTTCGAGGCGCTGGCCCGCGGCCTCACCCTCCAGGGGGCCGATGTCGTGGACCTTGGCCTGTGCTCGACCCCCATGGCGTACTTCGGTAACGGCAGCCTTGGCGCCGATGCGGGCGTGATGATCACCGCCTCGCACAACCCCGGCGAGTGGAACGGGATGAAGATGACCCGCGCCCAGGCCGTGCCCATCAGCGGCGACACGGGGATTCAGGATCTCGAGCGCATCGTCAGGAGCCGCGCGTTCGACGCGCCGGCCGCGCAGCCCGGCCGCGTCACATCCCACGCGATCCTGGCTGAATACGTGCGGCACATCCAGCGGTACGCCGACCTGAAACGGCCGGTGCGGATCGTGGCCGACATGGCCAACGCCATGGGGTCCGTGGAGTCCGCCGTGCTCAAGGGCGTGCTGGAGTTCGATGCGCTGTTTCCCGAATTGGACGGCACCTTCCCGAACCACGAGGCGAATCCGCTGGCGCTCGAGACCCTGGCGGACCTGCAGGCCAAGGTGCGCGGCGGCCGGTACGACTTCGGCGTGGCGTTCGACGGCGATGCGGATCGGGCCGGGTTCGTGGACGAGCGCGGCGCGATCATCCCCATGGATATCATCACGGCGCTGATCGCGCAGGACCTGCTGGCGCGCGAGAAGGGTGTGATCTTCTACGATCTGCGCAGCAGTTGGGCGGTCAAGGAGGTCATCGAGGAGAACGGTGGAACGCCCATGATGAGCCGCGTGGGGCACGCGTTCATCAAGCAGCAGATGCGCGACCACAATGCGCTCTTTGCCGGCGAGCTGTCCGGCCACTACTACTTCAAGAACAACTACTTCACCGAGAGCTCGAGCCTGGCGGTGATCTGCGTCGCGAATATCGTCAGCCGCTCGCGGCAGCCGCTGTCCGCGCTGGTGAAACCGATCCAGCGCTACGCCGCCAGCGGCGAGCTCAATTCCGAGGTGCACGATCCGGACGCGGTGCTGCTGCGGCTCAAGGCGGCGTACCGGGATGGGCGGCTGATCGAGTTGGACGGCGTCAGCATCGAGTATGCGGATTGGTGGTTCAACGTGCGGAAGTCGAACACCGAGCCGCTGATCCGGCTGAACGTCGAGGCGAAGACGCAGGCGATGATGGAGCAGCGGCGCGACGAGCTGCTCGCGATCGTCCGCGCGCAGGGGGGCGCCGAACATGCGTAGCAAGACACTGGGCGAACAGACGCTGGCCCGTTTCCGCGTGGCGTATGGCAGGGAGCCGACCGTGGTGGCGTATGCCCCGGGCCGCGTGGAGGTTCTCGGCAACCACACGGACTACAACGAAGGGTTCGTGCTCTCGGCCGCCATCAATTACGGGACCTACTTCGCGGCGTCGCCCGCCTCCGACACCGGCTGCCGGCTGCTGGCTCCGGACCTGGGGCAGTCCTGCGTCTTCCCGGTCGGACAGCCCGCGCCCGCGGCGGATTCCGTCTGGGCCAACTATGTCAAGGGCGTGCTGGCCGGTCTCCAGAAGCACGGGTCGACGCGCGCCGGTTTCCTCGGGGTGCTGGCGGGCGACGTGCCGCTCGGCGCGGGCCTTTCCAGCTCCGCGGCGCTGGAGATGTCCGCCGGCCTCGCCCTCGGCAGGCTCTACGGCATCGTGGTGGATCCGCACACGCTGGCGCGCATCGGCCAGGCGGCGGAGCATCACTACGTGGGGGTCAAGTGCGGCCTGCTCGACCAGATCACGAGCCTCTACGGTCGGGCCAATCACTTGGTCATGACCGATTTCCGCAATCTGGACGTCGAGGCGGTGCCGCTGGGCGCGGATGCGTGCTTCCTGATGTGCAACACGAAGGTGAAGCATGCGCTGGTGGACGGCGAGTACAACGAGCGTCGGCACAAGTGCGAGGAGGCCGCGGCCTACTTCAAGCAGGTCCTGCCGCGCCCGATCGCCTCGCTACGCGACGTGACCTGGGAGGAGTGGCAGGCTCATGCGCCGCGCATGGATGACCATGCGGCGCGGCGGGCGGCCCACGTCATCGGCGAATGCACCCGCGTCGTGAGCGGGCGCGCGCTGCTGCGGGAGGGCAAGCTGGCCGAGTTCGGCCAGTTGATGTTCGAGTCGCACGAGAGCTCGCGGAAGTACTTCGAGAACTCCTGCGCGGAGTTGGATATCCTGGTCGATGCCGCGCGCAAGCTGCCGGGCGTCCTGGGCGCCCGCCTTTCGGGTGGCGGTTTTGGCGGCAGCGTCGTGGTGCTGGTGCACCCGCGGGATGCCGAGATCGTGGGTAAGGTTTTGACTCAGTCCTACGCGAAGGCGACGGGCCAGCCCTGCGATGTGGCGGTGCTGGAGCCTTCCGAGGGCGCGACACTGGTGCAGGGGTGAGGCGGGTTGCCGCAGCAGGAAGCATTGACAGGGTCATGAGGGCTCTGATATAGGAGGCAGATATGGGACAGCAGTTGAGACCGAGACTTAAGCGTAAGCGTCGTCTGGCACGGAAAAAGCGGATCAATGAGGCCGCGAAAGCCACCGCGAAGGCCGCCAAGAAGGCCTGAGCGAGGCGTCGGCGGGACGTTTATCGAAGGGCGCGATGGCCGAGTGGCTAGGCAGAGGTCTGCAAAACCTCGTACACCGGTTCAATTCCGGTTCGCGCCTCCATCTTCCTTTCATCAGCCGGAACGATCATGCCGATCTACGAGTATCGTTGTGACAAGTGCGGGCACCAGTTCGAGGTGCTGATCCGCAACCAGGCCGACTACCCGTCGGCCTGTCCGGCTTGCCGGAAGGGCAAGCCCGTCAAGGCATTCTCGTCGTTTGCCGCCCTCTCGGGCTCCGCGACGAAGGCGGCGCCTTGCGCCGGCGGAGCCTGCCCGCTGCCCGGCGGAGGCTGCTCCTCCATGGGCTGCGGCGGCGGTTGTCCGATCGCGTAGGCATCCCCTTGTTCGCAGCGCAGGGCGATCATGGCATTGCGCTTCAGCCGTTCCACGCCCAGGCGTTTCACGGCGGTGCCGAGGAAGCGCTCGCGGAAGGCCGCGGGCGTCAGGGTCGCACACGCGTCAGCCGTGGGCAGGGGGCGGGTGGCCTTCAGGGCGGGCATGACGCGGTCGGCGCCGTGGCGATTCCATGGGCAGACCGCCGTGCAGCGGTCGCAGCCGAAAAGGCTGCCGCCCATGGCCCCGTGAAACTCCCCGGGGATTTCTCCCTTGTGCTCGATGGTCAGATAGGAGAGGCAGCGGCGGGCATCCACGCGGCCATCCTCGCCGATCGCGCCTGTCGGGCAGGCCGAGACACAGCGCCGGCAGTCGCCGCACTGGTTGCGGACCGGCGGGGTGGGGCGCAGGGGGAGCTCCACGAGCAGCTCGCCCAGCAGCAGGCAGCAGCCGAGCTGCGCATTCACGATCTGCCCCTGACGGCCACGCCAGCCGATGCCGGCGCGCAGGGCCCAGTCCCGTTCAGCCAGTGGCGTGGCATCGACGCACACGCGAACGCTCTGCAAAGCGCGGCTGCTGCGCAGCGTTTGCGCAAGCGTCTCCAGTTTCTCCCGCAACACGTCGTGGTAGTCCCGGCCCCACGCCGTGCTCGTGAATCCGCGCTGCGGGTCGGGATTGACCGGGTAGCGTGCGGCGACGCAGATGACGGTCTGCGCGCCCGGCGCCAGGCTGCGCGGGTCTTCGCGGTTAACCGCGTGGCGCACGAGGTACGCCATGCCGGCGTGCCTGCCCTCCGCCAGCCAGGTCCTGAAGGTTGTCATTGTGTCGATCGGCTCGGCGCGGGCGATGCCTACGGCGGCAAAGCCGAGACGGCGGGCTTCCTGCTGGATGAGGGCCTCCATCGCGGGTCCTTTCAGCAGCCCGCGGCGTGCGGCGGGGATGACGCGGGCGGGGAGCCGTCCGCCGGGCAGGCGTGGTACAGCGCCCGGATGCGGGCCGCAACCTCGGCGACCGTGCGCCCGTCCGTGGCCACCTGGCAGGGGATGGCGTCGTAAAGCGGCTGGCGCGCCGCAAGCAGCTCCAGGATGCGGGCGCGCTTGTCGGGCGCCGCCAGCAGCGGCCGGTTCGTGTCCCGGCCCACGCGCGCGAGAATCGTGTCGACGGTGGCGGTGAGGCACACCACGAGGCCTGTGGCACTGTAGTCGGCGATGTTGGCCGGGTTCAGGACGATGCCTCCGCCCGTGGCGATCACCCGCCCCGCTTGCGCGGCCAGCTCCCGCACGAGGTGCCGCTCCAGTGCCCGGAAATGCGGCTCGCCGTCCTCCGTGAAGATCCGGGGGATGGGCTTGCCCGCGCGCGCCACCAGCACGTCGTCCATGTCCGTGAACGTCAGCGCCTCGCTCCGGGCCAGCGCGCGGGCCACGCTGCTCTTGCCGGTGCCCATGAACCCCACCAGCACGATATTCGGCTTGCCATGCA
Source organism: uncultured Victivallales bacterium (assembly GCA_964402115.1). GTDB lineage: Bacteria > Verrucomicrobiota > Kiritimatiellia > UBA8416 > CAYOBW01 > CAYOBW01. The sequence continues at coordinate 10,998 of CAYOBW010000074.1, forward strand.
TGCGGCTTGTTCTAGCGTGCGTGCGGCCGAAGTCAAGTGACGAGTGCGGACTGCGCGTTTCCACGTGTTCTGTGCGATGCTCTCACGGTGGCATGCTTCAGTGACGCAAGGGGGCGATAACGGCGGGGACCGCCGTCTCCACGCCTCGTCGCCTGCCCACGCGATGGAGACGGCCGTCCCCGGCCGTTATGCGCAATGGAAGCCCTGCGCGGGCTGGGGATGTTGCCTCCCAGTGAACCATTTTTCCTGTCGCGCAAGGAGAAGGTAGACTAGCCTCCGGTGGTGCTTGGTTCTTTTCATCGTCCGCCGGCGTTCCGGCGGACACGGGGGAGGTGGACCTTGAGGATGCCATGCTTGATGGTGCTTGCCTGTTCGGTTGGGTGTTTCTCGACAGCCGTGACCGGCGCGCCGGAGGTAGCCCCTGCGCCGGCCGAGTCGACTGCGTCGGCGGTGTCGGCCCGGCCCGGCTACGCCTTCATCACGGCGGACATCGGCCTGAACCGGATCACCATGTACGACGCCGAGGGGGCCGCCACCTGGGTCTACGACAAGGTGAGCCCGATCGATGTGTGGGCGCTGTCCGACGGCACGGTGCTGACCGCCTACCTCCCATCGCCGCTGACCGCCGGCAAGGGCGGCGTCCGACTGGTGGGGGCCGACAAGCAGACGCTGTTCGATTTCCCTTTCGACGATGAGATCATGTCGGTTCAGCCCCTGGCCAACGGCAACGTCCTCATCGCCGAATGCCATTTCGGGCGCGTTACGGAACTGGACCGCCAGGGCAACCGTATCGGCTCCTTCCAGGTCAAGAGCAAGCCCAGCGGACACCAGACGATGCGTCAGCTCCGGCTGACGGCGCGGGGCACGGTCGTCGTCGGGGAGTGCTATTCCCACAAGCTGCGCGAGTATGACCGCGCCGGCGCGTTGCTGAAGGAGCACGACCTGGCTTTCGCCTATTGCCCGCAGCCGCTGCCGGACGGGCACACGCTCGTGGCCTGCTGGAATGCGCCCAAGGCGCAGGTCGTCGAATTGGATGCGGCTGGCCAGGTGGTCTGGCGCCTCACACCGGCCGACTTGCCGCGTGAGATGGCCGTGTCGCACATCGCCGAATCGATCCGCCTCCCGGGCGGCAACACGCTGGTGTCGGCGTCGTGCAAGGCGGCGGGCGGCGGTGTACCGCGGGCCATGCTGTTCGAGGTCACCCCGGACAGGAAGGTTGTGTGGCAGATGACCGACAAGAACAGCGCAACCTGGATCACGGCCGTCAAGCTGATCCCATCCCCGACGCCCGCCCCGCAAATGACGCCCTGATCACAGGTTTCGGTGTTCAGTGTTCAGTGGGGTGACACCCTGAAAACCTGAACACTGAACGCACCTCACCCCCCGCCGAGTTGCTTCAAGGCGGCTGGCTGGATCAGCCACTCCAGCGTGGCGAGGGTGTGGGGCGCCTGGCCCTCGAGGGTCAGGCAGGCGGCGGCGGCTTTCTTGAACAGCAGGTCGGCCTCGCGGTGGCCGGTGAGGAGCAGGGAGGCGACCTCGGCGATACCGGGCAGGTGTCCGACGAGCATGAGCGACGCGTCGTTCTGCCTGCGCACCCACCGTAGGACGGCTTCGGCGCGTCCGTCGGTGCTGAGATCCTCGAGCACCTCCACCGTGCGCGGGCCGGACTGCCGGCTGAGTTCGCGGCTGATGATCTCCGCCGTCTCGTGCGCCCGGCGCAGGGGGCTGCTGACGATCCGCACCGGCGCGCATTCCAGGCGCGAAAGACCCCGCGCCACGGCCTCCGTCTTCTCGATGCCCTCGGGGGTCAGCATCCGGTCGGCATCCGATTGCACGCCGCGTTCGCCAATGGCCACGGCGATGCCGTGGCGGACCAGGTAGATGCGCATGTTCATGTTTCCTTGTCGGCATTCTGCAGGGCGGACTCAACGGCCCTGCGGCGCTGCCGCCGGTGCAGCGCCTTCCAGGCCATCAGAAACCGGCGCCACTGCGTCCGGCGGCACTCCTCCACGACCTTGCGCACGCAGGCAGGCGCGCGCCGGCGCGGCTGGCGCCAGCGTGCCCGCCGCACGTCCAGGTCGTGCAGGCTGCCGAGCGTTGTCGTTATCCGGCGCAGGGTGGTGACCAGTTCCCCGATCGCGGGGCCCAGGGCGTCGGCGGCCAGCTCGGCGTAGTAGCGCTCCTTGCGGCAGCGGCGGCGCAGCCGGTGCAGTTCCTCCGGCGTCATTCGTTCCACGTCAGCGCCCGCCTTCAGGATGCGGCGGTAGAGCGGGCGCAGACGTCCGGCGGCGAAGGCGGCGAAGGGGGCGTACCGCCAGGCCGTCGCGGCGACCGGCCATTCGCGGGTCAGCAGTCGGTCAATGCGCCGGAAAGCGGCCCGGATGGGCGCGGCCGGCCAGCCCGCGGTCAGGCCGGCGCGACTGCGCCGCGCGGCCGCGAGCTGGCGGCGCGCGGCGGTCTGGAAGGCGGCGTTGTCGCGGCGGTTCCGGCGGCGCGCTTCCTGTTCAAGAAAGGCGGCCCAGACTTCGCTGTCGCGCGCGCCGCTGAAGACGCGGCGGAGGTCGGCCAGAGCCTCGCCGCACGCCTCGGCCGTCGTACCCTCGAGGCAGGGCGCGAAGAAACGGAACGCGGCGCGCAGGCGGCGCGCGGTGACGCGGAAGTCGTGCAGGCCGTCGGGATCGTCGCCGCGGCGCGCGGCCTCTTGGTGCGCCTGCAGCTCGCGCCAGAGCCGGCGCAGGGCCCGGTCCGCTGTCCCGGCGACGGAGGCCGGCGCGGCGCGCAGGCGGCGGCGGGCGATTGTGCCCCCCGGCCGCAAGGACCCTCGCTGGCTTGTCGCGGGCATCAGGCAGCTCTCCTGTCCGGGGGGTTAGGACGCGGCGTCCGGATTGCGCCGGTGCGGCTCGAAGACCGTGCGCCGGCGCCGGCGGGCCAACAGGGAACGCTCGCAGGCCTGGAGATACTGCGCCTCCTGGCTGCGCACAGCCGGCTCGCCGGTTTTCGGGCGCAGGCGGCGGTACCGGCCGTCGGGCTGCAGGCGGCGGGCCTTGACGTTGTCGGCGAAGCCGAGCCTGAGCAGTTCGACGAGGCGCTGGCGGCACGGGGCGTCTTCGACCGGGATCAGCAGCTCGATGCGGCGGTCCAGGTTGCGCGGCATCCAGTCCGCGCTGGAGATGAAGACGCGTTCCTCGCCCCCGTGGAAGAAGTAGAAGACCCGGCTGTGCTCCAGGAAGCGGTCGACGATGCTGACGACGGAGATGGTCTTGCTGTAGGGGTTGACTCCGGGCCGCAGGCAACAGGTGCCGCGCACGTTGAGCTGGATGGGCACCCCCTCCGCCGACGCCTCGTAGAGCGCGGCGATGATCTCGTCGTCCACGAGCGCGTTCATGCGGGCCATGATGAGCGTCTCCTGCCCGTCACGGCGGCGCTGCGCCTCGCCGCGGATCAGGTCGATGAGCTGCGCCTTGAGCGTCAGCGGGGCGGCGGCGAGCTTGACGAGGGACTGGGGTTCGGACCGCCCGGTGATGGCGTTGAAGAACCGCGAGGCGTCGTTGCCGAGGTCGGGGTCGCGCGTGAGGAAGCCGACGTCGGTGTAGAGCCGGGCCGTGCGCTCGTTGTAGTTGCCGGTGCCGAAATGGCAGTACCGCACCACGTTCGCCCCCTCGCGGCGAACCACGATGCAGAGCTTGGCGTGGGTTTTCAGCCCCTTGATGCCGTAGATCACCTGCACGCCGTCTTCCTCCAGCGCGCGCGCCCACTTGATATTGCGGGCCTCGTCGAAGCGGGCCTTGAGCTCCACGATGGCGGTGACGTACTTGCCGGCGCGCGCGGCGCGGCCGAGGGCGGCGACGATGGGGCTGTCGGGGCTGGTGCGGTAGAGGATCTGCTTGATGGCCAGCACGTCCGGGTCGTCCGCGGCCTCGCTGACGAGCCGGACGACGGGGTCGAAGCTCTCGTACGGGTGCGACAGGAGGATATTGTGCCGCGTGATCTCGGTGAAGATGTCGTTGCGCGGATCCACGTCCGGCGAGGGCTGCGGCGGCCACTCCGCGTAGCGCAGGTCCTGGAAGCCCGGCGTGCCGACCAGGCGGCGGAACGCGGACAGGTCGAGCGGTCCGTCGACGCGGTAGGTCTGGTCGTCGTGCAGGCCCATCGCATCCCGCAGGAAGCGGAAGAGCCGCGGCGAAACGCGGCTTTCGACCTCGAGGCGGACGCAGTGACTCTTGCGGCGCGAGCTGAGCACCACCTCCATCTCGCTGAGAAGGTCGCCGCCCATGTCCTCCCGGACGCGCTGGTCGGCGCTGCGCGTGAGGCGGAAGAGCACGCACTCGGCCACGGTCTGTCCCGGGAAGAAGGCGGAGACGTGCTGGCGGATGAGGTCCTCGATAAGCACGTAGCCGCAGACGCGCGACTCCGGCACGTCCACGAAGCGCTCCACGCGCGCGCCCAGCGGCAGGAGCGCGAAGCGTTCGGTCGCATGGGGCGGCGCCGGCGCGAGGCGGACGGCCAGGGTCAAGCCGAGCCCGGTCAGCAGGGGAAAATCGGCGGGGCCGCTCACCTCCATGGGGGTTATGACCGGAAAGACGGCCCGGTTGAAGTAGGCGTTGACCGCCCCGGCGGCGCGCGCGTCAAGGCTCTCGGGCTCCAGGCGCTCCAGGCCGGCGTCCGCGAGGCTGGGGGCCAGGGCGACGCGGAAGCAGCGGTACTGCTCGTTCACCATGTCGCGCACACGCTCGCGCACGAGCCGCAGCTGGCCGGTCGGGCTCAGGCCCGTGGCGTCGAGTTTGCGCGAACCCTGGCGGTGCAGGAACTCCAGCTCGCCGATGCGCACCATGAAGAACTCGTCGAGGTTCGAGGCCGTGATGGACAGGAAGTTCAGGCGCTCGAGCAGGGGCACGGAGGGGTCCGAGGCCTCGTCCAGCACGCGCTGGTTGAACGCGAGCCAGCTCAGTTCGCGGTTGATGTAGCGTGGGATCCGGACGCTCATGGGGAGGCTCCTTCCGGCGAGTTGTGGAGCACGACCTCCAGGCCGTACACCTGTTCGAAGAGGGCGCAGCGTTCGCGCAGCGATTGCTGCTCGAGCGTGATGTCGCCGCGCGAGCGCACGGTGAGCACGAGTCGCCCGGGGTCCAGCCGCGCGTCGAGGTGCTCCTGGACGATGATGCGGTCGCGGTCGAGCGCGTTGGCGATGCGCAGGATGGCCGCCAGCTTGCTGACCGTGATGCGATCTTCACGGGCAAGGTCGCGGTACTCCTCGTGCGTGGGGTCGGGCTCGGCGCGGCGGTGGTAGCGGGCGACGACGGCGGCGATCTGCAGGTCGCGCACGCCCAGGCCGAAAACCTCGCTGTTGGCGATGAGGTACTGCGAGTGCTTGTGGTGGCTGCTGCGGTTGACGAAGTTGCCGATGTCGTGGAGCAGCGCCGAGACGTGCAGGATCACCTCGTACTTCGGGCCGAGCTTGTGCTCGTCGCGCAGCAGGGCGAAGAGGTCGAGGGCGTAGCGCGCCACCTGGCTGGCGTGCCGCTCGTTGACGTCGTACTTGCGGGCGATGTGCAGGGCCGAGTTGATGATTTGCGCCTGATACTCCTCGCTCCAGACGCCGTTGGCGGCGACTTCGGCCAGGATGCCGTCGCGGAGGCTGGCGCCGCCGACCAGGAGCGAGCGCAGCTTCAGCTCGCGCATCAGGCCCGCGTATACGGTCAGGGCGGGGGCCAGCGTTTCGGCGTCGGGGTAGGAGATCTGGAACTGCCGCACGATTTCGTCCACGGGCAGGGCGGTCATGTCGCGCGCGACCCGGGCGAAGTCCCGGACCGGCACCAGGTCCAGCTCGCTGGGCGGTCGGCGACGCAGCCGCGTGCAGACGAAGCGGGCGTCGCCGCCCAGCACGAGGATCTGCACGGTCCGGCTCACGCCGAGCGAGGCCACCACGCGCTTGACCGTCTGCTCGGCGTGGTGCCGTAGCACGTCGGGCAGACGGCCGTGCGGCACGCGCAGCTCCTCGAGCTGGCGGCGCAGCCGCAGCGAGCCGTAGGGGTACATGTGGGCGCTGGCGACGCGGCCCTGCTTGAAAACGAGCGTCTCCGTGCTGCCGCCGCCCACCTCGATGACGAGCGTGGTGCCCCGGCGCAACTCGCGGTGCTGGTCGAAGTAGGGGCTGACGGCGAGGTACGTGAAACGGTTGACTTCCGCCGCGTCGATCGGCTGCACGTTGAGCCCGGTGGCAATGTAGATGCGGTCCAGGAAATCGTCGCGGTTCTCGGCCTCGCGAATGGCGCTGGAGCCGACGGTGGTGATCTGCCGCTCGTCCGTGAGGCCCGCTTCGCGGAGGGCCAGCTGGAACGTGCGCAGCACCTCCACGCAACGCTCGGTCGTGTCGCGGCCGATCACCCCCAGCGTAAAGGTGTCCTTGCCCAGAGAGACCGGCTGCTGGAAGGGCACGATGTCGTAAAGGGCGCCGTCGGGCTTGTACTGCGCGATCGCCATGCGGATCGAGGTTGTGCCGAGTTCGATGACGGCGCGGGCAGCCACCGGCCCGCGGTCCGGCTTTCCGGTGCGGGCGCGGGCGGCAGGGGCGCGGCGTGGGCTCATGGACTAACCTCGCGCCGGACCCAGGCCGCTGCGCCGAGCGTGACGGCATCGTCGCCGAGCTTGGCCGTCACGACCTTGAAGGTCCGGCGGAAAACCGGCATGCACGTTTCGCGCGCGGCCTCCTGGGCCGCCGCGCGGTAGGAGACCGGCAGCGCCTCGACCAGCCCGCCGCCGAGCACGACCACTTCGGGCGCGAGGAGGTTGACGACGTTGCCGATGCCGATGCCCAGCCAGCGCGCCGCGTCGTGCACGATGTCGGCGATGACCGCGTCGCCTGCCGCCATGGCCTGCGCGAGGACGCCGCTGCGGATGTTCGCGAGATCCATGCCGCCGGCCAGCCGCAGGAGATGCGGCGCCTGGCCGCGACAGGCGGCGGCCGCCGCCGCGCTGGCGATGGCGAGGCGGCTGGCCACGGCTTCCAGGCAGCCGCGCTTACCGCACCCGCACAAGGGGCCCCCCGGCAATACGGTGAGGTGGCCGATTTCCAGGCAGGTGATGTGCCGGCCGCTGACGATGGCGCCGTTCAGCACGAAGCCCCCGCCGATCCCCGTGCCGGGGAAGACGCCGAGCACGGAAGCGGCGCCCTTCGCGGCGCCAAAGCAGCTTTCTCCATAGGTGCCAGCGTCCACGTCGTTGGCGACGGCCACGGGGCAGCCGAGGGCCTTGGTGAGCGTCTGACCGAGCTGCACGCGCCGCCAGCCGAGGTTCGGCAGCTGGATGACCATGCCCGTCTCGGGATCGAGCGGCCCGGGGATGCCGATGCCCAGGCCGGCGATGCGCTTGACGTCCACCCGCGCGTCTTCGAGCGCCTCGTTCACGGTGCGCTGCACCCGCTCAAGTCCCGCCCGCATGCCTTCGTGCGCCTTCGTGCGCCGGCGGCTGCGGCCCAGCGGTTTGAAAGCGGCATTGTACACCACGGCCATCATCTTCGTGCCGCCGAGGTCAAAACCGATCCAGCAGTCTCGCTTGCGTGCGGGCATGGTGTTCCTCCTGTTTTGCAGGCCGCTGTCTTGCGTCTACGGTTTGGCCGCGGGGGCGCGGCCGAGCACCCAGAGCAGGCCGCCGCGCAGGTGCTGGCGGAAATCGTCGCGCTGGTAGTCCGGGATGAAGTGGCCCAGCGCCGTGTAGAACTGGCGCCCGCCGTGGAGCGACTGGCACCAGGCCAGCGGGTACGTATCGCCCTCGATTTTCGCCGGGAACTTGTCGCGCGCCGGTTTCTTGATCGTGGTCAGGTCCATCTCCAGCAGCACGTGCAGCCCGGGCGCCAGGTCGCAGATGTACCCCTCGTCCTTCCACGCCCACGTGTCCTTCAGGTGCGCGGTCGAGGGGTGGGTCTTGTCCGTCACTTTCAGCGTGAAAGGCTGCGCGGGCGTGTGCCAGCGAAAGCGGCCGCCCAGCGCGGACTTGAAGAAGTCGTTCTTGCGCTCGGAGCCGGTGGCGGAGTGCAGGCCGAACAGTCCGCCGCCGCCCCTGATGTATGCCTCGAACGCCGCGCGCTGGGCGTCGTCCGCGAAGGCTTCGTTGTTGCTGTTGGCGAAAACCAGCGCCTTGTAAGCCTTGAGCGTCTCCGTGGCGAAGACAGCGGCGTTGCTCGAGACGTCGGCCTCCAGCCCCTCGGCTTTGGCGATGGCCTGGAAGGCGGCCACGCTCGCGGCGATATTGTCGTGCACGTAGCCCTTGCCGTCCGGCGTGTGGTTGCGTGTGTAGATCAGGATGCGGTCGGCTGCGCCGGCCGTTCCTGTCAGCGCGGCAGCAAGGCCGAGCAAGGTGGTGAGTCGGCGGACAGGGGTGGCCTGGCGGTGGCACGGGGTCATGTGCAAGCTCCTTCTTGGCTGATTCAGTGCTGACATGCTAGTCTCCCGCGATGTCTTCTGACAAGAGCCAACTTATGGCGGTTCCCCCGGCGCAGGCTCCCGTGCCGCGGCGCGCCCGCGTGGCCTTGGCCGTCGCCATGCTGGCGGTGTCGTCAGGGGCGATCTTCGCGCGGCTGGCGGACTGTCCGGCCCTGGCGAAAGGCGCCTGGCGGGCGGGCGTGGCGGCGGCCGCGGTGCTGCCCGTGGCGTTGTGGCTGCGCGGGGCCGAGTGGCGCAGCCTCACCCGCACGCAGTGGCTGCTGGCCTGCCTGGCCGGCGCGATGCTGGCCCTCCACTTCGCCACCTGGATCGCCTCACTCGACCACACGTCCGTGGCGGCCAGCGTCCTGCTGGTGAACACCTACCCGGCCTGGGTGGCCGTCCTGGCGCCGTGGCTGACGGGCGACCGGTTGGGGCGGCGCGGCTGGGCGGGGCTGGCCCTCAGCCTGGCCGGCATGGCGCTCGCCGCCAGCGCGGGCCCGGTGGCGGATGCGGAGTGGGCGTTTCCTTGGCACGGCAACCTGCTGGCGCTCGCGGGCGGGCTTTTCGGGGCGCTCTACCTGATGCTGGGGCGGCGGGTCCGGCGCAGCGTCGGGGTGCTGACGTACGTGGCGCTGACCTATACGGCGGCGGCGGTCGTGCTCTGGCTGCTGGTGGCGGTCACCGGCACGCGCGCCTGGGGCTTCGGCGCCGGCACGTGGGCCGCCCTCCTGGGCATGGCATTCATCAGCCAGCACCTGGGGCACAGCGGCTACAACTACGCGCTGCGCTTCCTGAGCCCCAGCCTGCTGGCCGTGACCCTGCTCAGCGAGCCGGTCCTCTGCAGCCTCGGGGCCTGGGCTGTGTTCGGCGAAGTGCCGCCGCTGCGGCTGCTGCCCGCGGCCGCCCTGCTGCTGCCGGGCATCTGGCTCGTGAGCCGGGACCAGGCGGCGCCGGAGCAGCTGTAGGCCGTTGTTGACGCCGTGCGCCGCGCGGGTGTAGACCAGCGCGCGAAACCGAAAGGAAGCAAGCATGAGCGAACGGGGTGGTTGGATGGTGCGTGCGCTGGCGGGGGTGGTGCTGGGTGCGGCTACGGGCCGGGGGGCGGATTCCGCCACGACGCCGTACGAGGCGAAAGTGTACCGGGCGGACAACGGCGGGACCCTGCCGTATCTCCTGCTGCAGCCTGCGGCGGTCGCGCCCGGGCAGCGCTATCCGCTTGTGCTGTTCCTGCACGGCGCCGGCGAGCGGGGTACGAACAACACGGCGCAGCTCAAACACGTGCTCCCCGTGTTTGTCCGCCCGGACGTGCGGGCCGCCCACCCATGCTTCGTGCTCGCTCCCCAGTGTCCGTCCGCGCGGCGCTGGGTCGAGGTGGATTGGGCGGCGCTGGTGCACGCGGCGCCGGCCGAGCCGTCGGTGCCGCTGGGCCTGGCCTCGGCCCTGCTCGACGAGTGCCTGCGCACGCTGCCGGTCGATCCGGCACGCGTCTACGTCGCCGGGATTTCCATGGGCGGCTTCGGCACGTGGGACGCCATCTCGCGCTGGCCGGAGCGTTTTGCCGCGGCCATCCCCGTGTGTGGCGGCGGCGACCTTGCGCAGGCGCCGAAAATCGCCAGGCTCCCGCTGTGGGCGTTTCATGGCGACCAGGACAAGGCCGTGCCGCTGTCGCGCACGACGGGGATGAGCGTGGCGCTGCGGCAGGCGGGCGGCAACCCCAAACTGACCGTGTACCCCGGCGTCGGGCACGATGCCTGGACCCCGGCGTTCAACGATCCGGCGTTGCTGACGTGGCTGTTCGGGCAACGCCGCGGCGGCCAGCCGGCGCAGTAGGGAGCGGAGCGTGGCAGGTCGGTTGTCGGCAGCCCGCAGCGCCCAACCTCACGCCAGGCTCAGGGCGTCGGCGCCGGCCGGTCGAAGTGGCGGAGGAAAGCCTCCAGGCGGGCGCGGTGGAAGCGGCTGAGGGCGGCGAGCAGGACGAAGGGGCCGATGTAGAGCAGCCAGATCAGGCAGGTTAAGAGCACGCTCATCAGGGCCACGCCCGTTGCCGCGAACAAGAGCTCCATGCCGCCGAGCGCCCGGCTGACGAGCGCGATGGTTGCAGCGACGCTGAAGCCGACCAGGGCCAGGAGCTGGATCGCGCACAAGCTGAAGAGCGCCAGCCAGCCGGGCTGCGGCCGGCGGCGGCTCCACCAGGCTCCGAGCAGCAGCACCGCGGCGCAAAAGGTATTAGCGAGAGCGAGTCCTACGGCTTGCTCCACCCAGTGCGTGGACAGGCCGGGCAGGCTGCCGAGGAGCGCCAGGAGCAGGTGCAGCCCGAGTATGCCGCCCACCGTTCGCCAGCGCGACCCCTGCGTCAAGACGTCCAACAAGAGCCAGATCGCGGTCAAGGCGTAGATCGGTGACAGCGCCACGGCCAGCGGGTCGGGCAGTCCGCCGCCGACGGCGAGCAGGCCGCCCGCGATGGCCGGCAGCAGCGCCAGGGAACCCGCCCCGCCGCGGGTCGCCCGCCGCAGCCACAGCGCGATGAGCAGCAGAAGGGGCAGCAAGGCCGCGCATGAAGCCCAGGGGCCCACCAGCGCCTCCACGGGTGCGGATTCCGCCGCTCCCAACGCTCCCAACGGCTGCGTGGCCGTGAACGTGTAGCGTCCGTAACGCCAGGGACTCGGCTTCCACGAAGCCGAACAGGAGCCCCCTCAGCCATACTGGAAGGTGTTGGTCTGCACGATGGCGCCGTCGTGGCGCACGGTGTACATGGGCGGCGGGGTGCCGTCGCTGCCGACATAGGTCCAGTCGCCGCGACCCTGCAGGGCGTGTGAGAGGTAGTAGCCGGAGACGCCGGACTGCCTCAGGGTGAGCGTGTTCGTCAGCGGGCCCCCGGCTTCCAGCTGGAATGGGCTCGTCGCGGGGACGGCAAAGGGGTACCGGGTGGCGCGGAAGGTGCACGCGTGCCCGCCGCTGACCACGATCGCCGCGCTGGCATAGTTTCCGGGGGGCACGCTGACCTGGCCGTCTTGGACCGCGTACACGCGCTGCGATCCTCCCGGTTCGGACAGCTGCAGCTTCGTGACGCCCGACCCGGAGAACTGGATGACGGTTTCGGCAGCGGGGGCGGATGCGTTCGTCGCCGCTGGAGCGGGCGACTCCTGGGCGCCGGCGGGTGCCAGGCCCAGACCGGCACCCAGCAGCAGCGAGAACGTGGCGGTCGCGGTGCGCATGCGCATGACCAGAACCTTAGCCGGTTCGCCGGCCGATTGTCAATGCGCGGCGCAGCTCAGAGAATGGGTGAGAGGAGATAGCAGAGGTTCTCCACGACGCGGTGGGCGGTGGGTCGCACCTGCCACGCCGCCAGGCTCAGGCGTTCGCTCAGCGCCTCGTCTTCGAGGACGATGGCCTTGAGCTGGTTGACGAAGGTTTCGTCGTGTACGACCAGGTTGGTCTCGTAGTTCAGCCGCAGGCTGCGGATGTCCAGGTTGGCCGTGCCGACCACCGCGACCGTGTCATCCACGAGCAGCGCCTTGGCGTGCATGAAGGGGGGCTTGCGCTGGAAGATCTGCACGCCCGCGGTCAGCAGCTCCTCGTACAGCGCGCGGCCGGCCAGCCCGGCATAGAGGTGGTTGTTGCGGGCCGGCACGATCAGCCGCACGTCCACCCCCCGCAGCGCAGCGATGCGCAGGGCCTTGGTGATTTCGCGCGGCGGCACGAAGTAGGGGGTCACGGCGAGTATTTGCCGACGGGCCGCGGTCAGCGTCATGAGCAGGACGTCGGTCAGCAAGTCGGGTTCCTCGGAGGGGCCGCTGTTGACGACGCGGCCCATCGCCGTGCCCTCCGCCGGCATGGGCGGAAAGTAATCCGCGCGCAGGAGCAGGTCGGGATCCTCGTCGGTCATGAAGTACCAGTCGCTCATGAACGTGTACTGCAGCTCGTGGACGAGGGGTCCGCGCACCTCGAAGTGGTAGTCGCGGATGGCCGGCGCGCCGGGGGTGGAGAGGTTGTCGGCGTGCAGGTTGATGCCTCCGCAGAAGGCCTGGCGGCCGTCCACGATGAGCGCCTTGCGGTGGTTCCGCAGGTTGATCTGGAACTGCCGCTTCAGCGGATTCGCCTGGGTCCAGCCGGCGATCTGGAAATTGGGGTGGGGCGGGTGGCGCCGGAACAGGCCGCCCCACAGGGCAAAGGTCGAGCCGAAGCGGTCATACAACACGCGCACCTGCACGCCCTCGCGGGCGCGGGCGTGCAGGAGGGCCACGCACTCGCGACCGACGCGGTCGTTGCCGAAAATGAAGGACTGGAGGTGAATGTGGTGCCGGGCCGCGCGGATGGCCTCCAGCATGGCCGGAAACGCCTCGTCGCCATTGACGAGTGCGCGCAGGGCGTTGCCGCCGAGGAGCGGGTGGTCGGGCAGCAGCCCGTGCATGGCCCGGGTCAGGTCGAGCCCCATGCCGGGTGGCGGTTCGCAGGCAACGGCTTCGCGGACGGCGCGCCAGTAGGCGAGGGGCAGGGCCTCGTCCTCGCGTGCGCGCCGCACGGTGAGCAACTGCTCGTGCTTGACGCGGCGGCGGAAGCCCTTGTCCTGCACGCGGTCCAGCCCGAACGCGAGATAGAGCAGGGGGCCGATGACCGGCACGCCCCAGGCGACGAACAGCCACAGCAGGGTGGAGGCGGGTTCGCGGCGGTTGCGCAGGCAGTGCCAGCTGATCAGCGCGACCGCCAGCAGGTGCAGGACGGAGGCGCAGCCCAGCCAGGGCCAGGGCGTCGTCTTGCAGGCCAGCGCGTCCAGCCAGGACGGCGACGCCTCCAATCCCATGATGGCGAAGCTCATGGCGTGAGTAAACCCCGCGTCCCCGGCGGGGGCAAGCAGAAACGCGCGCCCGTCCCGCGCCGGACCTCGACCGGCTCACGGCATCACCGTGATGCGCATCTGTCTTGGCCGCAGCCAGCGTCACGACCGTGACAACGACACCCCCCCGCGGGTCTGAGATCCGCGCGCGGCTTGACTTGTGTCCGTTTTCGGGTAGTGTCCCGCCTCGTCAGTTCGTCGGGCGCTTAGCTCAGTTGGTAGAGCGTCACGTTTACACCGTGAATGCCACAGGTTCGAGTCCTGTAGCGCCCACCACCGAAATCAGGCACAAATCACCCGATATTCTTAGGAAAGTCTGTGTTTTATCGTTTGCGGCATCCCCGGTGCTTCCACGTGCAACAAGGCGATTCCAAGAGACACAAAGCACCCACAAAAGCACCCACAGCACCCACGGAACCCGCCCGACGGACAGAGTGGACAGGCTGAACAGCCACCTTTCGCGCGCGTGAGTGCTCGTTGTGGGTGCGTGTGGGTGCTCATGTCCGGACGGCTGCACCGGCGGGTGGACGGCTGGCCACTGGATGCCGCATATCGCTTGCGACCATATTCATGTAAGAGTAGGTTGTCGATCGCTCCCGGACGGGTTCGTTGTCGCCGGGGTGTAGAGAAGAGCGGAAAGTGGCAGTTTGCGGTCTTCGCGACATCCCGCCGTGTAGTGAGGTCGGTGGCAGGACAGTGGACCAGAGGAAGGCAACAAGCGCATGAAGAGGAAAGGCGGCGGTATGCAGAGACGGTGGATGGGCCTTGGGATGGCGGTCGTGGTATGCGTGGCGGGCGGGGCGTACGGGGGGAGCCTGGATTCCCCGGCGGCACCCACCGAACCGGGCAGTGCGATGTACCGTCTGGAGGATATCTACAACCGTCTGGACACGGGTGTGCCGGGCGTACAGAGCGTGTTTGCGGAGCCAGTAGCGGGACCGACGGCCGGTACGGGCCGCACGCTGAACGAGGTCATGGCCAAGGCCCCGGCCACGAACGTCAACGCTGCCGTCGCCGCCGAGGTGCTCAGCGGCAGGGTGTTCTGGGGTCTTGCGCTTGGCGTGTGGGGGCAACAGGCCGGCAGCATGCCGAACCGCGGAGCGGTCACCGTCACGCCCGGCACCATGCAGCAGGCCATTCAACAGGGCTATCACAACGGTTCGGGTACAGTTGAGGGTGATACCGCTCTGATTACGGGCAACATCAAGGCCGGGACGACGATCTTCGGCGTGGCCGGTAAGACCGAGGTAGTGGACACGACGACGGGTACGGGTGCTGCTACGGGAGACATTGTTGCGGGCAAGATCGCTTTCGTGAACGGAGCAACGGTGTCGGGCACGGCCAAGCCTGCACCGGTGGCCAAGACGGGACAGACGACTTCGTATGCAGCCGGCGACGACGGGGCTCTGCAAAAGGGCGTGGCGTGGCCGAATCCGCGGTTCACGGACAATGGGAACGGCACGGTGACGGACAATCTGACGGGATTGATTTGGCTGAAGAACGTGAACGCGTTTGGGGCGCGGAACTGGGCCACGGCGTTGACCGACTGTGCCACGCTGAACAGCGGCGAGGTCGGGCTGAGCGACGAGTCGGCCGAGGGCGACTGGCGGTTGCCGAACGTGCAGGAACTGCAGAGCCTAATCGACTACGGCCGTTTCAATCCCGCGCTGCCTTCAGGGCATCCGTTCACGGGCTTCCAGTCTTACTTCTACTGGTCGTCCTCTACGGTCTCGGTCAGTACGAACGACGCGTGGTTCGTGTACCTGTACGTCGGCAACGTAGGCAACGGCACTAAGGAGGCCATGCACTCCGTGTGGCCCGTCCGCGGCGGGCAATGAAGATGATTTGGTGCTTTGTCGACTGGGGTGCTTTGACTCTTTCGAGGGGGTGCAGGGGAAGACTTCCCCCTGCTCGCGAAGCGAGCGGCGAGGCTGAGCCGAGCTGCGGGGAGGAAAGGGTAAGCCGGCTCGCCGGTGACTCGCCCTTCTCCAGGTGGTGATGCGAAGCGGATCAGGTGTGAGCAAGGAGGATGCACATGAAGAGGCAGGGGCAAACCGATCGGGGAGTGAAGCTCGCATTGCTGGCGGCGGCTGCTGCTGCGGTCTGTGTTGCCGCCGTCGCTGCCAACATCGACCCCGCCGACAAGTCGGCCTGGTCGTCTCTTGCCGGCTGGCAGAACTGGGCACCAGCGCACGGTGGTGGGGTCACGGCGGTGAAGAACGGCGCAAGCGGCTACCTCAGCGGGTACGTGTGGGCAGAGAACGTCGGATGGATCAAGCTCGGCAGCGGTACCGGTCCCTACGCTAACACCGGCGCTACGGACTGGGGGGTGAACATGGACGCCAGCGGGAACCTGTCCGGCTACGCCTGGAGCAGCCACTGCGGGTGGGTCAACTTCCATCCGACTCACGGTCAGGTGACCGTCAACACCGGCACCGGCCGCTTTGCCGGCTACGCCTGGGGCGAGAACATCGGCTGGATTCGCTTCCAGAACGCCGCGCCGGCCTACAATGTCCGCACGATCACTTTTGACTCGGGACCCACCCAACCCAGGGGCACGACATTCATGTTCCATTGAGGGGAAGGGCCGGGAGACGGACACACGCGATCGGGATACCAGGTCGGGCAGCTCTTGAGGGGCCGGCAACCACGGCCGTCTAGTCGTACGTGTCTCACGGGTTGACCCACGGATGTCACGCCCCGGCAAGGCGTTGCCGTGGCTC
>CAYOBW010000075.1:0-26847 GCA_964402115.1 uncultured Victivallales bacterium
CCGGCCCACATGTTCGGCCTGGACTGCCTCAAGCTGACCGCGGCGCCGTAGGCGCGGCTCCGGCGCGCCTGCGTTCCTGCTCGTGGCGGGATTGTCCAGCGCTTCGCATGCGGGCGCTTTGCGGCGCCCGCCAAGCAGCGGGTTCGTAGCCCCCGCTGTACTTTTTACTGGTTTCCACCGTCCAGCAGGCGCTGCGAGCTTGCCTGGCCATAATGAGAAACGCCGGGGATTGTGTGCTTGAAATCGTCGCGATTCGCTATATGATAATACGAGAGTTGTTCAAGAGGATGCTATCAGCCGACAGGCAGAAAGGATAGTTATGCCGAACTTGGGAAAGATGTTGAAGGACGAGATCGCCCGCATTGGACGCCGAGAAGCGAAAGCCGTCGCGACCCCGCTGCAAAAGCGGAGCATCAAGATCGAGAGGGCCACCGCCGACCTCCGGAAGCGCCTGCTCACTTTGGAAAAGGAGAACAAGCGCCTGCTGGCTGCGCTGGAACCGGTTCTGGCCGCGCAACAACCGGCCGCCGCGATGGCGTCGGAGCCGCCTGCACGGGAATGGATCTCCGGCAAGGGCGTCAAGCGGCTGCGCGCCAAGTTGGGCCTCTCGCAGCATCAGTTCGCCCGGTTGGCGGGCGCTTCAGACCAGGCTGTCTATCTCTGGGAGCGAAGGCCCGGCATGCTGAAGCTGCGCGATAAGACCAGGGTGGCGCTCCTGGGCCTGAGGGGTCTGGGCGCACGCGAGGCGAAGAAGCGGCTGGCCGAGATGGGCGAGGGGACTCAGACCGCGGTCTGACCGCCTTTTTGCCGACGGGACACTTGCTGTTTGCCGCGCTGTGGCGTATGGTCTCATGACCATTTACGGGAAGGGGAGTGACGTATGCATAGGACGGTGAGTCTGAGGTGGTTGTGGGCTGTCGGGTTGTGTCTGACCTGGCTGGCGGGGGTGACCGCGCCGGCGCTCGCGGCCGACAGCGTCAAGGCGGAGGGCATGGTTTTTGCGAGCCGTGACGAGGTGGCCAACACGGTTACCGGTGTTGTCGTGCAGACGGACGGCGGCAAGACCCTCACGGTGAAGCTGGATGGCAAGGGCGAAAAACTGGCTGCGCTCAACGGCAAGCGGGTGTCGGTCGAGGGCGTGGTAGAGGGCCGCTGCGTGAAGGTCACCGAGTTCGTGGACCTCGACAAGAAACTGCTCGAGGATACCCGCAAGCAGACGGCCAAGGCGCAGGACAACCTGGTCAGCGGGAAGCGGGGCCAGCAGGGCAAGAAGCTGTCGGCGATCAAGCCGGCGGCCAAGTCCAAAGCTGACGCTAAAAAGAAGAAATAGCGAAAGGGTGAGACACATGACGGGCGAACGTTGGGCGACGGCTGTGTGGGCTGGTGTGTTGTTGACCGCGGTGTGGGGACTGGCGCGTGTCGCGCGAGCCGAAACCGTGCCGCCTGCGGGGGGCACCGCTCCCGTCGTGAAGGCGGTGACGCCGGACGATCGTCTGAAGGAGGGCTGGTGGCAGAGCCGGCACGAGACCCGCCTGTCTGCCACGAACCGGGCCTCGGCCCAGCTGGTCTTCATCGGCGATTCGATCACGCAAGGGTTCGAAGGCGGCGGGAAGGCCGTGTGGGCGAAGTACTACGCTCCGCGCAACGCATTGAACCTGGGGTACAGCGGGGATCGGACCGAGCATGTGCTCTGGCGGTTGGACCACGGCGAGGTTGACGGTACGGCGCCGCGCCTCGCCGTCGTCATGCTCGGCACAAACAACACGGGTCACCGGATGGACAAACCCGAGGATATCGCCGCCGGGATGCGCCTGGTGCTGGAGCGGCTGCGCGCCAAGCTGCCCGAAACGAAAGTCCTGGTCCTGGCGATCTTTCCGCGCGGGGAGTCGGCGACGGACCGTATGCGGGTTAACAACGATCAGGCCAACGCCTTGATCGCGAAGCTGGCCGACAACGAGCGCGTCTTCTTCCTCGATCTCAACAAGTCCATGCTCGACGCCGACGGCAAACTGCCCCGCGACATCATGCCGGACCTGCTGCATCCGAACGGCAAGGGCTACACCCTCTGGGCGGAGAGCATGGAGCCGACGCTGGCGAAGCTGCTCGGCGATACCGCGAGATAGGGCCTAAAGCGGGCTCTGCCCGCAACCCAAGGAGTCAGGAGTCAGAATAGAATGCGTTGCAAGAGGCGGTCTTTGTCGATCTTCTCATTCTGACTCCTGTATTCTGACTCCTGAATTCTCTTTTTTGGCGTTGTTGGTCTGTAAGGCACTAAGACCCCGGCGCTCCGCGGCGTTAGTACGGCAAGCACCATGAGCGAGGTGGAGCCACAACACGAGGATGCGCGCCGTGCCGCCTTCGATCGCATGGTTGGTGAGTACGAAGGGCCGCTCTTGCGCTACGTTGCACGGCTGGTGCGTAACCCCGACGTGGCGCAGGATATCGTGCAGGACACGCTGGTGCGCCTCTGCCGTCACTGGAAGGAGGATCTCACCCCCTGCCCGCGTTTGTCCGGCTGGCTCTATCGCGTGGCACACAACTGCGCCATCGACCAGGTGCGTCGCGTGGCGAGGCGCCATGAGCTGCCGGCCGAGCAGTCCGAGGATGAGCTGCGCGACGCGCCGGCGCCTCCAACGGTGCCGCCCGAACTCAGCGAGGCAGCCGAACGGGCGGGCCGGGCTCTGGTTGTATTGAACGTGCGCGAACAGCAGCTGGTGATACTGAAGGTTTACGAGGAGAAGTCCTACAAGGAGATCAGCGCGATCACGGGCCTGTCCGTCGGGAATGTGGGGTACATCCTGCATCACGCCATGAAGAAACTCGCCCGCGCGCTGCGCAATGGAGAGCACGGAACGGCATGAGCAAGCGGTCGACAGAGCCCGGGCGCGGACCGCGCTCCGGAGAGACGGCTGACGCTGCTGCCGGCGGGAAGCGCGCTTACCGGCCGATGCAGTGCGACGAGATTCAGGCGGTCCTCATGGACTACCTGACGCACGAACTGGGGCGTGCGCCGGCGGAGTTGGTCCGGGAGCACGTGCGCAAGTGCGAGAGCTGCCGGGGCGCGTTGGCGGAGTTCGACGACACCCTGCAGCTGCTGCGCACAGCCGCCTGCGAGGCGCCTGCTCCGCCGGCGCGGCTCTCGGAGGAGCGCCGCCGCCGGGTGTGGCGTGCCTATGTGCATCCGTTCCTTGACCTGGTGTACACGCACCATGTGCTGGCGTCGCTGATTGCGGCGGCCGTGGCGCTGGGCGTCATTCTCGCGGTTGTGCTGGCGATCCGCGTGTTCGACTTCCCGTACCTGAAGGTGAGCCCGACGGTGCTGACGGACGGCCACGGGTGGGGCTTCGCGAAGGGGCCTGATGGCGAGACCACGGTGATTCTGCCGCCCGAAACGGGCACGCCGGCGACCAACGTCGCCGCGCCGGCAGGCAGGCCTTAGCGGACGCACCCACCCCTGTGGGGCGCGGGAAGGGATCACGGCATGTTCTTCGATACGCACGTCCATTTCGCGGAGGGGGACGCTGCCGCGACCGCGGCGCTGGTGGAGCGGGCCCGCGCGGCTGGCGTGTCCCGGCTCATCGCCGTGGGGGGCTCCTGTCCGCTCAATCGGGCCGCGGTCGAAGCAGCCCGCGCTTTCCCGGAGGTTGTGCGGCCTGCAGTGGGGCATGATCGCGACCGGGCGCCGGAGCTTGCCGCGACCACCGCCACGCTGACCGAGGCGCTCGACCAGTTGCGATTCCAGATCGGGCAGTTGCGGGGGTTGGGTGTGGCTGTCAGCGCGGTCGGCGAGATCGGGCTCGATTTCCACTATTCACCCGGGACGCGGGTTCAACAAGAACAGCTTTTCGCCGGGCAGCTGGATCTGGCGCGGGAGCTGCGCCTGCCGGTCATCGTGCACAGCCGCGAGGCGGATGTTGCCACCCTGACGCTGCTGGCGGCGCACCGTGCGGCCTGGACAGGGGATCCGGAGCGCCTGGGCGTGCTCCACTGCTTCACCGGGAGCCCCGCATTCGCGGAGGCGCTGCTGGCTCTGGGATTCCACCTGAGCTTCAGTGGCATCGTGACCTTTCCGAAGGCCGGCGACCTGCGTGCGGTGGCCCGGATCGTACCGGGGGGGCGGCTGCTGATCGAAACCGACACGCCGTACCTCGCGCCTGTGCCGCACCGCGGCCACCGCAACGAACCGGCGTGGGTACGGCACGTGGCGGAGGTCCTGGCGGAAACGCGCGGCGTCACCGTCGAGTCCATCGCGGGCGCGACCGCCGCCAACGCCGGGCGGCTGTTTGCCTTCGCGGAACCTGTGCAGTCTGCGCCCTGAGCTAGACAGCGGCGAAGATGTACTGGTTGACGATGTTCTCGAGCAGCTCCTGCCGACCGCTGATCCGCTGCGGTTCGCCTTGGGCGTCCGCCAGCTTTTCGAGCTGCGGCAGCGTGAGCTTTCGGTTGAGGATCTTGCGCCCTTGCGGTGTGCGCCAGCCCGCGTAGCGTCCGGCCAGCGGGTCGAGCAGCACCTTGTCGGTGAGCAGGCGATCGGCCACCAGCAGCGCCTTGGCAAACGTGTCCATGCCGCCGATGTGTGCGTGGAACAGGTCCACGGTGTCGAACGAATTGCGCCGCACCTTGGCGTCGAAGTTCAGGCCGCCGTGGCGGAGTCCACCCTGCTTGAGGATGATGTACATCGCCCAGACCGCGTCGTAGATATCCGTGGGGAACTGGTCCGTATCCCAGCCGCACGTCGGGTCGCCGCGGTTGATGTCGAGGCTGCCGAGCTTGCCGGCCGCGGACGCCACCGCCAGGTCGTGGGCAAAAGAGTGTGTGGCGAGCGTGGCGTGGTTGGCTTCGACGTTCAGCGCGAAGGGCTCCAGGAGGTCGAACTCGCGCAGGAACCCGAGAACCGTAGCGGCGTCGAAATCGTACTGGTGGGTGGACGGCTCGCGGGGCTTGGGTTCGATGAAGTACTTGCCGTTGAAGCCCACCTGCTTGCCGTAATCGACGGCCAGGTGCAGCAGGGTCGCGAGCTGCTCGCGCTCCTGGCGCAGGTCGGTGTTGATCAGCGAAACGTAGCCCTCGCGCCCGCCCCAGAAGACGTAGCCGGTGCCCTTCAGCGCAACCGTCGCGTCCATGGCGCGGCGCACCTGGGCCGCGGCCCACGCGAAGACGGCCGGATCGGGGTTCGTCGCGGCGCCGTTGGCATAGCGGGGGTGACTGAACAGGTTCGCTGTGCCCCACAGGAGTTTGACGCCGGTTGCCTTCTGCAGCGCGGCGGCGCGTGTGACGAGGCGGTCGAGATTGCGATTCGTCTCCGCCAGCGTGGCGCCCTCGGGCGCCAGGTCGCGGTCGTGGAAGCAGTAGTAGCGCGCCCCCAGCTTCGTGATGAACTCGAAGGCCGCGTCGAGCGTCTGCTCGGCCACGTCGAGTGCGCTGGCGCCGGCGTTCCAGGCTCGGTCGAGGGTGGCGCCGCCAAACGGATCGCTGCCCGTACCCTTGAACGTGTGCCAGTAGGCGATCGCGAACTTCAGGTGTTCGGCCATCGGCTTCCCGCGCACGTTGCGGTCCGCCTGGTAGAACTTGAAGGCGAGAGGGTTCTTCGAATCCGGACCTTCGAAGCGGATCGGCTCTTTGACCTCGGGGAAGTAGCATGCGCCCATGGACGTGTCTCCTCTGTTGTTTCGGGTGAAATCGTCGGACTGAAACTATCCGGCGCGCGGCGGGTTGTCAATCGCAAGCTGCTGTTCCTGCAACATGGCGGCGAGCGCCTCCTGCCAGGTGGGCAGGGAGACGCCAAAGGTCCGGTACAGGCGCGCGGTGTCCAAAACGGAGTAGGAAGGCCGACGGGCAGGGGTGGGGTACTCCGCGGTGGTGATCGGGGTGAGCGCGACGGAGGCGGGCAGAAAGGCGCGGGCGAACCCGTGCCAGGAGGTTTGCCCCCCGCAGACCATGTTGTAAAGACCGGCTACCTCCGTGAGGCGGTGGGTGGCGGCGGGGCCGCAGACTTGATTCAAAACCGCCAGCGTGCCGTCGGCGACAGCCGCGCTGGTGGTGGGACTGCCGACCTGGTCGTCAACCACGCGCAGGGGCTTCCCGGCCGCGGCGAGCCGCTGCATGGTCAGGAGGAAGTTCTGCCCCGTGGCGCCGTATACCCAGCTGATCCGGAACACCAGGCATTGGCAGCCGCTGCCCATGACGGCGTAGTCGCCATCGCGTTTGGTGCGCCCGTAGACGCCGAGGGGGCAGGGGGGGTCGCTTTCCGTGTAAGGGCTTCGGCGGCTGCCGTCAAAGACGTAGTCGGTCGAGTAGTGCACGAAGGTCGTGCCGAGCGCGGCGGCCTCCTCGGCCATGACGCGGGGCGACTCGGTGTTGACCAGGCGCGCCAGATCGGGCTCCTGTTCGGCGCGGTCGACAGCCGTGTAGGCGGCGGCGTTGATCAGCAGGTCGGGACGCTCGTCGCGGATGGCCTGGCGGAGGGCGGAGGGCGAGGTGAAGTCGAGCTCGTCCTGCGGGACGCAGCGCAAGGGACCGAGCGCCGGGAGCCGCCGCGCGAGTTGGCTGCCGACCTGCCCCGTGCAGCCGAAGAGCATGATCCGCGGCGGGCTCATACCGGCGCTGCCGCCGGGAACAGGTTGGCCGCGGGCACATCGCGAAGACAGGGCAGGGCCGCATCCTTGGCGGAGACGAGGGGCGCCGTAATGCCCCAGTCGATGGCAAGGTCAGGATCGTTCCAGCGCACGCCGTACTCGTCCTGGCGGTCGTAATAGCCGTCGCACCTGTAGAGGAATTCCGCTGTCTCGGAGACGACGGCAAAACCATGGGCGAAGCCGCGGGGGACGTAGACCTGGCGGCGATTCTCGGCGCTGAGCAGAATCCGGTCCCAGTGCCCGAAGGTGGGCGAGGCACGGCGGAGGTCCAGCACGACGTCCCAGACCGCGCCCACGACGACGCGGCAGAGCTTGGCCTGCGGTTGATGCAGCTGGTAGTGCAGGCCGCGCAGCGTATGGCGCGCCGAACAGGAGTGGTTCTCCTGCACGAAGCGGGCCGCGATGCCAGCCGCTTGCAGCGCTGTTTCACGGTAGGTTTCCATGAACCAGCCGCGCGCATCCGCGTGGACGGTGGGCTCAACGACAAGAACCCCGGCGAGACGATTGGGCACAATATTCATGATCGGTCGAGAGTTCGCTTTCGAGGCAGGAGCATAAGCGGGCTGGCTTCAGGATGTCAACCACGGGACCACCACCCAGCGGTAGACGAGGTGGTTGACGGCAAGGCTGTACAGCGAGGAGAAGACATCGTCGATCGTGATGCCGAGTCCGCCGTGGAGCTCCTGTAACTGGCGGGCGGGCGGCGGCTTGATGATGTCGAAGACCCGCGCGGTGAAGAAGGCGAGGCACACGGTGGCCGGTGTGAACGGGAGCCCGATGAGGGTGATGGGGAAGGTCAGGTACTCGTCGGCCACGATTCGGCCGTCGTCCTTGGTGCCGAACTGGCGCTCCGCCTCCTCGCACACGGCGATGGAGAGCGCGATCAGGGCCAGGCACACCACGGCTTGCCAGAACCACCCCCAGGGCAGACTGGAGAGGGGGGCCAGCCAATAGGCGATGAAAAGACCGGGCAGGGTTCCCACCGTGCCTGAGGCGATGGGCGCGTAGCCAAGGCCGAAACCCGTGGCCAGAAGGCGGGCGATTGTGCGCATGACGGCGTCTTCCCTGTTATCAGACGAAACGGTACTTCAGGATGCACCACAGCGCCCGGAAGCCGTCCTTCCACCCGATCTTCTTCCCCTCGGCGTAGCTGCGTCCGTAATAAGCCACGGGCACCTCGTAGATGCGCCAGCCGCCACGAGCGACCTTGGCCGTGATCTCGGGCTCGAAGCCGAAACGGTTCTCCTCAATGGTAATCCTCTGCAACACTTCTTTCTTGAACATCTTATAACAGACTTCCATGTCCGTCAGGTTGATGTCCGTCAGCATGTTCGAGAGCATGGTCAGCAGCCGGTTGCCCACGTAATGCCAGAAGAAGACCACGCGGTGGGGGCCACCGCCCAGGAAGCGTGAGCCGAAGACCACGTCGGCGTGTCCGTCCAGAATGGGGCCGAGCAACGCCCTGTAATCGCGCGGGTCATACTCCAGGTCCGCATCCTGCACAACCACCAAGTCGCCCGTCGCAGCGCGGAAGCCGGCGCGCAGGGCCGCCCCCTTGCCCTGGTTGACAGGCTGAAAAACGAACTGCCAGTCCGGGTGTTCGGCCTGCAGGTCGTTGAGTATATCGCGCGTACCATCGGTTGAACAGTCGTCCACCAGCACTAACTCCCTGTCCAGGTCCAGCTCGACGGCGCAAACGCGCGCCACAATTTCACGGATGGTGCCCTTTTCGTTGAAAATTGGAATGACAACCGATAGCTTCATGCCCGAAATAGTAGCCATCCGCAGGGTGTTCCGGCAAGGCCTTTGTGCCGAATCCGTTGGACGACAAGCGTGGCGAAAGGCATGCTTGGGCGTTGGACAGGGCGACGCGGACTCATGCCGCACTAAGGAGTGGTGAAGATGATACCGATGGATGGATTGTACTGGATGCTGACGCTGCCGGCCCTCGGCTTGGCGCTGCTGGCTACGCTGCTGACGAAAGCCACGTTCTCGAAATACGCCCGTTACCGGGCTTCCTCGGGTCTGACCGGAGCCGAGGCGGCCTGGCGGCTGCTGCAGCATGAGGGGGTTCACGATGTCAAAATCGAGCCCTCGCACGGTTTCCTGTCGGATCACTACGACCCTGCCAGTCGCACCCTGAGGCTTTCGCCGGAGGTGTATGGGTCGCCCTCGCTCTCCGCCATCGGGGTGGCGTGCCATGAGGCCGGGCACGCGTTGCAGCACGCAAAGGCCTACACGGCGCTGTCCCTGCGGACCGGCCTGGTGCCGCTGGCCCAGTTGGGAAGCCAGCTGTCCTATCCGCTGCTGCTGATCGGCTTCTTCATGAAACAGATGCTGCTGGTCAAACTCGGTATCCTGCTGTTCGGCGTGGCGGTGCTGTTCGCGCTGGTGACCCTGCCGGTCGAATGGGATGCCAGCGCGCGGGCCAAGCGGCTGATGGTGACGTCCGGAATCGTGCAGGCCGACGAGGCCGCGCACGCAGCCAAGGTGCTCAACGCCGCCTTTCTGACCTACATCGCGTCGGCCGTAACTGCGCTCATGACGCTGATTTACTTCCTGCTGCGCGCGGGTCTGCTCGGCGGCCGGCGTGACGAGTAGCCTCGGCGTCAGCGCCGCGGCGGCGCGCGCCCGGTTGCTCAGGGGTGACAGCCATCAGACAGGCAGGTCAAGATCCTGCTCGGTGACGGTCCGCAGGTTCAGGGGTAGGATTTGCACGAACGCAACGCGACAGTAGTTGCAGACGTAGCGACGCGACCACGGAATCAGCCGCATCCAACGCGTACGCGCTACGCGCCGGACATGACTGCTACTCTTGCACTCAGGACAGGGTCTCACGCCAGTTCCGCGCGCCATGTTCGCATCTCCACTTTGAACCCATTAACGCATGAGCATGAAGATGACACCCAGCAGCAGCGCGATTAGCGAATAGGGCAGCGTCAAAATGATGCGTGCCACCAGCTTGGAGCGTAAACCTCTCTCATGCATGTCGGGTCGTAGGCTACCCCTAAGCGGAAGCACTGTCAATGGTATAAGCCAAAAACTGATGCCAAATGGATTCAATCAGGGAGGCTCGTGCAGAACCGCTCGCGTCGCCCGCTTGCGGCGGTCGCCACGAGGGGTTCTGTAAGTGAGAATGGCGCGTCGGCGCACGTTTTGGTCCGTCCGGACGCGTGAGGGGCCGAACTGGCTCTATTGTATGAACAGCGTCGTGCCGGACGATGAGCGCGGGTAATTGGCGGCCTTCCCGTACACGTCGGCGATGCCGGAGGGCGCCAGCAGACCGGTGTAGATGCGGACGTCGTCAAGATGGCCGAGCAGGCTCGAACCGTCAGCCGCAGCGCCAAGCAGCAGGGGGGCTGCGGTGTCGAGCGAACCGTTCAAGGTGGGCAGCGCCACGTCTGCCTGGCATTTCAGGTCTCGGAACAGGCGCACCCGTTGCTGTTGGCGGTCGACGGCAACCAGCACATGGCGCCATCCGGCCGCCGGGGAGCTGACATCCTGGGGCAGGACGATGGCGTGTGTCGCGGTACCGTCCCCGACGAGCAGAAACCACTGGCTGGTCTGGGTCGAGGCATACAACGCATAGCCGGCGCCCGACGCGCCGCGTTTGACAATCACCGGCAGTTTGCCGGGTGCGGGTTGGGGGGCGTACCAGAACGAAAGCGTGAACGAATTCGTGTCCACGAGGCCGCAATCGGCGGGCAGGATCACACAGTCGCCCGGAGTCCGGAAGTCGAGGGCTGTGCCCAGCCGCCCGGCGGTCCAGGCTGCGCCGTGCACGATCCCATCGTGGCCCAGGCAGGAGGCGTCCACGGCGACCTTGCCCCCGAGGTCGTCCAGGGGCCAGTAGCCCAGCAGGTTGGGGGTGAAGTCGGGATCGGGTCGCGAGGCCGACAGGGCCTCGGGGGTTACGCTGAGCGATTCGCCGGCGCTCACCACGGTGGACGTGGCGGTTTCGCGGTGGGTCACGCGCACCGCGCCGGCAGCGACGCCAAGCCGCGTGGTGTTTTCATCCACGGCCATGGCGAAGGTGGTGCCGAGCACGGTGGCAAGCACGTGTCGCGCGCTCACAGTGAAGGGGTGCGCAGGCGGCCGGGGTGCGACGTGGGCCAGCATGCGCCCGCGGAAAAGATGTACGTGCGTGCCACCGCCACCGTTCAGGGTCAGGGCGGCCTGCGTTCCCGACTGCATGCGTAACTCCGTGTCCTGGCGAGGGATATGCAGCACAGCCGTGCCCCCGCCCGAAATCTCGATCAGGTCGGAGGCATGGACTGCCGCGCCGGGCCCGGCGGTCAAGGCGTGGCCGTCACGCACAAGCGATACCTGCGCGTGGCCGCGATGCAGCCACGCGACGACAGGCGGCGTGTGCGTAGCGGTGACGCGCGGGGTGGTCAGCGCGTGCAGCAGGAAGGTGGCTGTCGCGGCGGCGGAGAGCGAGGCGGCTAGCGCGAAACGCCAGAGGCGCTGCGACTGGCGCGTCCGCCTGAGCGTGAGCCTGGGCCGCAGCAGAGCGGGCCTGATCTCAGCAGCCTGCGCGAGCGTGCCCAATTCCGCCATGTGTCCCGCCAGCTGCCGGGCGGCACGGGTCAGGGCCGCGGACCATTGAACGTGTTCGGCGAAAGCGCGCCGCCCGGCCTCGTTGGTCAGCAAGCGCTCCAGTGCCAGCCGGTCGTCCGCGGTGAGGGCGCCGCGCAGGTACCGGTCGAAGATGTCGTGGTGGTCTGCGTTCACTCCTGCCCCCATGCCGGATCGGCTTGCCGCTCCACGCATTCCTGCAGCGCCCGCCTGACGCGATAGAGGTTCTTGCGCACACCCTCCACCGAGGCGTTGAACTGGACGGCCAGCTGCTCGTACGTCAGCCGCTTCCAATAGAACTGCAGCACCAGCTCCAACGAGCGCCCCGTCACCTGCTGCATGCAGCGCTGCAGTTTGCGCAACAGTTCCTTCTGCCGCTGTGCGGCATCCTCGTCCATATAAGTGTCCATGGCCTGTTCCGTGAGCGCGTGGAGGACCGACTCCTCCTCGGGTTGCTCGCGGTTGCGTGCGCGCAACAGTTCCAGGGCCTTCAGACGCACGATGGCGCGGGTCCAGTGATAGGCGGACGTGCCGGGTTGGAAGGCGGTCCACTTCTCCATCACGATGACAAAGGCGTTCTGCACGACGTCCTCGGCGAGTGCCCAGTCGCGGGTGATGCCGTAGGCGTAAGCCTGCAGCGCGTCCTGGTGCTGGAGCGCCGCTTTCATGACTTCAGCCTGGGTTGGCTTGGCGCTCATGTTCGGCAGGTTCTCTTAAACGAGGGCGGGGAGCGCCTTGCGGCGCTCCCCTCGGTCACGGATAGTTCTGGAAGTGGCGTCGTATTGAAACTACTCCATGTCCTGTTTATGAATGGCAGCGGGGCGGCAGAAGTGGACATGGATTTTGCATCTTTTCGCGAAAAAGCCCGGGTGGGACAAGCAACCGACGGCTCTGTATTTGACATATCCAACGGCATACGAATACCTTGCAATCGAAAGCAGACGAAAGTCAAGCCGGCGCGTGATTCTGCTTTTTTCCTGTCCGGGTAGTCTGTATCTTCTCCCCTCGTGTTTCCGCGCGAGGGGGACGGCTGACCGGAGAAACGCAATAAGCCGTGGAGTGGACTGTGAACGAGATTCTGGCCAAACAGCAGCTTTCGGACGAGGTTTTTCAGATGCGCGTCGCGGCCCCTCTGATTGCGCAGGAGCGCAAGGCGGGCCAGTTCGTCATCCTGCAGTTGGATACGAACTACGGCGAGCGCATCCCGCTGACCATTGCGGACGCCGATCCGGTGGAAGGCTCCATAACCCTGATCTTCCAGGCCGTGGGCAGAACCACCCACAAGCTCTCGCTCATGAACGTGGGCGACAGGGTGGAGAACCTGCTCGGCCCTCTGGGTCAGCCCACGCATGTCGAAAAGGTCGGAACGGTGGTCTGCGTCGGTGGCGGCATCGGCGTGGCTCCCATGCATCCGATTGTGCAGGCGCTGAAGGCGGCCGGCAATCGGCTCGTGGTCATCATCGGCGCCCGGACGCGCAACCTCGTCATTCTGGAGGCGGAGATGCGGAGACTGGCCGACGAGCTCGTGATCTGCACGGATGACGGCTCGTACGGCCGGAAGGCGCTGGTGACAGTGCCCTTGAAGGAGTTGTGCGAACGGACGCCGGCGCCCAACCAGGTGGTGGCGATTGGGCCGCCGATCATGATGAAGTGCTGCGCGGACACGACGCGCCCGTTCGGCGTGCCCACGGTCGTGTCGCTGAACACGATCATGGTGGATGGAACCGGCATGTGCGGCGGCTGCCGGGTCACGGTGGGCGGCAAGACGAAGTTCGTCTGCGTGGACGGTCCGGAGTTCGACGGTCACCAGGTGGATTTCGACAACATGATCAAGCGGTTGCGGGCGTACAAGCAGCACGAGGACCACGCCCACGCGCAGTGCCACCTGGAAATGGAATTGCATAAGCGGGAAGCCGGCACGGGCCGGTGAGCGGGAGCGAACGGTGACGACACATCCCAGCACGGAATCGTTGACGAGTCAGGCCGAGGCGCTTGTAGCGGACCTTGCGGCGCGGCAGGACGCCTTAAAGCCCAAGGAGCGGCTGGGCATTCCGCTGCAGGAGATGCCCACGCAGCCGCCGGTCGTGCGGATCCGGAACTCCGAGGAAGTCGCCACCGGCTACACGCCTGCGCAGGCGCAGGTCGAGGCGATCCGGTGCCTCCAGTGCAAGAACGCGCCCTGCGTGGCGGGGTGCCCGGTCGGCATTGACATTCCCGGCTTCATCCGCGCCATCGCGGCGGGTGACACGAAGCGCGGCATCGACATCCTCAAGGCGAACAGCCTGTTGCCCGCGGTTTGCGGGCGCGTCTGCCCCCAGGAGACGCAGTGCCAGGCGACTTGCACGGTCGGCAAGGCGCTGAAGGATACGAACAAGTCGGTCGCCATCGGACGGCTGGAGCGCTACGCCGCCGACTGGGAGCGGGCCCAGAACCTGGTCGAGGTTCCGGCGGTCAAGCCGCCGACCGGCCGCAAGGTGGCCGTGATCGGGACCGGCCCGGCCGGCATTACCGTGGCCGCCGATGTGCGGCGCGAGGGCCACGCGGTGACGATGTTCGAGGCTTTTCATAAGCCCGGCGGCGTGATGATGTACGGCATTCCCGAATTCCGCCTGCCGAAGGCGATCGTGCAGATGGAAATCGACACGCTGAAGCGGATGGGCGTCGAAATCCAAACCAACTTCGTCGTCGGGCGCACGCGTAAACTGACGGACCTCCTGGAGCGGGACGGCTTCGACGCGGTCTTCATCGGCACGGGCGCGGGGCTCCCGAAGTTCATGAACATCGAGGGAGAAAACCTCGTCGGGGTCTACTCGGCGAACGAGTTTCTGACCCGCGCGAACCTGATGCGGGCCTATGACCGCGAGCATGCCGACACGCCGATCGTCAGCGCGCGCAGGGTGGCGGTGCTCGGCGGCGGCAACGTGGCCATGGACGCCGCGCGCACCGCGGTGCGGCTGGGCGCGCAGGAGGTGCACCTGGTCTACCGGCGGACGGAGGCCGAAATGCCGGCGCGCCTCGAGGAAGTGCACCACGCCAGGGAAGAGGGCATCATCTTCCACATGCTTCAGAATGCGAAGCGGATCGTGGGCGACGAGCGCGACCTGGTCACGGGCATGGAGTGCTTGCGCTACGAGCTCGGCGAGCCGGACAGCTCCGGGCGGCGGCGCCCTGTGGAGGTGCCTGGCAGCGAATTCATGATGCCCGTGGATACGGTCATCGTCGCCATCGGGAACGATTCCAACCCGCTGATCCGGCAGACGACGCCGAACCTGGCCACGAACAAGTGGGGCAATATCACGGTGGACGCAAACGGCAAGACGTCCCTGGACCGGGTCTATGCGGGCGGCGATATCGTCCTCGGTGCGGCGACGGTCATCCTCGCCATGGGCGAAGGGCGGCGGGCGGCTGCGGCGATCAATGCGCTGCTGGCGCAGGAGCAGGCCCAGCGTTCGGCTTGACAGGGCGTACCCACGGCCCGGTTTTAGGGTACGGGCCCGGCCGTCTGTTCACGCACTCAATCGCAGATCGCCTGGATCAGATCGCACGTCAATGACGGGTCATTGATGAAGAGATACACGCCCACCACGACCACGGTGGTCGCCGTGTCCAGGGCCAACGTGACGGGGGTTCCCAGCATTCTGAGCTGGTAGTCCGACATCTTGCGCCATCCCGATTTCTCGATCAGATAGCCCTTGCCCCGGGGCGAGACATAGACCTCGTAGGCCACGCCTCTGCGCATCAGGGCTTCTTCCGTCGTTTTGTCGGCGCCGATCCAGATCCGTTCCCGGGGATCCGTCTTCTCCCACAGCAGCGCCGTGGCGCACGACTGGCAGGTAACCAGAGCTCCGATGAGCAGCAGACGGCAGAGTCTTTTCACAGTGCGTCTCCCTGTCGTAGATGGTGCGGTTCCTACAGCGCCCGCAGCCGGCGGGCGTGGTCCTCTTCCTGCGCGGCGAGCAGACTGAACGTGGTCCGGAGCGCTGGAAGGGGGGTGAGCGCGGCCAGTTCGCGGTAGAAGCCTGCCGTGGCCTCCTCGTGTTGCGCGGCGTGTTCGACCGCCGGTTCGCTGCTGCCGGCCACGTCGTGATCGAGGTGGGGATGCGCTTCGACGGCGGTCCGGGCGGCCTGCGGCAACTCCACTTCGGCACGCTGCTCGACGGATTGCGTGATGTGCGCGAGATGCTGCCGCTCCTCCTGCGCCAGCGCCTCGAACAGCGCGCGCACACGTGGATCGGTGGCGGCGGCCGCCAGCGCGGCATAGTCCCGGGCGGCGGCTTCCTCGAACTGCGCCGCCACGCGCAGCACCACGCGCGCCAGCACTCCGCCAGGCGCTGCTGTTGCCGCCACGCCGCGGGCGGCAAACACGCCGTGCAGGATGAGGACCCCGAACACGATGAAGAGCGTGCCCGCGGCGGCCTTGATGTAGTGGACCGGGACGAGGCGCGTGAGCGTGGAGCCGAAGACGACGGCAATCAGCGTCGAGAAGACCAGCGCCAGCGACGCAGCGGCGAAGACGACCCACTTGCTGCCCTCGGCTCCCGCCGTCCGGGCCATGGCCGCCAACTGCGTCTTGTCGCCCAGCTCCGCCAGGAAGATCAGAACGAACGTACTCGCGAACAGCTTGTAGTCCATGGGCTCCTTTCGTTGCGTCGGCGCCGTGCCCGACGGCATGCCCGGAGAGGCTAGCGGGCGGCCCGAACCGCGGCAAGGGAATTTGCGGGATCTGCCCGGTCCGGCGTGCGCGCGTAGTCGGTCAGCGCCCGCGCGAGGGCACAGTCCGCGCAGCCGTTGCGGCGGTTGAGGCAGAAGTCGAGGAAGATCTGCAGCAGCCCCTGCTGCCGCAGCCCCGTGTGGTAGAGGGCCGGGTTGTGATCGCGGCCGAACAGCAGGTGCGCCGCCTCCCGGATGGGGCCGCTGTCCTGCTCGGCCGGCAGGTGGTCGAGCAGCGGAGCAACAGCGCGCCCGCGCGCCGCAAGCAGGGGGATGACGACGTTGGTCAGGACGGCGGCGGCGCGGTCGGCGCCCAGCAGTTCGACGGGCCGTGCCAGCCGGGGCGAGGCGAACGCGAGGTGGGTGGTCCAGTACGGCACGCGCGCGGCCGCCGTGAGCGCCAGGGCGGCCTGGCGGAACCAGGCGGCAGGGTCGCGGGGGTCGAGCGCGTCGAGGGCCTCGAGCGGGTCGCCGGGCTGCGTGAAGATTCCCGCGGCGGCGGCGATGCGCCGGACGGGGTGGTTGGCCGGGCGCAGGCCCGCGAGACGCCAGTCGGTCTTCTGCATGACCGTCTGGTCGCGGCTGCCTGCCTGCTTCCACCAGCGGTCCCACAGCGCGCGCACGAAAGCCCGGGTCTCGTCGTCCCAGCGGGCGGATACCGTGGCCGGCAGCAGGCCGGCCGTGCCCAGCAGCAGGGCGCAGGCCGTGAGGACGTCCCCGCCGGCGGCCGCGCGCAGGGCAGGGTAGGGCAGGAGGTGCGCCAGCGTGCGGAAGGCGGTGCGGTTGTGCTTGTAGCCGAGGGCGGCGCAAACCTCCTCGAAGAACACGTCGCTGGCCGGGCGCTCCCCGATCAGGGCCGCGCAGCGGGCGGCCTTGCGACGCAGGCGCTCCTCGCCCGCGGCATCGAGCAGGGCTTCACGCGCATCGGGCGGCAGGGGGCCGAGCACATCGGTGCAGCGGTGCGGGGCCGTGGGGCAGGCGGCATAGGGGTAGGCCGTGACGTCGATCGCCTCGAAACTGAAGGCCGGCTGGGCGGTCAGGGCGGGGCGCAGGGCGCATTGCACCGCTCCTGGCGGCAAGTCCGCTGCGGGCAGGGCGCCGGGAAAATAGGTTACGTGGGCGACAACGCGCGCGTAGCGGGGGTCAGGCGCGTGACCGTGCTGACGCCAGTCGTCGGGATGGATGTGGATCTCGACGTCGCCCTGAAGCCGGCGCTGCCCCGAGCCGACAACCAGCGTGGCATCGCGGAAATCGGGACCGGCCTCGAGGTTCCAGCGGCCGGGGGCCTGGACAACCAGCGCTTCGCCGTCGCTCGTCGTGAGCGTGGCGGGTCGCAGGGCGTCGTCGTACCAGACGCACTGCAGGTGGCGCTCGGTGAACGGCCAGGCTGGCGTGCCGGGGCCGCGCTCGCGCAGCACCCGACCCGGGGGCCTGAAGTCAAGTTGTGCATAGCGGTCCGCGCGGGGGAATCCATCCTGTCTCAGTGACATGCGTTCTCCGTAAATCGTTCGTCCGTGCGCTTGACTGGCTGCCGTTTACGGGGATAATAGGCTCCCACGTGCCGGAGTCAATGGGTGAATCCGTACGCCGGAATGGCAGGACGCGAATGATCCACGTCGAGAACCTTACCAAGCGGTATGGCGCGAAAACGGCGGTTGATAACCTGTCGTTCAGCGTGGCGGCTGGGGAGATTGTCGGCTTTCTGGGGCCCAACGGCGCCGGCAAGACGACCACGCTGCGGATTCTGACGTCGTTCCTGCCGCCGACGGGCGGCCGGGTGCGCGTGGCGGGCTTCGACGTGCTGACGCAGTCGCTGGAGGTGCGGCGGCGCATCGGCTACCTGCCGGAGAACGTGCCCCTGTACCAGGACATGCGGGTGCGGAACTACCTGCGCTATCGCGGTGAGCTCAAGGGGTTGCGCGGCAAGCGGCTGCGTGACCGGCTGCGGCAGGTCCTGGCTGACTGCGGGCTGGATGAGGTCCGCGACCTCATGATCGGGCGCCTTTCCAAGGGGTTCCGGCAACGAGTGGGGCTGGCGGACAGCCTGCTCCATGAGCCGGAGCTGCTGATCCTGGATGAACCGACCATCGGGCTCGATCCCAATCAGATCCGGCATATCCGCAACCTGATCAAGAGCCTGGCCCAGCGCCACACGGTCTTCCTGTCGAGCCACATCCTGCCCGAGGTGGAGATGATCTGCCAGCGCGTGCTGATCATCAACCGCGGTCGGATCGTCACGACCGGACGGCCGGAGCAGCTCGCCGACATGATGCAGGGGTCGCTGACGGTCACGGCCGAGATCCAGGGACCGCGCGAGCAGGTGGTCGAGCGGCTCGCCGCGCTGCCGGGCGTCCGGCGGATCGGGGTGGATGGCAGCGGCGAGTGGCACCGCGTCACCTGCGAGTGCGATCGCAACCAGGATATCCGGGCCGAGGTCTTCCGGGTCGTGGCTGCCAGCGGCTGGGTCCTGCGGGACCTGCGTTCCGAGCGGCAGAACCTCGAGGACGTGTTCGTCGCGCTGACAGCCCGCGAGGTCCCGCTGGAGAAGCAGACGCCGGCGTGGGCCGAAGGCGGCGACCTGGCTTCCGGCGTGCGGGGTGGGTCATGAGCAACTTCCTCACCATCTGGCGGCGGGAACTGGCGGCGTGCTTCAACGCGCCGGTCGCCTACGTGACTATGGTCCTCTTCCTCGCTGTCACGGGCGGCACCTTTCTCGCGCAAACGATGCGCAGCATCGGGCTGCACGATCCGCTGCCCCTGATCCTGTGCGCCTCCATCGTGCTGTGGCTGACGGTGCTGATCACGGTGGTGTCGATGCGGCTCTTTGCCGAGGAGAAGCGGACGGGAACTCTGGAGAGCCTGATGACCGCCCCGGTGACGGAGGGCGAAGTGGTGCTGGGCAAGTTTGCCGGGGCCTTCACCTTCATGGCGCTGGTGACCGCCCCGACGGTCGGGAACCTCTACCTCCTGCGGCTCATCAGCGGCGGCGAGGTGGCTGTCGATGGCGGCGCCTTGTTCGGCGGCTGCCTGATCCTGGCGCTCGTGGCGGCGCTATGCACGAGCATCGGCCTGCTGATCTCGCTCCTGACCCGCAACCCCATCGTGGCGGCCGTCGGCGCGTTCTGCGCCATCTGGGTGGTGCTGCTGTTCGGCTGGCTCGTGGCGCCCCTGCCGCTGCTGCCGGCGGACCTGGTGGAGTACCTGTCGGTCATGCAGCAGATCGAGGACTTTGCGCGCGGTTCCCTGGACTCCCGGCCGATCGTGCTCTACCTGTCGGGCACGGCTTTCACGCTTTTCGCGTCGGTGCGGGTCCTGGAGGCGCGGCGTTGGGTGGCTTGACCGGGAAGGGGTGGGCGGCATGTTGACCAAGGACCAGAAGACCGCGCGACGCAGCATCTGGCGGCTGCGCAGGCTGCGGTTTGCCGGCGGGGTGACCATGCTGGTGAACCTGCTGCTGGCGGGCGCTGTGGTGGCAATCGTCAACTACCTCTCGTTCCGTCACCACGCGCGCTGGGACGCAAGCGCCGTGGGCTATTACCGGCTCTCCGACAAGACCGTGAGCCTCCTGCGCGGGATCGATGCCGATCTGACGATCACCACGTTCTTCCGCGCTGGCGAGGGGCTGTACGACGATGTGCGGAGGCTGCTCAAGGAGTACGAGTACGCCGCCGCGGCCAACCCCAAGCTGCGGCTCCGCATGGTGCACGTCGATCCCGACCGCGACCTGGTCAAGACCCGCGAGCTGGCCCAGACGTACGGGATCACGGAGTCGGAGGTCGTGGTTTTCGATTGCAGCGGACGGCGGAAGCACGTTGGCGCGAAGGAGATCATGGACCAGCAGATCCAGATCGAAGGCCGGCAGGCCTACCGCAAGACCGTCGCCTTTCGCGGCGAACTGGCCTTCTCGTCGGCCATCCAGAGCGTCGTGCAGGCGTCGCAGCCCGTGGTCTACTTCGTGACCGGTCACGGCGAACGCAGCCTCGAGGAATACGGGGACGGTTCGGGCGGATACTCCCGCATCGGGGCGCTCCTGGCGCGCGACAACATGGACGTGCGGCCGCTCTCCCTGGCGGAGGCCGGGCGGGTGCCGGCCAACGCATCCGCGGTGATCGTGGCGGGCCCGCGCAGCCGCCTGTCACAGGCGGAGTGCGATCTGCTCGCGAAGTACCTGGAGGGGAATGGCCGCCTGCTCGTGCTGCTCAGCGGCGGCGAGCCGGCCGGGCTGGGCAAACTGCTGGAAAGCTGGGGCATCAAGATCGGGGCGGATATCGTCGTGGGCCTGACCCTGACGGGGCAGGAACTCGTCGTCTCCGAGTACAGCGCCCATCCGATCACGGAGAAATTGAAGGGCCTGACCACCATGTTCTACCGCCCCAGTTCCGTCGAGGCCGCGGCGGGGGCCGGACAGGACGAGACGACGCCCGACCGGCCGCACGTCTCCGTGCTGGCGGCCAACACCGACAAGGGGTGGGCGGACGCGAACCGCGAGGAGTACCCGCCGCGTTTCGACCAGAGCGTGGACCGGCGCGGCCCGATCTCCATCGCTGTCGCCGCGGAGAAAGGCCCCCTGAAGGGCATCAACGTGGAGCTGAGGCCCACGCGCCTCGTTGTGCTGGGCGACGCCACGTTCGTTTCGAACGCGGCGCTGACCAGCGGCATGGGCGGCAACAGCGACTTCTTCCTGTCGTGCCTGAACTGGCTGCTCGAACGCGATACGCTGCTGGCGATCGCGCCCAAGCCGCCGAACGAACTGAGGCTGAGCCTCGATCGCCGGCAGTGGCAAATGGCCTTCGCGCTGATCGTGGTGGGCGTGCCGGGTCTGGCCGCGCTCGTGGGCCTGGGCGTGTGGCTGCGCTGGCGGCGGTAAGACCGCCGGGCACGGCGCGGTAGCCGCCCCGCGGCGGTCGAGAGGGTGAAACCGGATGACGCACTTCAAGACGACTTGGCGACTCCTGCTGGCCGTGCTCCTGCTCGGCTCGCTGGCGGCGCTGCTCGAGTGGAGCCCCGTGGCGCGGCCGCGCAAGACGGATCCGCGCGTGCTGCCCCTGCCGCCCGACGGCGTGACGGCGGTCAGCATCGTGCAGCCGACCTGGAGGGTCGAGTGCGAGAAGCGCAAGGACGGGTGGTACATCAAGCGTCCCGTGCTGGCGCGGGCCGACGGCGC
Source organism: uncultured Victivallales bacterium (assembly GCA_964402115.1). Taxonomy (GTDB): domain Bacteria; phylum Verrucomicrobiota; class Kiritimatiellia; order UBA8416; family CAYOBW01; genus CAYOBW01. The sequence goes on from CAYOBW010000075.1 coordinate 21,088, forward strand.
CGCCATGGACCGCCTGCTCAGCGTGCTGGCCAGCCTGCGGCGGGAGGAGTCGGTCTCCGCCGAGGAGCGCGCCAATCGCAAACTGACCCTGGCGGATTTCGGCCTGGAGGAGCCGCGCGCCCGCGTCGTGCTGCAGACCGTGACCGGGCCGCACACGCTGTTCGTGGGGCATGCCACGCCGCTGGACCAGCGCGTGTACGTGCGCGTGGACGGCGAGCCCGATGTGGTGGCGACCGCGGCGCGCCTCGTGGATGTGCTCCCGGCGTCGGTCGAGCATCTGCGGGAGCGGCGGGTGCTGGCCGGCGGGGTCAACCAGGTCGTGCGCATGGGCTTCCAGCGGGCGGGACAGGGCTTTGTGCAGGTTGCGCGCGAGGGCGCCGGATGGTCCATCCAGCAGCCGGTTGTGTGCCGCGCCGAAGGGGCCGTGGTGATGCGCCTGCTCGAGGCGCTTTACGCCCTGCGCGTGCAGCAGTTCGTTTGCGATCAACCGGCGGACGACCTGCCGCTCGCGGCGCGGACGAACGCGGTGGCCGATGTGGCGGGCCTGGTCGCGTCCTGCCGCCTGGCGCCGGACGAGGCGGCCGCGCGGCTGACCGTGTGGCTGGAGGGCCAGACGGAAGCGCAGGAGCTGCTAGTCGGCCGCGAGGTGGACGGGGATGCGGCGGCCTGCTACGCGCGCCTGAACGGGACGGCGGCTATCTTCACCCTCGAGCGCGCCGTGCTGGAGGCGTTCGCGCTCGGGGTAAATGACCTGCGTGACCGCCGGGTCTTCAGCCTCCGTCCCCAGGATGTGCGCGGCGTTGCGTTGCGGCAGGGCGACCAGCGCCTGGCGCTGGAACGCGCAGCGGAGGGCGGGTGGCGCGTGTGCGAGCCGACCCAGTGGGCCGCGGACTCGGTGCTGGTGGGGCAACTCGTCCGCCATCTGACGGGCTGGCAGGCGGAGCGTTTCGAAGAGGTAGCGGACGCGGAGCTGGGCGCCAGGGGCCTTGTGCCGCCGGCCTTCAGCGTGCAGCTGATGGTGGGCGAGTCCATCCCGCCCGCGGCCCCGAGCGAGGGCGGCGGCGCGACCGGCGGGGCGACGGCGCCCGCATCCGGTGCGGCTGCTGTTGCTGCCGTGGCGCCGCGGTGGCTGCAGGTGGGACAGCGACTGCCTGGCACGGCCACGCTGGCCGCCCGCTTCGAGTCGGCGGACGCGCGCACGCGGGAGCCGGTCATGATCCTGCGGACCAACGTGTTGACGGGCGTGCTCGCGGCGGCCGTTCCGGTGGACCCGCTGCTTTACCGCAACTTACAGGTGCTCGCCGTGGGGCGGGAGGCCGTGACGCGCATGGCGCTCGCGCGCGGAGCGGTCGTGCAGCAGGTGGAGCGCGATGCGGCGGGCGCCTGGACGGTGCGCGAGGGGGCGGGCCGCGCCGTCAGCCGCGAGGCCGTGGAAGGCATCCTCTTCGTCATTTCCAACCTGCGCGCGGTGCGGATCGAGTGCCAGGCGCCCGCGAGCCTCGCCTCGTACGGTCTCGACCAGCCCGCTTTGACGCTGACCCTCGGCGTGACCGGGGAGACCGGCATCCAGAAGACGCTCATGGTCGGGTTCAAGGCGCGCACGGACGGCGTCTTCGCGATGGTACAGGGGCAGGACGTCGTGTTCGTGCTGGCCAATGACGTGGTCGAAGCGCTGGCCTGTCAGCTCTGGGAAGAGGCGCCGGTTGCGCCGGCCGCGGCCGGGGCTCCGACCCCTGCGCCGCGGAGGGAGTGAGGACGGCGCATGAGTACCGAACGCTCCTGGTGGCGGACGCTGGCGGGTCTCGTGTTGCGGATCCTGTTGCTGACGGTTCTGCTCATCATCGGTTCAATCGCCTTTCTCTGCACGCACGGCTGTCCCGACTGGCTGATCCGCTGGCTCCAGCAACGGTCTGCCGACGCCCCCCTGGCTGTCGAGGTCGGACGGGTGCGGCTCAGTCCCAGCCGCGGCGTCGTGCTGGAAGATGTCCGCGTCTTCATGCGCGGCGCGGTCGGCCCCGCCGCCGTCGAGGCGGCGGTCATCGATGCCGATGTGAGCTACCGCGAGCTGCTGCAGGGCCGTTTCGGCGTGCGCTCGGTGCGTATCCGCGAGGGCACGGTGCGCCCCCGGCTCCTGTGCGCCGCCGGCCGACTGCCGTGCCATTGGCGTTCGGCGGGCGCCGGTGGGGCCGTCCGCAACTTGCGCATAGACCTCGAATCCTGCGTGGTGGATGGCATTCAGATGCAGAGCATGACCTGCCTGCTGGATCGTGAGGCCTCGTCCTACCGGTTGAGCGCCTTGAGCGGGCACGTCAGCAACGGCGTGCTGGCGGGCGATGTCGAGGGGCGGGTCAGTTACGACCCTGACGGCGGCGTGCAGCTGCACCTGGTCACGTCCTTCGACCCGTACCTGGTTGTTCCGCTGCTGGACGCCTACCAGCAGAAGTACCTGAAGAATCTCCTGGAGCGGTTCGAGTTCGGCGCCAAGCCGCCGCGCTGCGAGGCCGACGTGCGCGTGACGAGCGGGCAGAACGGCGAGCGGTTCGGCCTCATGGTGGACGTCGCCGTGGCGATGCAAGAGTGCCGCTACCGCGGCGTGGATGTGCTGCGCGCCGACGGTAACGTGCACGTGGAACGTCTGGCCGGCGGCTGGCTGGTGCGCCTCGGCCAGCTCTTCCTGGTGCGTCCGGAGGGGCTCTCGCGCGGCGGGTTCTCGGTGGACAGCACGCAGTCCACGATCTCCTTCAACGGCGAGTCCGCCTTCCACCCGCTGGCCATCGCGCGGCTGGTGGGTGTCGGCACCGGGCTCGTGAGTCGGGTGCGGTTCGACGGCCCGGTCAGCACCCAGGCGCAGGGGGTCTACAACTACAAGAATCCCGCGGCCACGGACCTCGCGGTTGTCGTGGCCGCGCGCCAGGCGGGCCTGGGCAAACTGCTGGCCGACACCGTGACCTTCACGGCGCGCCTCGTGGGCACGACCGGTACGGTCAGCGATGTGCGCGGCGCCTTCCTGGACGGCAACTTCAAAGGTGACGGCGTGCTGGTGCTGCCGACTCAGCCGGGCGTCGCGCCAACCTACCGCGTGAATGCGGAGGCCTCCGACGTGGATTTCCAGCGCCTGCTGGCGCTGGCGATGCGCGAGCCGGACCGCGATTACCAGGGGCGGCTGTCCGGACGCGTCAAAGTCGCCGGCAACTGGGGCGCCGACGCGGTGCGCACCGCGGTGGGCGAAGGTCACGTCGGCGTGACCAAGGGACGCGTCTTCATGCTGCCTGTCTTCGGCGGCCTTTCCGCCCAGATTGCCAAGGTGATTCCCGGCGTGGATTTCGTACTCCGGCAGAGCGACGCGTCGGCGGACTTGGAAATCGGTCTCGGGCGCGTCCGCAGCAGGAACGTGGAGATCAAGGGCGATGTGCTCAGCCTCAAGGGCGATGGCGATTACTACGCCAACGGCCGCGTGGATTTCGACGTGCGCGTCACGCTGCTGAAGTCGCACACGCTCGGCAGCCGGTTGCTGGCGCCGATCTTCTACCCGGTGAGCAAGCTGTTCGAGTTCCGGCTTGGCGGCACCGTGGCCCAGCCCGAGTGGCACCTGATCAACTTCTCGAGCGACCTCTTCCGCAATCTCGGCTTCGGCGGCGAGGACGAGGAACCCGTGGAGGAGCCGGAAACGCCCGCGGGGCCGGCGCCGGTGGTCGAGCCATGAAGGTGCATCTCAAGGCTTACGGCTGCCAGATGAACATGCGCGACACGGATGGCGTGGCCGCGCTGCTCACGCAGCACGGCTTCGCGCTGACCGCCGAGGAGCGGGACGCCGATATCGTCCTCGTGAACACGTGCAGCATCCGCGGCAAGGCGGAGGACAAGGCCGTGGGCAAGCTGCGACTCCTGGTGTCCGGCCGGCGACACCATCCCGGGCGGCGCGTCGGCGCGCTCGGCTGCATGGTGCAGCGCCTGCAGGGCAAGCTCTTCGACAGCGTGCCGGGGCTGGACCTGGCCGTGGGGCCGTCGGCGCTGCCCTGGCTGCCGCAGCATCTCGACCTCGTCTTGAGCGGGCAGGGGCCGGTGCTGGACGTGCGCACGGGCGAGGCCGTGACGGAGATGCTCACGGGGCACTCCGCGGCGGGCGTATCTGCGTTCGTGAATATCCTGGCCGGTTGCGATCGGCACTGCACCTACTGCATCGTGCCCCACGTGCGCGGCCCGGAGGTCAGCCGCCCGGGGCCGGACATTGTCGCGGAGGTCGCCGCGCTGATCGCGCGGGGGCAGGTGCGGGAGGTGACGCTGCTCGGTCAAAGCGTCATGTCCTACGGGCGCAAGGGGCCGGTCTGGCCGGCCGACCACCGCTCGGCGCTCGGCTTTCGCGAGCCGTTGACTTGCCTGCTCGAAGCCGTCAGCGCCGTACCGGGGCTGGCGCGGGTCCGCTTCACGTCGGGGCATCCCTCGGGCGTCACGGCCGAACTCGCGCGCGCCATGGCGGAGCTGCCCAAGGTCTGCGCGCACCTGCACCTGCCGGTGCAGTCGGGCGCCGACCGCATCCTGCGCCTAATGCACCGCGGGTACACGGCGGACGATTACCGGCGCGCCGTGGCGCGGTTGCGCAACGCCGTGCCCGATATCGCGATCACGACGGATTTCATCGTCGGCTTCCCCTCCGAGACAGCCGGCGAATTCGAGGCCTCCAGCGCGCTCATGGATGAAATCGGGTTCGACAACGCTTTCATCTTCAAATACTCTCCCCGACCCGGCACCCCGGCGGCCGAGCTGGCGGACGATGTGCCGGACGAGGAGAAGCAGCGGCGGAATCAGGCGCTGCTGACCGCGCAGGACCGGGTCGGGCTGGCCCGCAACCGCGCGCTGGTGGGGACGGTGCAGGAGGTGCTGGTCGAAGGGCCCAGCCTGCGGCAGGCCGAGCGCTGGGCCGGCCGGACCCCGGGCAACAAGATTGCGATCTTCGATCCGACCCCGGCGCTGCGCGTGGGAGAGCTGGCGGGGGTGTGCGTGACGCGGGCGCGGGCGCAGACCCTGTACGGAGACTTGGTGGCGGCAGACACGGCCGCGAAGGAATGACAGGCATGAAGAGTCAACTGGCGCAGGTGGCGATGGCATTGGGCGGCGTGATCGGCATCGTGAACCTGCCGTGGCTGGTGCTGCCCGCCCAGGCGCGGCGCTTCTGGCTGGCGGTGCCGCGGCACGTCTGGCTGGGGCGCCTGCTGGCCGCCGGCGCGGTGCTGTGGTGCGCCTGGCTGGTCCGTGACATCGAGCTGGGCCGCTTCGAGCCGCTCAAGCAGTGGCTGGCGTTCATCGCCTGCGGCGCGTACATGGCGATCATCGTCTTCATGGATGAGCTCCTGGCCGTGCGCGCGCTGGGAGGCCTGCTCCTGCTCGTGCCCGCGCCCATCCTCGCCGTGGCGCGGCTGCACGACTCGCCGTGGCGGCTGGTGGTGGTGACGCTCTGCTACCTGATGGCCATCAAGGGCATGATCTACGTGCTGAGCCCGTACAAGCTGCGGGTGTGGGTCGAGCGCTACGCGGGCGCCGACGGCCACGCGCGCATCCTTGGCGCGGCGGGCCTGCTCGTCGGCCTGTTCGTGCTGGTCCTCGGCGTCGCGGTGTTCTGACGCCGGCGCCTGCCCCCCTGCCGGAGGAAGAGCCATGAGCGACGCGCCAACCCCTTTCCTCCCGCATGGCGGCTACCGGCACTTGCGCAGCTACAAAGTCGCCGCGGCGGTGTATGACGCGACGGTCGTCTTCTGCGACCGA
>CAYOBW010000076.1:0-26647 GCA_964402115.1 uncultured Victivallales bacterium
TCGACGGCGATATCCCCGTCAGTTTCATCCTCAGTTCCGCCAGCCTGCATGACAGCCAGGTTGCCATACCGTTGGCGCAGATGACCGCCCAACGCATCGCCAACCTCTATGACTTGGCCGACGCCGCTTACGACGCCAAGGAGATTCGTGAGATGTCCGCGCGTCTGGGCCATGTCGCCCTCATCGACCACAATCCGCGCCGGGGCGAGAAGATCGAGTTCTCCCCGGCGGAGGCGCGACGCTACAACGAGCGCAGCGCGGTCGAGCGAGTCAACTCCCATCTGCACGAGGAGCACGGCGGTCGGCATGTCCGCGTGCGCGGCCCGGTCAAGGTGACGGCGCACCTGGCCTTCGGCTTGCTGGTTATCGCCGCCGAGCAGATGCTCAGGATGCTCGGGTAGACCCTTCGCGGGTCGCAGGGGCATCGAGAAGCCCGGTTGCGGAGGCCGGAAAGGAAGGAGCGTGCCAAGAAACGGCGGGGTTTGGCCCTCTAACCCCTCGAATCGACCGATACGCGCTCGTCCACGCCATTCTCACTTACAGAACCCCTCGTGGCGACCGCCGCAGGCGGACGACGCGAGGGGTTCTGCAAGAGCCTCTATCAGGAACAGTAGTCCACAAGCCGTCCTTGCTCTATGGGGTGTAACCCTACCGCGGAGGCTTGTGAGACAGTCCTCCAACGCAGTTCGATGCGCACAGGACCGTCGTCGTCAACGATCAGTATCTTGCGCATGGCAATCCCTTTTCGATACGCCGAACGGAGCACGACCCTGGCCGACCGGAATATCCATGTGGAACCGCGCGCCGTGACCCCCTGCGCCTGCCCTGCGCTCCGTCGAAGGGCCTGCCCTGCTTGCCTCGCCGGAGCTTCCTGGCGAAGGCGGGAGCTCCGTCGAAGGGCATTCGCGCGTCAAATCGCCGCCATGTTCCTGCGCAATGGAGCGGCTGATCCACAGTCCAAGTCCCGAGTGTTTCGTGCGATCCTTCGTGATAAAGAACGGATCGAAAACGCGCTCCCGGATAGTCGCCGGCATGCCGGGGCCGTTGTCTTCCACCGTGAAACGCAGCCACGTCCGGCCGGCCTTGTCGATTTGTTGGGCCGTCAGGCGGATCGCCTTCTCCCCGCCGCCCAGGCAGCCAGCCGCAAGCGTCTTAGTGTCAAAGGCTTCCATGGCGTTGGTAATCCACCGAGGTGAGCCGGGTAATCCGTGCGGTGGCAGCCAGCGCCCGATCCGTGGCGCCCTGGCTGTCGTAGAGCAAGGTGTTCGCGGATAGCACCGCGCCATCGTAGACTTGCATGGAAATCAGCTTGCCCCTCTGCTTCACATCCCAGTTCTTCAGGGTGCCGCGCATCAGATCGGTCATCCGGTACGGACTATAGACCCAGCCTTGGATAGGGTAGCGTTGTGCCGCGAAGCACCGCGAGGACACGAAAGCGGCTGGAAACCGGTGCAGGGCCCGCGCGCGCAGGCGTTGCGTTGGCATCGAGTGTGGCCTGAATCGTCCGTCTCATCCTCACCGCCCTTCCTCCCTTCATCAACGTTGCGGATAGGCCGGGAGGCTAAACCAGAAAGTGCTTCCTGCGCCGACTTCGCCTGCCCTGGGCCCTGTCGAAGGGCTCTCGACGCCGATCTGGCCGCCATGGGCCTCCACTGCCAGCTTGCAGAATGTCAGCCCCAGCCCTGTTGAATGCTCTCTATTCTCCTTGCGGGATCCAAGCTGGCCGAACTTGTCAAAGATGCGCTGGTGGCACTCCGGCGGGACGCCGGGGCCTTGGTCGGTCACCGTGACACGCACGGCAGGTCCCGTGGAGGAGACCCCGATACCAATGGTTCCGCCCTCGGCCGAGAACTTGATGGCGTTCCCCAGCAAGTTGACAAAGACACGATGAATGATGTCGCGGTCCACGTCGGCACTAGCCGAATCACCGGTCACGCGCAGGGTGAGTTTCTTCTTTCTGACGAGAACAGCCACTGAGTCCACGGCCGTCTGGGCCATTTCCGAGATATCGCAGGAAACCCGGCTGAGGGGCATCTTTCCGGCCTCCATACGACCGACATCCAATAGCGACGTCACCATTTCAATCAGCTCGCGGCAGGCGTGCTGACCCATGGTCACGAATTCCATCTGGGTTGGACTGAGTCTGCCCTTCTCGTGCGCGATGATCTCGAAGGATCCCGATACGCCCATCAGCGGCGAGCGCATGTCGTGGACGATCATGTGTGTGAGGTTGTCGCGCAGCGTCTCCAGTTCACGCAGCTTGACCAGAGTCTCCTGCACCTTGTCGTATAGATGCTTAACAAGAACGGCATTCTTCACGCGCAGCCGGATCTCTTCGGCATCAATGGGTTTGATCAGAAAATCGTTGGCGCCTGCCCGAATGCCCTTTAGCCTTTCCGCGCGGTCTTTCAGGGCCGTTATGATCAGGATCGGAAGATGCGCAGTTCGGGAATCCTTCCGAAGTCGGTTGCACACCTCATAGCCATCCATCTTCGGCATCATAATATCCAACAGGATTACGTCCGGCGGTTCAGCGAACACCTTCTCAAGGGCTTGTTGGCCGTCTTCGGCCAGCGTTACTTGGTGCCCTTGGCTTTCGAGGATGTCCCGGAGCATTCTCCTGTTCATCTCCTCATCATCGGCCACCAGGACTCTCCCGGCAAAGCCGTCGAAGGCGGTCAGGGTTGAATCGCGATTGTCCATGACCATGGTTCTAGCTCCGTTCTCCGTTTCGTCCCCAGACGCCCTTCAATGCACCTCCGCGGTGCAACGACTGTGGCGGTTTGCCCCTTCAGTCCCATGCTCTCCGGTCGGCAGCGTGAATCGAAAGGCACTGCCTCTGCCTTTGCCCTCGCTTTCCATCCACACCCGGCCGCCGTGCTGTTCCACAATGTGCTTGACCAGCGCCAATCCCAAGCCGGTGCCCGCCGTCTTGCCCTTTGTTCCCCCGTTCACCTGATAGAACTCGCTGAAGAGCTTGCCTTGATGCTCCCTGGCAATCCCAATGCCGGTGTCAATGACAGAGATGAAGAGGGTCGCGGGCATAGCGGATGCCGCCGGGTCAGTGGCTACGGAGAACGGATCACGGGTGCTTGCGCTCACCATAATCGTGCCGCCGTCGGGGGTGAACTTGGCGGCATTGGAGAGCAGGTTGAACATGACTTGCTTCAGCTTGCGCGCATCCGCGCAGATCGACAACGCTCTGACCGGGTCCGTAATGTCTACTGTTAAGTGGATTCCACGCTTCAGGCAGTTCTCCTTCACCATGACCAGGCTGTCGTCGAGCAACGTCTTGATGGGGAATGCGCTCAATTCCAACTCCAGCTTGCCCGCCTCGATCTTGGACAGGTCAAGGATGTCGTTGATGAGGGACAACAGGTGCCGGCCGCTCTCCACGATGTCTTTGACGTACTCCTCCTGCTTGGGATTCAGGTCCCCGAACAGCTTCTCCTCCAGCAGTTCCGAGAACCCGATGATGGCGCCGAGCGGCGTTCGCAACTCGTGGCTCATGTTGGCCAGGAAGTCCGACTTGGCCCGGTTCGCGGTTTCCGCCGAATCCTTCGCCTTTCGCAACTCCTCCTCCACCCGCTTGCGCTCGGTGATGTCGCGGATGTTGCACTGGATCACGTTCTGGTAGTCCACGAGATAGACGTTGCTGACGAACTCCACATCGACCCGCCGCCCGTCAGCGGTTTTCAGCGGTTTGTCTTCGTAGCGGATGTATTTCTGCCGCTGCAGTTCCGCGAAGTGGCCCTGGTTGGCGATAATGTCCTGGAAGAAGCCCAGTTCCCAGATCTTCTTTCCGAGGAATGCCTCGCGCGAGAAGCCCAGCAGCTGAATCAGGAACGGATTCACATCCACCACCATCCCCGTCTCGGCATCGAGGATCACAATGCCGTCTTTCGCCGACTCGAAGAGCCGGCGATAGCGGATTTCCGAAGCGAGGATCCGCTCATGGCTTTTCTCTTCCGTCATGTCTGTCAGCACAAGGCAGAACACGAACGCCGCCTCGTCAGCCGGCAAGCGGGATACCGACAGATAGACGGGCACCAGATGACCGTCGCCCGCTTTCAGGTTGATTTCCCGGCGGATCGGCATTGCGTGGACTTGTGCGAGGACGGCGTCAAGTGCCGACTGGTCTGCGGGCGGCAGGTAGTCGCGCAGGTCGGTGCCCAAAACGTGATCGAGCGGCTGCCCCAACATCTGGGCTAACCGAGCGTTGCAGTAGAGGATGACTCTGTCCGCGGACAAGGTCGCCGCGCCCTCGCTCATCGTTTCGATGAGCATCCGATACACGCGGTCGGCTCCGCTGAGGATGTGGACCCGGCGGTCGCCGCGCTCGCCAGCGTCGAGCACCGCACCCACTTCCCCGTTGCGGATGGCGCGCAGGGCTTCCTCGGCTTCGGCCAGCCTGGTGCGAAGGTCGTCCACTTCCGTTGTGCGTTCAGATGTTGTGGGCTCGGTTGACATGCTTCAGCCTACCTTCGGTTTGCGTCTTGCAGCGACGGTTGGCCTGAGAGCCATGGCGAAACAGCGATACGCCCCGAACCCCGTATGCCGAAAGCTAAGCCGAAGCGTCTTAGTGCCTTAACCGCCGAAAACGGCAAAGAAAGACAAGATATGTCCGCCCTCTCCCACTGGGAGAGGGACGGGGTGAGGGTTGTGGGCAAAGCCCACATGGGATGGGATTCATGACAGAAGGCTCTGCGCATATCTCGACTCCCGAGTTCTGATGGTCATTGTGACAAAGGCCGGTGCATCTGCGATGGGGGGAAACCCTACCACATCCTTACTCGCGCGGTAGGGTTTGACCCCATGGTCACGGGGGGCATGTTGCCGTAGTCTATTGCACGTTAAAGAACCAGAGGCGCCCCGCTGCGTCCGATGCGGCAGGAGTTAGATAGAACAAGCGGAGAAGTGCTGTGGAATTCGACAGGCAACACCGCATGACCACGGCACAGACCATCGTCGCACTGCCAAAGGGCACATCCTGGCACAGCCAGCCGGCGGAGGACGTGCTGAGCCTGCTTGTTTCCGCTGCGGATGGACTCTCTTCGCGGGAAGCGGCGCAACGTCTTTCAACCAGCGGCCCGAACGAACTGAAGGAAGGCAAACCCATCAGCCCGCTTCGGATTGTTGTTGGCCAGTTCAAGAGCCTGCTCATCTGGATTCTCATGGCCGCCGGTGTCATCTCCGGCCTGCTCGGCGAAGTCGTTGATGCCAGCGCCATTCTTGCCATAGTCGTCCTCAACGCGGTCATCGGTTTCTGCCAAGAGTTCAATGCCGAGAAGTCCATCGCGGCCCTGAAGAAGCTGACCGCGCCCAAGGCCAAAGTGCGCCGCGATGGGCAAGTCACTTCGATACCTGCCTCGCGAGTTGTTGCCGGTGACATCCTTGCGCTGGAAGCCGGCGACCTGGTCGCGGCTGATGCCCGACTCCTGGAGGCGGCCGCACTTAAGTGCAGCGAGTCCGCGCTCACCGGCGAGTCGGAGGCGGTGAGCAAGCAGGCTGGGACCTTGGAGCAAAGCGACATCCCGCTCGGAGACCGCAAGAACATGGTGTTCATGGGCACGAGCGTCGCCGCGGGCACTGGCGTAGCTGTAGTCGTGGCCACGGCGATGAAGACGGAGTTGGGCCGTATCGCCGGCCTGATCGAGGAGGCGGGGGCGGAGGAACGCACCCCGCTGGAGAAGAAGCTCGAGTCTTTCGGGCGGGTGCTTGTCTGGGCGGCGCTGGGAATCGTCGCACTGCTGTTTGGGCTGGGGTTGCTGCGCGGGACCAAGCCCCTCGAGCTGTTCATGACCTCGGTCAGCCTCGCCGTAGCCGCCGTGCCGGAAGGTCTGCCGGCTGTCGTCACGGTGGCGCTCGCGCTCGGCGTGTTGCGCATGTCCCGCCGCCGCGCGCTGGTGCGCAAACTGCCGGCCGTCGAGACGCTCGGCTCGACGACCGTCATCTGCACGGACAAGACCGGCACCTTGACCGTCGGCGAAATGACCGTGCGCGCGCTCTATGTCGCGGACCACCGCTACGAAGTCACTGGCGAAGGCTACGGGCCGGACGGCGAGGTGCGCTTCGAAAGCAGCAAGGCGGAAGCGCCGCACGCGGCGCCGCTGCTCGAATTGGCGAGCGTTCTCCTCGGCTGCAACAACGCGCAGCTCGTCCAGGAAGGCGGGACGTGGAAGACGATCGGCGACCCCACGGAAGGCGCCTTGCTTGCAGCCGGCCTCAAAGCCGGCGGTGACCGGAAGCGCATCGAGCAGGAACTGCCGAAACAGCAGGCATTCCCCTTCGACTCCGACCGCAAACGCAGCACGGTGATCCGCAAGATGCCGGACGGACACCGCCGCGCCCTCGTCAACGGCGCGCCCGACGTCCTGCTCGAGCGCTGTACCAACCTCTACACCAGCACCGGGGTCCGGCCCCTGACGGACCAGGATCGCCGGAGCATCCTGGCGCAAAACACCGCGATGGCGCGGCAGTCCCTGCGCGTCCTCGGCTCGGCGTGGCGCGATCTGGACGGCGCTTCGTCCGCCGACGTTACGGCGGACGCCGTGGAGCAGGACCTCGTGTTCGTGGGCCTGTCGGGGATGTATGACCCGCCCCGCCCCGAGGCGCGGGAGGCGATCGCGAAGTGCCGCGCGGCAGGCATCCGCGTAGTGATGATTACCGGTGACCATCCGAACACGGCGACGGCCATCGCGCAGGAAATCGGCCTCGCTTCAGACGGCGACAAGGCTATCGCGGGGGTCGAGTTGGACAAGCTGTCCGACGATGCACTCCGCGAGCGTGTCCCCCATATCTCCGTCTACGCCCGCGTCACCGCCGAGCACAAGTTGCGCATTGTTCGCGCCTTGAAGGCCAATGATGCTGTCGTGGCGATGACCGGCGATGGCGTGAACGATGCCCCCGCCCTCAAAGGCGCCGACATCGGCATTGCCATGGGGAACGCGGGAACAGAAGTCACCAAGCAGGCGGCGGACATGGTCATCACCGACGACAACTTCGCCACGATCGTCGCGGCCGTCGAGCAGGGCAGGGGCATCTACGCCAACATCCGCAAAACGCTCCAATACCTGCTGGCGGGCAACACGGGTGAACTGCTGTTCATGGCCGTCTGCGTGGTTATCGGCCTGCCCGCGCCGCTGCTGCCGATTCACCTGCTCTGGATCAATCTCGTCACTGACGGCCTGCCCGCGCTCTGTCTCGCCACCGACCCGATCGACCCCGACGTGATGAAGCGCCAGCCTCGCCGCCGGTCTGAACGCATTGCGAACCGCAGCTTCCTCCTCACGATGTTCCTCACCGGCTGCCTCACCGCCGGCGTCGCGTTCGCGGTTTACCTCTATGTCCTGAAGACGGGAACTCCGGAGGCGGCTCGCACGTATGCTTTTGCCGTGCTGGTCTTTGCTGAACTCCTGCGCTCTTTTGGCGCCCGCAGCGAGACCAAGCCGGTCTGGCGCATCTCCCTGTTCACGAACGTCAACCTCCTGATTGTGGTGGCCCTTTCCTTCGGCCTCCAGGTGTGGAGCCAACACAGCGCAACTCTGGGGCGCTTCCTGAAGACGTCACGCATGTCGCTCACCGATTGCCTCCTGCTTCTCGCCGTCGGCGCCATCCCACTGCTCGTTCTGGAGATGGTGAAGATCGGGCGGCGCGCCCGGCGGGAAGCGTGAACTGAGTCAGATGCTCGGATAGGGAGAACGAGAAACATGACAACGAAAACAACAGCGCTCACGCCCGATCTGCTCCGCAAGATGGATGCCTACTGGCGGGCCGCGAACTATCTGTCGGTCGGTCAGCTCTATCTGCGCGACAACCCGCTGCTGCGTGAGCCGCTCCAGCCGGCCCATGTGAAAGCGCTGCTGCTCGGCCATTGGGGCACCACGCCGGGGCAGAACTTCATCTATGTGCATCTGAACCGGGTCATCAAGGCACACGATTTGGATCTGATCTACATATCCGGCCCCGGCCACGGCGGTCCCGCGCTGGTGGGCAACACGTATCTGGAGGGAACGTACAGCGAGGTGTACCCGAACATCTCGCAAGACCAGGACGGTCTCCGGAAGCTGTTCAAGCAGTTCTCCTTCCCCGGCGGCATTCCCAGCCACGTTTCGCCGGAGTGTCCGGGCTCGATTCACGAGGGCGGCGAACTCGGCTATTCGCTCAGCCATGCCTTCGGCGCCGCGTTCGATAATCCGGAACTGATCGTTGCCTGCGTCGTCGGGGACGGCGAAGCCGAGACCGGCCCGCTGGCCACGGCCTGGCACTCCAACAAGTTCCTCAACCCGATCACGGACGGGGCCGTACTGCCGATCCTGCATCTCAATGGCTACAAGATCGCCAATCCGGCCGTGCTGGCGCGGATCGAACCGGAAGAGCTGGATCAACTGTTCCGCGGCTATGGCTGGACGCCCTACGTTGTGGAGGGCGACGATCCGGAAATGATGCACCAACGCATGGCGGAAGTCCTGGACCAGGCCGTCCTGGAAATCCGCCAGATTCAACGCTATGCACGGGAAAACGGGGCCGCCGACCGCCCGCGCTGGCCGATGATCGTGCTCCGATCCCCCAAGGGCTGGACGGGACCGAAGGATGTTGACGGCGTGAAGAACGAAGGCACCTTCCGGGCGCACCAGATTCCCATTGTGGTGGATGCGGAGCATCCCGGTCATCTCATGCTCCTGGAAGACTGGCTGAAGAGCTACAGGCCGGAAGAGCTCTTCGACAAGAACGGGCGTCTCATCCCGGAACTGGCCGAGCTCGCGCCAAAGGGGGACCGCCGGATGGGAGCGAATCCGCACGCGAACGGCGGTCTGCTGCTGCACGACCTGATCATGCCCGACTTCCGCGACTGTGCGGTGGAGGTCCCGGCGCCGGGCGCCGTTCAGGCCGCCGACACGCAGGAACTGGGCGAGTTTCTGCGCGAGGTTGTGAGGCTCAACAGCCAGCAACGCAACTTCCGCATCTTCGGCCCAGATGAAACGCTGTCCAATCGCTTGACTGCCGTGTTCGAGGTCACCGACCGGCAGTGGGAGGCCCGCACAAGAGAGCAGGATGAGTTTCTGGCAAGCGACGGCCGCGTGATGGAAATGCTGAGCGAGCATCAATGTGAAGGCTGGCTCGAAGGCTATTTGCTCACCGGGCGCCATGGTCTCTTCAACTGCTACGAGGCGTTTATCCACATCATCGATTCGATGTTCAACCAGCATGCCAAGTGGCTGAAGGTCAGTGCGGAGCTTCCCTGGCGTCGCAAGATCGCCTCGCTGAACTACTTGCTCGCCTCGCATGTCTGGCAGCAGGCCCATAACGGCTTCACGCATCAGGACCCCGGCTTCATCGATCACGTCGTCAACAAGAAGGCGTCCGTCGTGCGCGTGTACCTCCCGCCCGACACCAACTGCCTGCTGTCGGTATGGGACCATTGCCTCCGGAGTCGCCACTACGTCAACGTCGTGATCGCGGGCAAATACCAGGCACCGCAATGGTTGTCCATGACGGCGGCCGTGGAACACTGCGCCAAGGGGCTCGGCATCTGGGAATGGGCGGGATGCGAGCGGGCCACCGAGCCGGACATTGTGATGGCCTGTTGCGGTGACGTACCCACGCTGGAAACGCTCGCCGCCGTCTCCATCCTGCGGGAGCACTTGCCCGAGCTGAAGATTCGCGTGATCAACATTGTGGACCTGATGAAGCTGCAGCCGGAAAGCGAACACCCGCACGGGCTGTGCGATCAGGACTTCGATGCCCTGTTCACCAGGGACAAGCCGATCCTCTTTGCGTTTCACGGCTACCCGTGGCTGATTCACCGGTTGACCTATCGCCGCTCGAACCACAGACAGCTCCATGTGCGCGGCTACAAGGAAGAAGGCACCATCACCACCTATTTCGACATGACCGTCCTGAACGATCTGGACCGCTTCCACCTGGTGCAGGACGCAATTGATCGGGTGGGTTCGCTTGGAAATCGAGGCGCAACGCTGAGGGAACTGATGACAGACAAGCTGAGCGAGCATAAGCGCTACATCGAGCAGCACGGTGTGGACATGCCGGAAGTTCGCAACTGGAAGTGGCCGGGATGCCCCCACCATGGGCGTTGCCGGTCCGGCGCAGGTGCGCCGGGCATTGCTCCCGGTCTGTAATCACAGTCGATCACCACCGTGTCTGCCGAGATCCTGGTCCCCGTGATGGTCAGGTCTTGATTTACTAACCGTCTCGGCTTTGTCGTTGCGTGCGCGCCTTAACGGCGAAGACCGCCGTCTTCAGCGCAAATGGAGTCGGCCGTCCTCGGCCGGTAGAGCGCATCTCGCGACAACAATGAGGGGGTTAGAGAAGGCAGGCCATAAGAGGGCCCTGAGAGAGGGCTTTGAGAGCCCGCCGTCGCCAGATCCCCGCCTTCGCCGTTGACGGGTTCGGCGTTCCAGCCTACCATCTTCTTGTTCCCATTCACGGGATCAAGTGACGCTGCCCACCAAAGAGTTCCCCCTGCATCCAAGTCGCGGGCGGAAGGAACGTGCCGGTTACAGGAGTCGCGATGCGAAATAGTGAGTTCATACTCCGCGCGCTCGACACGTGCCTGCCTCGTCGAATCGCCTGGATGTTGAGGATCTCATGCGGGCCCGTGCCATCACGCGTGAGAGGCTCAATGGCTTATTCTGTCGTGACCGGCAGGCCCATCGCCGGGGTTTTGGCTGCGGTCGTGCTGGCCGGGGCGCTGGCCCTGACCTCGTGCCTGTCGCGCGCCGGCGGGCCCGCGCCGGCGGATGCGGCGGGTCCCGGCGACCTGCGCGCGTTCCTGGCGAGCGAGCTTGCCGCCGGGCGGCGGCGGATCGTCATCCCGCCCGGTCGCTACCGCGTGACGCCGGAGCATGGCCGCCACCTCCTCTTCCGGAATCTGCGCGACGTCGAAATCGTGGCCGTAAAAGCCGAACTCGTCTGCGGCGCCACGGTGCAGGCCATCGGCTTCGAGGCCTGCACGAATGTCACGCTGCGTGGCTTGACCGTTGACTACGATCCCCTGCCGTTCACGCAGGGGAGCATCACGGCCCTCGCTCCCGACAAGAGCTGGGTCGAGTTCGCGGTGGCGGAGGGGTATCCGGAGCACGAGTTGGAGGAGCGCATCGAGATCTTCGACCCCGCCACGGGCGAGCTGCGCCGGGAGAGCACGCGTTGGGAGCCGACATTCGAGGCGCTCGGCGAGCACCGCTACCGTGTCCGCAAACAGGCCGGCTATCGCTTCAGCGACAGCCACGACACCGAGCGGGTGGGGGATATCCTGGTGACGAACAACCGTTCCCCGTCCCGCGCCGGCGGGCACGCCGTGGTCGCGGCAAACTGCACCGGCTTGCGGCTGGAGGACGTGACGGTGTACGCCTCGCACTGCTTCGGCTTCCTGGAGCACGACTGCAGCGGGTCCACCTACCTGTGCTGCCGGGTGGATCGCCGCGCGCCCGCCAACGACCCGGTGAAGCGTGCCCAGCCGCGCATGCGCTCGCTCAACGCCGATGCCTTTCACAGCAAAGGGGCGGGCAAAGGCCCGGCTCTTATCGGTTGCGTGGCCCGGTTTCAGGGCGACGATTGCGTCAACATCAACGGTCAGTACCACTACGTGGCCGCCAGCCACGGCAAGCAGGTGCGCATGGCGGTCACGGGTCGGTTGAGCATCGCCGCCGGGGACCCCGTGGAGTTCCTGCCCTACGCGGGCGATAGGCCGGCGGATGCCGTTGCGGTGGCGATTGCACCCGCCGAGCCGCTTACGGAAGCAGAGACAGCCTTTATCCGTGCACTCCGCATGGACGCAGGGCTCCATGAGCGCCTGCTCTCCGGCAAGTCGCCCTGCTTCACGTTGACGCTGGATCGGGAGGTCGCCCTACCCGCCGGTTCCGCGGTCTGTTCGGGACGTCGCGTCGGCAATGGATTCGTGGTGAAGAACTGCGATTTCGGCCATAACCGCTCGCGTGGCATCCTGATCAAGGCCAGCCGCGGCGAGGTGACCGGCAACCGGATCACTAACAGCCGGATGGCGGCGGTCCTGGTCTCGCCGGAGTTCTGGTGGTTGGAGGCGGCCTGTTCCAGCGACGTCGTCATTCGGGGTAACGTCGTCAAGGGGTGCGGTCAGGCCGCCATTCAGGTCCTCGCGCCCGGTGGCAACGGGCGCCCGCTGCCGGCCGGTGCGCACCGCCGCATCGCCGTCCTCGACAATCGCCTGGACGCGTGCCCGTGGCCGGTCATCCATGCGACCTCGACGGAGGACCTCACCATCAAGGGCAACCGCTGGCCCGCGGAGCCCGCGCCGGGGCTCTCCTGGGGCCGTGACGGCAAGCCGCCCGTGCCTGTGTTGGTGGAGCAGTGCGAACAGGCCGAGGTTACGCCATGAAGTCACGCCACCACGCATCCCTCGCTGCGGTCCTCATCCTTTGCGCGGCGCTCGCCTGTCCCGCCGCGCCCGCCACGCCCGTTGTCCTGGTCGAGCCGGTTGCCTGGCGCTACCTGCGCACCGATATGGCTCTGTCCGTGACCCAGGGCTGGCAGCAGACGCGCAACGACGCCAGTATCAGCGGTCAGCCGCTGTCCATCGCCGGTCGGCGCTATGCGAAAGGGCTGGGCACGCACGCGCCGGGCGAAATGGTCTTTGCGCTCGAGCGAAAGTACAAGCGCTTCGTCGCCTGCGCGGGCGTGGACGATGCCGCCCCGCCGCTGGGGACGATGGTGTTCAAGGTGCTGCTGGACGGCCGTGAGGCGTTCAACAGCGGTCCCGTGCGGCGTGGGCAAGCCGGGCAGGCGATCGATCTCGACGTCTCCCGCGTCGCTGAACTCCGGCTGGTCGTCACCGACGGCGGTGACGGGGTTGGTGGGGACCATGGCGACTGGGCCAACGCCGCCATTGACGACGTCATCCTGCCCCTCCCCGTACCGCCGTTCTCCACAGCGGGGTTCTTCGCGGTCTCGAACAGCCCGCGCACGGTCCTGAACTTCAACCCCGGCTGGCGCTTCCTGAAGGCGGACGCCGCCGGCGCGGAGAAGCCGGGCTTCGACGATGCCGGCTGGGAAGCCGCCAATCTGCCGCACGGCCTGGAGCTGCTGGGGGAGAACGCCAGCGGCTGCCGCAACTACCAGGGGCCGGCCTGGTATCGCAAGCGGTTCCAGGCCGCCGCGCCGGCCGCGGGCGGCAGGGTCTTCATCTACTTCGAAGCGGTGATGGGCAAGTGCGTGGTGTGGGTGAACGGTCGGCAGGTCGCTGCGCACTACGGCGGCTACCTGCCCTTTGCCGCGGACATCACGGCGCAGCTTCAGGCCGACGGCCGCGACAACGTCATCGCGGTCCGTGCGGACAACGCGGACGACCCGACGTACCCGCCCGGCAAGCCGCAGAACGACCTCGATTTCGCCTATCTCGGGGGCATCTACCGGGACGTGTACCTGGTGCGGGCCGGGCCCGTGCATGTGACCCTGCCGGAGCTGAGTTCGACCGCGGCCGGCGGCGGTGTGTTTGTCGGCGTGAAGGAGGTCAGCGGCCGCGACGCCTGGCTCGAGGTGCGCACCGAAATCGCGAACGCCTCCGCCGCGCCGCGCCAGGTCATGCTGCGCACGCTGCTGGAAACGGCGGACGGTCGCGAGCTGCTGCGCAGCGAGTTGCCGGTTGAACTGGACGCGGGCGCGAGCCGGCAACTCGCGCAGTCCCTCGAGCCGAAGGGTGTCCGGCTGTGGCATCCGGACGACCCGTACCTGCATTTCATCCGCACGGAGGTGGTCGAAGCCGGCCTGGTGGCGGACAGCCTGCGCACGCGTTTCGGCATCCGCCTTTTCGAGATGCGCGTCCAGGACGGCCTGTTCGTGAACAAGGCGTTCATCGGCGTGAAACTCAACGGCGTCAACCGGCACCAGGACTACGCCTATGTCGGCAATGCGCTGCCGAACACCGGCCAGTGGCGCGACGTGCAGCTGCTCCGCGAGGGCGGCGTGAACGCGGTGCGCGCGGCGCACTATCCGCAGGACCCCGCGTTCTATGACGCCTGCGACGTTCTCGGCATGCTCGTCACCACCGCCAATCCCGGCTGGCAGTTCTTCAACGACAAGGATCCCGCCTTCGAGCAGCGGATCTACGAGGACACGCGCAACCTCGTGCGCCGCGACCGCAATCACCCCGCCCTGCTGCTCTGGGAGACCGCGCTCAACGAGACGCCCCACCAGCCGGGCCGCCTGCTGGGCGAGATGCATCGCCTCGCGCACGAGGAGTTTCCGTTCCCCGGGATGTTCACCGTCGCGGACGTGGACGAGGCGAAGAAGGGCGGGTTCGACTTCTACTACCACGGCGGCCTGCGCGAGTCGAAGAACTCGTTCACCCGCGAGTACGGCGACGGCGGCGAGGTGGACAACTTCTACTCGCACAACGCCACCACGCGCGTGAAGCGCGAGTGGGGCGAGGGGCCGCTGCTCCAGCAGGCCGCGATCCGGGAGCGCGACCTGGACGGCCTGTACGCCACGCCGCCCATCCGCCTCGGCGCGGCACTGTGGTGCGGCATTGACCACCAGCGCGGCTATCACCCGGACCCGTTCTGGGGCGGGCTGCTCGACGGCTTTCGCGTGCCGCGCTACGCCTACGACCTGTTCAGGAGCCAGTATGCGCCCGACTACAAGCTGCCCGGCATCGCGACCGGCCCGCTGGTCGCCATCGTGCACGAGCTGACCCAGGTCTCGGGCCGCGACGTGATCGTCTACAGCAACTGCGAAGAGGTTCGCCTGACCTGGCTGGGCCGGGTGGTTGGCCAGCGCAAGCCGGACGCCGGCTATCGGGCCCTGCCGCACCCGCCCTTCACGTTCACCAACGCCTTCGACTATGCGGTGATCAAGCGCGACTGGCGGGATCGGACCGGCCGGATCGAGATGGTTGCCGAGGGGCTCGTGGGCGGCCATGTTGCGGCCCGTGTCGTGAAGAAGTATCCCGAGCGCACCAGCGGTGTGCGCGTGACCGTTGACGCTGCCGGGATCGGCCTCGTCGCGGACGGTTCGGACTTCGTGCCGATGCGGGCCACCGTGGTGGACAACAAGGGCGTGCCGAAGGTGCTGGCGTCCGAGCTCGTCTATTTCGAGGTGGAGGGGCCTGGCGAGATCATCGGCGGCGCGTACAACCACGCCAACCCGGTCCGGACCGAGTTCGGCACGGCGACCGCGTTGCTGCGCGCAACGACCAGGCCCGGCGTCATCCGCGTCAGGGCCCACGTCCAGGGGCTCAGCTCCGGCGAAGCCTGCCTCGCCTCGGCGCCCGCGCCGCTGCCGCTTGCTTTCGATGCGGCCTACGCCACTGCGTCGAAAGCGCCGGCGGTCGGCGTCGGCGTGACGATCCATGCTGTCGGCAGCGATCAGCCCGCGGACGTCAGGCAGTTGCAGGCGGAGGTTCAGCGCCTGCGGCGCGAGCTGACCGGCAAGGAACAGGATCTCATGGAACTGCGGAGCAAGCGCTGACGATGAACCTCCTCCTGCCAGGCTTGTGCTTCAGTCTCCTGGCGCCGCTTGCGGCGATGGCTGCAACACCTGCCCGCGGGACGAACCTGTTGGTGGACGGCGGCTTCGAAGCTGCTGCGGCCTGGTCGCCGGTGGGCGGCGGGTTTGAGCTCGACCGCACGGTCGCACGCAGCGGCAGCGGCTCCCTGCGCTGTTCGGCCGGCAGCACCGACTCGGCTCTTGGCGCGCGCCAGACGATTACGTTCGACCCGCCGGTCAAGCACCCGCTGCGCATCGGCGGCTGGAGCCGCGCCAGCAGCGCCGACGTGCTGCAGGACTATAGCGTCTATCTCGACTTGCAGTACGAGGATGGCACGCCGCTCTGGGGGCAGATCGCGACGTTCAATGCCGGCTCGCACGACTGGGAATACGCCGAGCTGGTATGCGACGTGGCGAAGCCGGTCCGGTCCATCCAGGTGCATGTGCTGTTCCGGAAAGCCCGGGGCACGGTATGGTTCGACGACATCAAGGTGGAGTTGGCGCCGTTGGAGTTCAGAAACCTGCGGGTGCTGCCCGGCCTGTTCGGCGGGGCGAGCCTGGCCGTGGCGGGCGGCACGACCCTGCCGGCGAAATGGGAAGCCATGCTCCTTGGCGCCAGCGGCGTGATCGCCGCGCAATCCGGCTCGCAGGCGCCCGTTTCCTTTGCCTGGGCGCAGACGCAGCCTGCAACAGGCCCGTTGACGCTGCGGCTGTCGGCCACCGACGATCTCCGCAACGAGACGCTTCGGTGGGAGCGACCGGTTGTCGCCGGGACCGCGCCCGCGAGCCGGGGCTATGCTGTCTGGACCGAGAGCAGCATGCAGCGCGTGCTGCCGCACATGCTGCCGGCCGCGGTTGTGTGCCCACCGCGGGCCGCCATCGCCTTGGCGGGGAATGAGTACGAGAGCTTCCAGGTGGTGTTACTGGCCGCGCCCGGGCTGGAACTGGGGGAGGTGCGCGTGGCTGTCAGCGACCTCGTTTGCCAGCGGACGGGACAGCGCATTCCCGCCAGCCGCATCGAGTGGCGTCAGGTCGGGTTCGTGCGGCTGGAGAAGCTCTGGCAGCATCCGCGGTATCCGGAGGCCGAACCGGGTTGGTGGCCGGACCCCCTGCTGGCAGTGGACCACGTGCATCTGCGCCCGCTGTTTGCGCAG
Organism: uncultured Victivallales bacterium; assembly: GCA_964402115.1. GTDB lineage: Bacteria > Verrucomicrobiota > Kiritimatiellia > UBA8416 > CAYOBW01 > CAYOBW01. The sequence continues at coordinate 16,632 of CAYOBW010000076.1, forward strand.
CCCATCTGGGTGACGGTCTACGCTCCACCCGGCACTCCGGCGGGTCAGTACACCGGGACGCTGACCGTCAGCCCCCAGGCGAGGGAGCCGACCCAGGTGGACATCTGCGCCACGGTGCACGGGTTCTCGCTGCCGACGCGCGGGCATCTGAAGACGGCTTTCGCGCTGATGGATGGCTTCCTGGAGCGGGTCTACGGCAAGCCCCTGCCCGCCGGCCTGCGGCGGCGCTACGGCGATTTCGTGCTCCAGCATCGCCTGAATCCCGACGACATCTCGCGCACGGACCCGCCGGCCGTGGACGACCTGCTGCACTACAGCCAGGCGGGGCTCAACGCCTTCAACGTGCTCAATATGGTCCAGGAGCGGGGAGCTGCCGCCTGGGTCTGTTTCAGCGAGAGGGAGGTTTACACGCCCCCGTTCAAGGAGCGGCTGATCCAGCGTCTCGACCCCTGCGTCGAGGGCCTCCGTCGCGCCGGGTTGCTCGACCGGGCTTTCATCTACACCTTCGATGAGCGCGGAGCGGACTTCTATCCGATCATCCGCGAGTACTTCGGCTGGGTGAAACAGCGGTATCCCGGCATCCGCACGCTAACCACGGCGCAGGTGCCGCAAGATCCGGTGGTCATGCGCGACCTGAATATCGACTGGAACTGCCCGCTGACCGCCGGGTACCGGTTCGAGCAGGCCGAGAAGTGCCGGGCGGACGGGTTGGAGGTGTGGGCCTACGTATGCATGGGACCGCGCTACCCCTACGCGAACTGGCTGGCCGACGATCCGCTGATCGAGGCGCGCGTCCTCGGGTGGCAGGCCTTTCAGCAAAAGCTGGACGGACTCCTATACTGGGGGCTGAACATCTGGGATCTGCCGCACAATGACCGCCCCATCGATCCGCGCGGCGGCCCCCTGCTGGACTGGAGCATCACGACCGGAGGCGTCCATGACCGGTTGCACGGCGATGGGCGGCTGCTCTACGCCGGCGTGGACGGCCCGATCGGCAGCATCCGCCTCGCCAACATCCGGGACGCGCTGGAAGACTACGAGTACCTCTGGCTGCTCGCGGAGCAGGCCGGTAGCGTCGAGACGGCCCGGGAAGCGAGCCTGCCGGTCACCTGCAGTCTGACCAGCTTCACTCGCGATCCTGCCGTCCTCGCCGCGCAGCGGGAGGCGGTCGCCGCGAGGATCAAGCCCGCCACGCGACGGGAGTGAGTGCCGGGAGCCCGTTTGAGCTGTCCCGCGTCACCCCACGAAACTGTAGTCGTACGGCTTGCGCATTTCGCGGGCGACGAAGGCGTTGGCTTCCGCGGCATGTTCGCCCACGAACGTCTCCTTGGCCGGATCCCACTGCAGGCTGCGTCCCGTGCGGAGCGAGATCGCGCCCAGGTGGCAGACCGACGCGGAGCGATGCCCGACTTCGACATCGCAAATCGGCAGCTGGCGGGACTTGATGCAGTCGAAGAAGTTGCCCTTGTGGTCGTTGCTCTTGTAGAGATGCTCCGCGCTATCGGGCAGGGGGGCGGTCAGCAGCGCCTTGTCCGTAGCCGTGATTTCGTCGCGGTTGACCCAGATCCAGCCGTCGGCGCCCTCGAACCGGATGCCGTTGCGCTGCCCCTCCTTGTTCACGACCGCCCCGTAGATGCTGTCGTCGCGCGTGGTGCGCACGTTGAAGATCACGCCGTTCGGGTAGGTGAACTTCACCCCGTACTCGCTGATGGCCGTATACCCGCCTGCGATCGGCGTGGCGAGGGTCTTGCTCTCGATACCGGTCGGGGCCGGCAGGCCGACGGCCCAGTAGCCGATATCCATGTGATGGGCGCCCCAGTCGGTCATGGTCCCGCCCGAATAGTCGTACCAGAAGCGGAACGTGCGGTGGCAGCGCTCGGGCACATAGTCCACTTTCACCGCCTGGCCCTGCCAGAAGTCCCAATTCAGCCCGGGTGGCACGGGCTTGGCTGTGAAGGGCCCTTCGCGCAGCCCTGCCGGCAGCCAGACCGTGACCTCCTTCAGCTTGCCGATGCGCCCGTTGCGCACCAGTTCGCAGGCCAGGCGGAAGCGCTGGCTGCTGCGCTGCTGGGTGCCGGTCTGCAGGACGACCTTGTTCTCGCGCACGGCCTTGACCACCTGCCTGCCCTCGTCAATGGTTAGCGTCAGCGGCTTTTCCGCATAGATGTCCTTCTTCGCCCGGGCGGCCGCGATGTTGACCAGGCTGTGCCAGTGGTCAGGCGTGCCGTTGATGACGACGTGCACATCGTTCCGTTCCATGAGCTTGCGGAAGTCGGTGAACCGGGCCGGGGCCTTGCCGTCCTTGGTGAAGCGCTTGACAGCCTCGTCGACGTGCCCCTCGTCCACGTCGCAAACCGCGACGACTTCCCCGAAGCGCTGCGCGTCCCGCGCGTCGCCGCAGCCCATGCCGCCGCAGCCGACCAGCCCGATGCCGGGGCGGTCGTTCGCGGCGGGCGGCGTGGCCGGCGCGTCGGCTGCCGCGAGCTCGCGCTCGAGAAACCAGTACGGCAGGCCGGTGGCCGCCGCGGTGGCCGAACACCATTTCACGAAGGAGCGTCGCGACACGTTGAAGGGCTTGTCCATCGGGGGGAGGGGGCTGGAGCTCTGGTTCATACGCATGGATGCGGTCCTTTCACTCACGAGGCTAACAACGCGGGCGGGCATCACCGAATGCCACCTGCCGCGGAGAGTAGTCAACTCCGTTGCGCGTGCAAACAGAAAAGAGCACCCGAATGCCATCGTGTGTGTTGGCGCTGCCGCCGGGTGGAACGGGGGAGCCGGGCGAAAGCCGGCAGGCGGGCGGACAGCGCCGTTTCACAGCCTCTCGGTCCCGCGCAGAATATCCGCACACTTTACAAGGTGTGCGGATTGGGTTGCCGTGTGTTTCGGCTCGCTCTTCGCCCGGTAGCCGACTACGGTGGCGGGCGTGAAAGGAGACTTCAACGCGTGAGTTCCGCGGCTGGGTGTTTTCTGCGTCAGCTTGGCACGATGCTCGAGGCGGGGCTGCCGGCGCTGCACGGCCTGCGGACGCTGGCGGGGTGTGCGCCCGGTCGTTTCCGGACAATCGCCGCGGATCTATACACCTGCGTCGAGCGCGGGGCGCCGCTCCATGAAGCCCTGGCCCGGCACGTCGGGCTGCTCGACCCGGTCGAACTGGCGCTCATCCGGGTCGGCGAGGAAACCGGGCGGCTCGACCGCGTGCTGCTCGACCTGGCCGAGCGGCGCGATGCGCAGCACCATGTCCGCCGGCAACTGGTGACCCGCCTGATCTACCCCGCGATCCTGCTGCACGTGGCCGTGTTCGTCAGTGCCCTGCTTGCGGTGCTCGGCCCGGGCGGGAGTCTGTCGGCGGGGATCGCGTGTCTTCTGCGCACCCTGCTGCCGATCTACATTCTGGGCTTTGGGCTCTACCACGGCTATCGCGTGCGCCACCGCGTTCCCGCCCTGGGCCGGGCGGTGGATCGCGTCGCCTATGCGCTGCCGTTCGTCGGCCGCATGGTGCGCCGGTCGTGCCTGATCCGGTTCTGCCAGTCCTTCGAGGCCCTGTACACGGCCGGCATCCTCCATGCGCGCGCGCTGGCCCTGGCCGCCGGAGCAACCGGCAACTGCATCTTCGAACACAGGCTGCTGCGGGCCGTGCCGTGGGTTGCGAACGGCGTTGACCTCGGCGACGCGCTGCAGCGGACAGGCGCGTTCGACGCCGAGACGGTCAGCAGGCTCGTCACGGGGGTGCGGAGCGGCCGACTGGAGGAAGCCTTGCTCGGCATCCGCAAGCAGGCCGAGCTCGACGCACGGACGACCTCGGAACGCCTGACCGCGATCGTGCCGACGGTACTGTATCTTGCCGTTGTCGTCTGGGTGGCGGTCTTCGTCATCCTCAAGTTCTACCTCAACTACTTTGCCCAGATCCGGGAAGCGCTGAAATGAGCCATACGAGTTCGGTATTCGAGAACTTGCGCTGCGGAATCATTCCGGTCTGGGCGGTATTCACTCTGCTCTTGGTCCTCATCCTGAACGCCCGGTACGTGCGATTGTATGTTCATGCTCGTGAGGTACTGAAAAGGCATGACATTGCGTTAAGTTGGTTCGAGTACGTCTACCAAGTACGCAATGGGAGGCGACTCGATGAGGTTGCGCCCGAAGTGGCGGCGAAGCGACGGAGAGAGCTGGTGTTTGGCTACGTGCTGATTCTTGTCTGGCTCCTTGCGGGTATGGCTATCGGTCTGTTGGTGACCGTGTTGTGAGAGAGCGGGGGCCTACAGTCACGCTCATGCCCGAACGGTGCCAGGTGATTTGTGGTGGGACAGCGGAGCGGGGGATGTCCTGGCGCCGGTATTGCGCACGCCGAGATAGAACGGCGTTGTTCCCGCCATTTCGCCCTGGGTTCCCAGTTGCCAGCCTTCATTAGGCGCTTGGGCGCAGCGGAAGCGTCAGGGCAAACGCATCAAATTTGTCCGTGACCCGGCAGATCCCTCTCCCCGCCCGCTGCGGCCGCGGAGGCCAGCGGCCCTCCACCCCGTGCGGTCACCGTCCTCCCTGGAGGGGCGACGGCCTCGGCGCCCCCCTAACGGGCAGCGTGGCTGGGAACGGAGGCCCAAGAAACCGGGGCTGATAAGATGCGTCTGCCTTGGCGGAAGCGCTTGTCCCCATCGTCCCGCCTCTGCTACAAAGGCGGCGTGCGTCACCGACACGGCGACGGGAACAAGGGTAAGGAAGCATGACGAAAGCGCAACCTGCACGACGCGGCGAAGCCTGGAGAGCGGTTTCGGTGGCGCGCGTGCTTTCAGTGGGTAGACTGGGGGACGACGCCAACATCCGGGCTGACGCAACGCCGGCAGCCCATGAGGAGCGTTTGGATCTCCTGGAGCGCTTGCGCAGAACCACGGCGGAAGGACTGGGACGTGCATATCCACGACGACTTTCGCGAGTTCTTGAAGTTGCTGAGAGACCACGAAGTTGATTTCGCCGCCCATGTTCGTGTGCGCCGCTCGCCCAGCCTTCGCCTCAGCCGTGCTCGCGTTCGTCGCATCCGCCGGCGCCATCGAAAGCGCGCGGGTGCAGGTGACGAACGGCGTCCCGCGCATCGTGGTGGACGGGGCGCCGGTGCGGGCCCGGATGTTCTGGGGGGCGCAGCGGGCGGGGCTGCTGCCCGTCGGCCCCGCCGCGGGCGAGGTGGCGTTCGAGTTCACCCCGGCTGAGGACGAGCCCGGCCACGCCACGCTGCATTTCCGTTTCGGCCAAGCCCCCGGCGAGGTCGTCCTCGACGATATCAGCGTGACGGACCTCACGGAGCCGATCGACACCCTGCCCGCGGAGTGCTTCGAGGGCGGCACGCAGGCGTTCTTCCGGGCGTGGTCGGTCTGGCCGCCGGATGCCCGCAACACCGTGGGCGCCGTCCGCGTGGAGGCCGGCCGGGGGCGCGACGGCTCGGGCGGCTTCGGCTTGTCGCTCCGCGCGCCGCCCGGCGACTGGCCCGACTTCCACATCTACCACCAGTCGAATCTCCGCCTGCTGAAGGGCCATCGCTACCGCGTGCGGTTCTGGGCGCACGCCGAGCCTGCCCGCGCGCTTACCGTCGCGTTCTATCGGCCGGGCGCGCATTACGTCTACCTCGGCGGCCCGCCCGGTCCGTTCGAGTCGCAGATCCGCCTCGCGGGCGCGGCGGGCGTGCCCTTCGTCAGCTTCCCCTGCGACCTGCCCTGGCCGCCCCCGGGACAGGCCGCGGACTGGCGCCCCGCCGAGGCGCGCTGCCGGGAGGTGCTCGCGGCGAATCCCCGCGCGCTGCTGGTGCCGCGCATCGCGATGGATGCGCCGGCTTGGTGGCTGGCGGCGCATCCCGACGAGGCGATGACCTGGGACAGCGGCAGCCGCGGTCGCGGTATGGCGGTGCCGGGCGCCGTCTATGTCCGCGACGCCTGCGAGCGGCTTGACGCGCTGGTGCGCCACCTCGAAGCGGCCTTCGGCGACCGCATCGCCGGGTACCATCCCGCGGGCCAGAACACCGGGGAGTGGTTCTACGAGGCGACCTGGGAGCAGGGGCTCAACGGCTACGCGCCGGCGGATCGCCGCGAGTGGCGGCGCTGGCTGGCCGCGCGCTACGGGAGCGACGACGCGTTGCGCGCGGCCTGGGCCGACCCGTCGGCGGCGCTGGCGTCGGCTGCCGTGCCCGCGGCCGGCCTCCGTCGCGCGTCGCCGGCGGGGACGTTCCGCGAAGGGCCGCGCGAGCAGCCCCTCGCGGACTTCGCCCGGTTCCAGCAGGAGCTGATGGCCGACTGCGTGTGCGCCCTCGCGCGCACGACTCGCGCGGCCAGCGGCGGCCGGAAACTCGTCCTGTTCTTCTACGGCTACGTGTTCGAGTTCGGTCCCGTGGCGAACGGCCCCGCCACGGCCGGGCACTACGCCCTGCGCCGCGTGCTGGACTGCCCCGACATCGATATCCTCTGCTCGCCCATCTCCTACTTCGACCGGGGGCCCGGGGAGAGCGCGCCTGCCATGACCGCTGCCGAAAGCGTGGCACTTGCCGGCAAGTTGTGGCTGTGCGAAGACGACACCCACACCTTCCTCGCCACCGGCACGCAGCCGGGTTCGGCGGATCACGTGAACACCCTCGAGGACTCTTGCGCCGAGTTGCTGCGGAACACCGGCCAGTGCGCGATTCGCCACTTCGGCACGTGGTGGATGGACCTGGGCGTAACCGGCTGGTTCGACGATCCGCGCCTGTGGGAGGTGATGAAGCGGCTCGAAGCCCTCGATGAACCGCTGCTGAAGCACCCGACGCCCTTCCGTCCCGAGGTGGCTGCCGTGCTGGACGAAGCCTCCATGTGGCGCGTCACGGGCGTGGGCGTGGCGGTCACGCGGCCCCTCGTGTACGAAGCGCGCCGTCCCCTGGGTCGCCTGGGAGCGCCGTATGGCCAGTACCTGGCTGACGACGTGGCCGCCGGGCGAGTGCCGGCGAAGCTCTATGTGCTGCTGAACGCGTGGTGCCTGGATCCCGCCCGGCGGCGCGAGCTGCTGGCGGCCATGCGCGGGCGGGCGCGCATCTGGTGCTACGCGCCGGGGGCGCAGGACGGCGGCGCGCCGACGCCGGAGGCGGCCATGCGCGAGCTGACCGGTTTTGCGCTGAGGCGGCTGTCCGGCGTGCAGGCCTTCGCGACGCCCGGCGAGCGCGGGCACGCGCTCGGCCTGCGCGAGGGCTTTGGCGTCCGCCGGCCGCTCGAACCCCTGTTCGCCGTGGCCGACGCGCGGCCGGAGGAGATCCTGGCCACGTACCCGGACGGCTCGGTCGCCGTCGCGCTGCGGCTCGGGGCGGAGGGCGCCTCGCTCTTCGTCGGCCCGCCGGGGCTGACGAGCGAGCTGCTGCGCCTGGCCGCGCGCGCAGCCGGCGTGCACCTCTACGCCGGCGCGGACTGCAACATCTATGCCAACGGAAGGTACCTGGTGCTGCACGGCGCGGCGGACGGCCCCGTGACGCTCGACACCGGCCGCGCCGCGCCGGTGCGCGACCTGTTCACCCGCGCGGAGCTAGGGCGCGGGCCGGCTCTCTCGCTATCGCTACGCAAAGGCGAAACGCGCGTGCTGGATGTGGGGAAGGGGATGTAGACGAGTACGCCCGCAAAACGGGGCCCCGCAATCAGGCCGTGCGCGTCGGGGCCTGCATCGCGTATAGTATCGACTTCGAGCCGTACAACCCGGACAGGCGGCCTGCCGCTGCCGGCCAGGCTGCAAAGGAGAGACTACCGTGTGTCAGATAGGATTTCGCTGGGGACTCGTGGCGCTGCTGGTCGCGCCGACGCTGCTGCCGGAACCGGCCGCCGCGGCGGACGGGCAGGGGCATGTGGCGGTGGCGCCTGCCACGACGGCCGGGATGGTGGAGTTCATTCGCGCCTGCTCGGCCGATGAGTACAGCGTGCGCCGCTTCTATGACCTGGCGTGGTCGGAGGTGCAGTTCGACCGGCTGGAGCGATTCTACCAGGATTGGCTTGGCCGGCTCGCGGCGGTTGACGTCGACGCGCTCGACGTGACGGGCCGCGTGGACTACGTCCTCCTGCGCAACGACCTGGAGCGCTCGCGCGCGGGCCAGGTCCGCGCCCGGCAGCGGCTGGCGGAGCTGGAGCCGCTGCTGGGGTTTCGGCGCACGATCAACGACCTGGAACACGCCCGCTGGCGCGGTGAAGCAGTGGACAGCCAGGCGGTGGCAGGCCGGCTGGCCGAGGTCTCCGAGCAGGCCAAGACGCTCAAGCAGCGGGTCGATAAGGGCCGGAAGTCCGCGGACAAGGACAAGCCCGACACGCCGGCCGACAAGCCCGCGGCTGGTGCGGCGGACGCGGGCGGGAAAGCGGCGGCAGCGGCGGGGCAGCCGGCCGACGATAAGCCGGCGCTCGCGCTGTCGCCCGCGCTGGCCCTGCGTGCGGCGGGGGCCGTCGGGCAGTTGCAGGCTACGCTGCGCAGGTGGTACGAGTTCTACGCCGGCTACCAGCCCGAGTTCTCATGGTGGGTCAAGGCTCCCTACGAGGAAGCCGGCAGGCAGCTCGAAGAGTACGCCAAGTTCCTGCGCGAGGAGGTGGCCGGCCAGAAGGGCAAGGACGAGGATCCGCTGGTGGGTGAGCCGCTGGGGGCCGAGGCCCTTGCCGAGGCGCTCCGGTTCGAGTTTCTGCCGTACACGGCGGACGAACTCATCGCCATCGGCGAGCGGGACCTGGCCTGGTGCGAGGGCGAGATGCGGAAGGCGGCGCAGGCGCTGGGCTGCGGCGACGACTGGAAGGCCGCCATGGCCAGGGTGAAGGCGGATTTTGCTCCGCCCGGCGGGCAGGACGAACTTGTGGCGCAGACCGCGCGCGATGCCATTGCGTTCACGAAGCAGCACCGCTTTGCCACCGTGCCGCCGCTGTGCGAGGAGACGTGGCGGATGACGATGATGGCGCCCGAGACGCTCAAGACGATCCCTTACGCCGCGTATGGCGACCAGGGCATGCAGGTGGCGTACGCCCGGGAGGATATGAAGCAGGAAGACAAGCTCATGGTCATGCGCGGCAACAACCGCGCCTTCACGCGCCTGACCGTGCCGCACGAGCTGATTCCCGGCCACCACCTGCAACGCTTCCAGGGCGACCGCCACATGGAGTACCGCGACAGGTTCGGGACACCCTTCTCCATCGAGGGCTGGGCCCTCTACAGCGAGCTGCGGTTCTGGGCGCTGGGGTGGCCGCGCACGCCGCAGGAGAAGATCGGCATGCTGTTCTGGCGCATGAACCGCGCGGCGCGCATCATCGTGTCCCTGCGGTTCCAGCTTGGCCGCCTGCAGCCGGACGAAATGGTGGACTTCCTGGTCGAGCGGGTCGGCCACGAGCGCTTTGCTGCGACCGGCGAGGTGCGCCGGTTCATCCACCCACAGACCCCGCGGCTGTACCAGGCGGCCTACATGATCGGCGGGAAGCAGTTGCTGGCGCTACACGCTGAACAGGTGCCGGCGCGGCAAACCGAGCAGGCCTTCAACGACGCCGTGCTGACCGCGGGGCCGATCCCCGTGGAACTCCTGCGCGCGCAGCTGCGCGGGCTGCCGCTGGGCCGCGACGCGCAGCCGGGTTGGCGGTTCGCGGGCGAGTAGACTGTCGCGGCGCGCGCAGCCCCCGCCGTGAGGGGGGACGGGCTGCCTCGCGACGCCGGTCCGCCTCGCTACCTCGCAACCGACTGTTCATACCATTTGAACATCTCGGAGAAGAAGAACTTGCCGAAGGCGGGGTCGGTCTCGGTCTTGGACATGAAGCTCAGGAACTCGTCGGCGTTGCTCAGGAACGCTTCGTTAATGCTGTCCTTGAGTTTTTGCTTGCGCAGGAACTCGATGCTGTTGGTCTTGAAGGCGGCCCTCAGTGGTTCGTCGGCTTCGAGTTTCTGCTTGATGGCATTCACCACCCGGTCGGCTTCCTCGAAGGCGATGTGGTAATCCTCGTTGAGTGTTTCCACTATGATCTTCAGCCGTTCCTTGTCCTCTTCGCCTTTGCCGCGATGCCCGTCGTCGG
>CAYOBW010000077.1:0-26644 GCA_964402115.1 uncultured Victivallales bacterium
GGTGCAGATCACAGTCGAGTTCGTGTCGTTCCCGCTGGCGACGCTGGAATCCGCCACCCGCACGAACCTGCCCCTGTCCGAGGCGCTCGCGGTCGCGGACCGGGAGGGCAGAGGCAAACTCGAGGCGGCGCCCACGATCCTGACACAGAGCGGCAACGAAGCTACTGTCAAGGCCGTGATCGAGGAGCGCTATCCGACGGAGATCACCAGCGAAGCGTTCACGGGGGCGGCGACCAATGGCGGAGTCTGCGGCGTGGCCACCCTGCCCGGCGGCTTCGAAACGCGCGAGGTCGGGTGCATCCTCATGGTATTGCCGGAGATTGCGCCGGATCGGCAAACAATCTCGGTGACACTTGCGTCCGAGCAAGTGGCGCTGGATAACTGGCGGCCCTACGAGGTGCTGCTGGGTCATGCCACCGGCGTGGCGAAAACGGCCCTGCCTCAACCGGAGTTCGCCGACAGCAGTTTGCAGACTCAACTGCGACTCCGCCCCGGCAGCCGCCTGCTCGTCGGCGGCGGCATGCCACTGCCGAAAGGCAACAGCGTGGTCTGCAAGTTCATCACATGCCGGCTGCTCGACATGGAGGGCCGGGAGGTCAATCCGCCCAACCTGACAGCCCTGGGGCGTGCACTGCTGGCGGAGTGACCGTCGGCCCTGCGTTCGGTCAGCCAACCGACGGTCGCCGCGATCCCCGCACACAGGAGACAGGGAGTGGCAAAGGTGCGGTGCAGGATGGTGAGGAAGGTCGCCCGGCTCGGCGCGCAGAGCGAGTTCACGACGAAGGCGTAGCGGAAGCGCACCCCCTCGGCGGCGAGCCGGTCGAGGTTCGGCGTCTTCAGGAACGGGAAGCGGACGCGTTCGCCCTGTTCCCGCTGCACGACACCCAGCGTATCCCAGCGCTGGTCGTCGGTGACGATGAGGATGAAGTTGGGCTTGCGCGCCGACCCCCACTCCCGCCAGGAGCCCGCAGACAACCGCACACAGACCCACCGATGTCTTCCGCAGCCTCGCGCCAGGCTGAGTACCAGCCGCACACAACCCCCCTCCGGTGGCACGGTCTTCGCGCCGCCCCATGTCCCACGCCCCCGGACGCCGCCTCGCGGCCCGTCACCCCGCCGATCGCCGCCTCACCCCAGCCCGGCAACCGCCCCGGGCCACCTCGGTGCCTCCGTCTTCACGATCCCACCCCCTTGGCACACGTTTCAGACAGATCAGAGAGGGATTTGACGCGTCTGCCCTGCGCAAGCCCCACTACAGGCTTGTCATTCCGAGATCGTTCTGACACTCTCCTCCTGTCGAAATGCTCGTGACAGCGTAGGTCGGATTCGTCGGGTGCGAGCGAGTGCCGCCCGAGGAGCGATGGCAGAGCGCCCGCGGAGTCCGCGGGCGCACTTTTTTTGCAGGTGGTTTATGGTTTGGCGGTGTGTTCACCGAAGTACACGCATGATCGGTCGCCCGCAACGCCTCCTTGCCGTGCTGGCTAGCGTCGTTTTGGCCGCCGTCGCCGATCACGTTCTCGTGCGCTGGCTGAAACTGGGCGGGAGGAACGCAGTGGCCGCAGCGCGGTTGGGCTCGGCCACGGGGCTTCCCCCCGTTTTCGTGGCGGGATCATCACTACTCTTTTACGGTTTGGACTGGGAAGGCATCGCGCAGTCGTGGAACCGCGCTGTGGCCACGTTCGGCGTGGCGAGCGGGTCCCCCGTGGAACTGGAGCAGCTTCAGGCGCGTTGCGAGCAGGCGACGCTCACTGTGGTGGGTGTGTCGCTTTTCGATTTCAACGAGTACTGTGTTTCGGACTACCGGGCCGAGCTTGTACCGATCGAACAAACGCTGCGCGACTTGTGGCAGACCCGGACGGAATGGCCCTGCTGTAAACGCGTGTTGAGCCAGTATCCGCTCTTCTTCTCACGAAAGGCGTTTCCCACCGCCGGACGATCCCTTGCGGTCATGGTGGGCGTGCGCCAGAAGCTGCGCGATTGGCGGAACATGGGCGCTACCTCGGCGACCGTGGCGGACGGGCCGTCATTCGAACAGAAGGCCATCGCCACTGCGGCGGCGCGGATCACGGACTGGGACCGTGCCCGGCTTTTGCGCAACGTGGCCGTGCTCCGAGACGCCATTCGCGGGTGCCACACCTTCAACGGCCCCAAACGCTTGGCCCTGGAGCGCATGTTGAAGAAGGCCGTTGCGCACGGTCACGCAGTGGTCGTGGTGTTGCCTGTGTCCGCCTACTACCGCGGGGCGTTCCTGGACGCGAACACGGAAGTTCAATTCGAGTCCACCCTCGCCGGGGTCAGGCACGCGGTTCCCGGTGTGGTCTGGGTGCGACTGGATGATCTGCCGGCGCTGCAGTCCGATTCCAACTACTGGGACCTTGTGCACCTGAACGTTGCCGGCCGTGCCGTGGCCACGGACTTCTTCCTCGAACGCTTGAAGGGCGAGCTCTCGGCGCTATGATCTTTACGTCGTTCGAATTCGTCCTCTTCTTTCTTCTTGTGCTGGTACTGCGCGGCATGTGGCGCAGTTTCGAGGGCGAGAAGCGTTTTCTGCTTGTGGCCAGCTACCTGTTCTACATGAGCTGGAACGTCGCTTGCGGTGGTCTGATCCTCTTCACCTCGCTGGTGGACTTCTACGTTGGCCGTCGCCTGGCCGAGATGGAATCGCCAGGCCGGCGCAAGGGTTTGCTGGTCCTAAGCCTCGTGATCAACCTTGGCCTGCTGGGCTTCTTCAAGTACACAAACTTTCTCGGCAACAACGTCGTCTTCCTGCTCTCGCTGGTGGGCGTGACGCTGAATCCGGTCCATTTCGACATCATCCTGCCGGCGGGCGTGTCGTTCTTCACCTTTCAGAGCATGAGTTACACGATCGACGTGTATCGCCGCCAACTTGCGCCCTGTCGGAACGTGCGAGATTTCCTGCTCTTCGTGGCCTTCTTTCCGCAACTCGTCGCTGGCCCCATCGTCCGTGCGGCGGATTTCCTTCCGCAACTCACCCGGCGCGTCCGCGGCTCGTGGATGGACATCGAGGCCGGCTTGGTGCTGTTCGCCGTCGGCGCAGTCAAGAAGATCGTCATTTCCGACAATATCGCGTCGCACGTGGACACCATTTTCGCCAATCCGGGGGCTTTCGATGCTGCGACGCTACTACAAGGGCTGCTGGGTTATGCGGTGCAGATCTACTGCGATTTCTCCGGTTACTCGGACATGGCCATCGGGTGCGCACGGATGATGGGCTTCCGCTTCATGGACAATTTCGCCATGCCCTACAGTGCGCTCAGCATTGCTGAATTCTGGCGGCGCTGGCATATGTCCCTCTCTGCCTGGCTGCGCGACTACCTGTACGTTCCGCTCGGCGGCAACCGCCGGGGTGTCGCACGGACTTACGTCAACCTCATGCTTACGATGCTCCTGGGCGGCCTGTGGCACGGGGCCAGTTGGAACTTCGTCGTGTGGGGTGGGCTGCATGGCGTGGCCCTGGTCGTTCATAAGGCCTGGCTGACGCTGCGTCCACCGCCCGCGCAACCGTCCGGCCGGATTCGCGGGGCGGCCGGGCAAATTGCATCCCGCGCCCTCACCCTCGGCGTCGTGCTGGTCGGCTGGATCTTCTTTCGCGCCCAAGGCTGCGGCAATGCCTGGATCTACTTCAGCCGACTGGCAACCTGGAACACCAGCGGAACCTTCCTGCTTTCGCACACCATTGTCCCGGCTGTCGCGGCCGTGGTTGTGACGCATCTCCTCATCTACAAGGATCGTCACTGGGCAGAGGAAATCCTGCAGGCGAGCCTGCCTTGGCGCATCGTGGTCTACGCGTCCCTGTTGCTGCTGATCGTGACCCTCGGGGCAACGAATTCCGCGGCGTTCATCTACTTCCGGTTCTGATTTCTGCCGAGCTTTCCTCCCGTCATCCTGGCCCTGCTTACCCTCCCGCGCAGCCAGCTCGCGGATGGCCATGGTTGGCGTGTGATTGTCTGCCCTTGAAGGTCGTTGACCCTAACCGGGAGGAGGGTGCCAAGGAAGGGGCCAGGCCACAAGCCGAACCGCGCGGAACGTCAGACGATCACGGTGCGGGAGTGGTCAGGATTGGAATCCCGACCCACGTGGCGCGGCGGCGCTGACGCGGACGGGGCGGGTAGCCTCGCAGGTCAGGATCGCACTCCCGACCGGACCTCTGCGGCGAATGGCATGCCAATATGTGCCGGCAGGGGAGCGCAGCCAACCGTCATTCGCGTTCAGCGGGCCGGTTTGGCGGCCGGACTGTTTGTCGCCGGCACGGCGCTGGGCGTCGCGGGCGGAGTCTGGCCTGCCGCGGGCGCGGGCGCCTGGGGCGCCGTGTTGTACCGAATCTGGTACTTATCGACGATCGTCTTCGCCTCGGTGTTCTTGGCTGACAAAGCGATGAGGTCGAACATCAGCGTCTTCATCTTCTCCTCGGCCTCGAACGCCTGCGCCGCTGCGGTATCCTGCTGGTCGCGCATCCGCACGCCCATATAGCAGTCGCGCAAGGTAGCCACGAGGTTCCACGTCAGGATGGTCCCCAGGCTGAGCCCCATGAGCACGAGCGGCCAGAAAGGTCCCGGTAACTCCTCGGAGCTGGATGGCTGACTGACAGGCTGGCCGGCGGGTTGGCTGGACAGGGTGTTTTTCAAGGCTTCTTCTCCGTCGCTGCGTTCGGTACTGCGTTGGAAGTGGCGCTGTCCGGGGTCGCCGCAGGCAGCTGCACGGTGTAGCCGTGCCGGGCCAGCATGGTGCGCAGCGGTTCGTTGCGAACGCCTGCCGCACCGAGATCCTGCATCAGGTTGGCGCGAATCTGCTGCCCCTGCTGACCGAGTATGCCGGCGTTGAGACGCGCCTGCTGCTCGTTGAGGCGTTGCTGGATGCGTTGCCGCACCATGGCCGCCGAAACCACTCCGATGCTGAGGCCCAGGCACACGAAGCCCAGCAGCAAAACGATCACATACTTGCGTGCAGTCATAGCTTACTCCCCTCCTGCTACCCTTGTTGCCGCGAAACGGTAGCGACTTTCAGCCCCGTAAGCAAGCAAATGCCAACTCACACATACGCCGAAATATCGCCGGGCGCCGACCCCCCGCGCAAGCAGGCGTCGGCGAGGGCCAGGAGTTCCGCCGCTTCGGCCACGGGCCGCACGGGAACGGGCAGGCTGTTGCGGAAGCAGTGGCCGTAACGCTTCGTCAGGATGCGGCGGTCGGCGAGAATGACCAGGCCGCGATCCGTCTTGCTGCGGATCAGCCGGCCGAAGCCCTGCCGCAGCTTGATCACGGCGTGCGGCACGGAGAAATCCATGAACGCGCTGCCGCCCGCGGCTTCGACCTGCTGGCAGCGGGCCTCGATGATCGGCTCCGTGAACACGGCGAACGGGAGGCGGGCCACAACCACGCAGGAGAGCGCGTCGCCCACCACGTCCACCCCCTCCCAAAAGGAGTGTGTGCCGAGCAGCACGGCAGCGCCATCGCGCTTGAACGTCTCGAGCAGCGTCTCGCGCGATGCCGCCTCACCCTGGACGAGGATCGTCAGGCGGTCAGCCGCCAGCTCCCGCCGCAACACAGCGGCCGTCCTTTTGAGCATGTCGTAGCTCGTGAACAACCCCAGTCCGCGGCCGCGCGTGCGCCGGAAGACGCCGGCCATCAGCAACCCCAGCGCCTCGGCATACCCCCCCTGCCCGGCGTCGGGTTCCGGCAGGAACATGGGCGTGACGGCCAGGCATTGCCGCTCGTAGTCGAACGGCGACCCCAGCAGCAGCGTCGCGCTGCGCTCTTCCGGCAGGCTGTCCAGGCCCAGTCGCTGGCGCATGTAGGCCAGCGAGCCGTTGACCGAAAGCGTGGCCGAGGTCAGCACCACCGAGTCTTTGTGACTGTAAAGCAGCTCGCCCAATTGCGCGCCCACCTGGATCGGCGCGGCCCAGGCGCAGGCGTGCCCGAAGCGGGGCGGCAGCCGTTCCACCCAGTAGACGTGATCCTCGTCGCGAGCCGTCAGCACAAAGTCAATCTCGCCGATGAACTCCCGAATCTCGATGCCGAGGCTTTCGAGCTGCAGCGTGAAATCGGCCCGGTCATTCACCGTTTCCGCCTCGGCTGACCGCAGGCAGCCGAGAACGGTCTCGATGGCGCCAAACACCGCCGCCAACCCCTCCGCGAAGGCCTGCTGCGCGGCGCCGATGGCGGCCCAGGGCGTTGCCGGGCGATCGTCGGCATACAGGCGAACCGATTCCCGCCCCGCGCCTTCCGGCAGGAGGGCGGACAGCGCCAGGAAGAAGCGCTCGGCCACCTCGCGCAAGATCGCCACTTCCGTGACGATCTTCCCGAGAGCCTGGACCGCCTGCGCCCGGGTCTCGGGCGGGCACTTGCACGCCGCGGACTCGAACTGCTGCCGGAGCAGCGGAACCAGCCCGTGACCGCCCTTACGCCCGCCCGGCCGCCACAGCCGCCCCACCAGGTAGTTCAGCCGGCGAGTAGAAAGTTCGATCGAGAAGGCCGCGGTCGCGGCGTCTTCGAGGTTGTGCGCTTCGTCCAGGATCAGCTGCCGGTGGGCCGGCAGCACCGCGCTGGCGTCGCCGGCGTGCAGTTCGCACAGCACCACGGAGTGGTTGGCAATGACCAGGTCGGCCGCGAGCGCTTTGCGGCGGGCGCGGTAGAGGAAACAGCGCCCGCGGCAATCGCAGTGGGGCCCCTGGCACTCGCCGCCGGCCGATGTGACCTCCTCGTTCAGCGCGGCGCCGCCCGTCGAGCAGGCGGCGCATTCGGCAATGTCCCCCGTCTCGGTCGTCGTGGACCAGGCCAGGATGGCGGCCAGCCGCGCCCGCTCGGAGGGATCGAGTTCCATGGCGGCATGCCGCAGGAGGAAGAGCAGTTTGCGCAGGCAAAGGTAGTTGCGCCGCCCCTTGATCACGGTCGCCTTGAACGCGGTCCCCAGGACGGCGCTCAGCAGGGGAATGTCCTTCTCCAGCAGCTGCGCCTGGAGGTTCTTGGTGCTGGTGCTGACGATGACGGGCGTCTCGTTCAGGGAAGCCCACAGCACGGCGGGCACGAGGTAGGCCAGGCTTTTGCCGACCCCCGTGCCGGCTTCAACCATGAGGCAGCGCCGGTTGTTGAAGGCGTCGGCCACCGCGTGCGCCATAGCGCCCTGCTCGGGGCGGGACTCGTAGCCGGGCAGGTGGCGGGCCATGCCGCCGGCAGGACCAAACACGCCATCCACGGCTGCGGCAGCCAGGGGCATGTGCACTTCGGCCAGCGTCAGCTGCCGCTTCGGCGGTGGCGGCGTACGCGGATGCAGTTCGCCCAGCGCGTGAGCCGAGCGCCTGCTCCCGCCGCCCGCACCATCGCCAGCGGGCTTGAGAAACGCACCGAGCGGGTGCTTCCGACCCGGCGACAACAGCCGGGCGAGTTCATGCCGCAGGGTCGGATGCATCTCCTCGACACGGCTCTGGATGCGGGTCCAGAGCTGCAGCGTCGCCCGGGCGCGGGAAACCGGGGTGTCGTCGGCCGCGGGAGGCAGCTCGAGGGCCGCGCACAGGGCGGCCAGGTCGTAGTCGGTCAGCGCGGGGAAGCAAACGCGCGCCAGTTGCCCGGTATCGAGCACATCCAGCCCGGCGACCTCCGGCGCGGGACGGGCCAGGAGGGCAGCCAGCGGGCCCGGGTCGTGTGCGATCCAGCGCGCCCCCGCGGGGAACGCGGCCGTGAGCCGGGCCACGACCGCAGCCGCTGTTTCACCGTCGCCGGGAGGACTCGCGTCCGCCGGGCGCGGCACGTCCAGCAGCGCGGTCACACTGCGCCCCTCCGCCCCGTCGCCCGCCCCGACCGCGTGGAGTTCGAAGCGCCCGGCCCCGCCCCTCTCGAACGACGGCGGACGACGATACGCAAGCGCTACTGTGCAGCAGGCATTCACGCGCGGCACGTTAACGCCCCGCGGGCGCCGATGCGAGCGCTTTTGCTGCACAACGGACTTGTCAGGGTCCGGCCCGCTCTGGTCAAATCACGCGTCATGCAATCCCTGACAGGCAGATCGCGGCAGAAACGTTCGACCGGGCTGATCGGGCTGGCCTGGCTGTTCCTGGCGGGGGCACTGCGGGCTGCGCCCCCTGCCGAGACCCGCACGCTGGATGGGCTGTTCGATTGCGCCGACCCAGCCATCATCGCCACACCGGCGCGCGGCGGCTACACGGTTTTCGCCACGGGCCGCGGAATCCCCATCTGGTTCTCACGGGATCTGTTCACGTGGTCGCCGAGCGGGCGAGTGTTCACATCGGGCGTGCCGCCGTGGGCCGCGGCAGCGGTGCCGGGCACACGGACGGTGTGGGCGCCGGACATCGCACTCTACAACGGCAAGTACCTGCTCTACTACGCGGTTTCGACGTTCGGCAGCCAGCGCTCGGTCATCGGGCTCGCGGTGAACCGGACACTCGATCCCGCCGAGCCCGCGTACCGATGGGAGGATCGGGGCCTCGTGCTGGAGTCGGCGCAAGGGCAGACCGACTTCAACGCCATCGACCCGGCCTTCGTGCTGGACCGCCAGGGGGTGCCGTATCTTTTCTGGGGCTCCTTCTGGACCGGCATCAAGGCGGCGCCCGTGGACCCGCGGACCGGTCGCCTGCGGGAGGGCGCGCCCGTCACCGCCATCGCCACGCGCGCCGCGCACGTGAATCCCCCCGCCATCGAGGCGCCCTACGTGATCTGGCGGGACGGATTCTACTACCTCTTCGTGTCGTGGGACTTCACCGCCGGCGGTGCGCGCAGCGACTACAAAGTGGCCGTCGGACGCGCCACGCAGGTGCTCGGTCCCTATGCCGACGCGCAGGGGCGGCCCATGCTGGAGGGAGGCGGCACGCTGGTGCTGACCAGCCATGGCCGCTGGAGCGGGCCCGGGCACAACAGCGTCCTGCGCACGGACGACGCTGACTGGCTCGTGCATCACGCCATCGAGACCGACCACGTCCACAAGGGGCGCGTGCTGCAGATCCGTCCGCTCTACTGGCTGGCCGGCTGGCCCCTGGCCGGCGCGCCGCTCGCCGGTCCGGCCACACGAAATCGCACCGGCGCCGGACCGGCAGCGGCGGCCGTCGGGAGCTGGCAGCACCAGGTCCAGGACGCCCCGCCCATCGCCATTGAACTGCGGGCGGGCGGCACGCTGACCGGCGGCGGGCCGGCAGGTGCGGGCTGGACGCAGCGCGACCGGCGCCTCACCCTGCGCTGGCCGGCGAAAGAGGCTCCGGGCGGAGCCTGGCGGGACGAGGCCGTGCTCGAGACTGACGGCCGCGGCTACGTGGGCAGGAACCAGGCAGGCGCCCTGGTGCGCGGCTGGCGCTGACGGAAAGAGCGAACTGAGCTCGGAATGCCTCGCTCAAGGGCCGCCCGCGCGGTCACGCTGGTCGTCCGGAACGCGCCCACGTTCGTAGAGAACCCAGCCGACACGCGCGATATGGTCGCGCAGACTCTCGTTCGCAAGGTCGGCGTAGCGCGAGAGGTCGAAACGGCAGGGCAGGAGCAGATCGTCCAGGGCGTCCGCGATGCGGCCCAGCAGCGCGCCGGTCAGCGCGGCGCCATGGAGCGTCAGGTCAATATCCGAGCCAGGCTTGTAGTTACCCTTGGCCCGGGAACCGTACAGGACGACACGCTCAATGGCCGGAAAACCGGCGAACACCTCCCGGATGCCGGCAACCGCCTGCGCTGACAGTCCGTGGTTCATGCGTGGTCCGCGGTGACGCCGCCGAGCGCGCGAAAGCGCTGCTCCAGTGCAACAAAGGCCGGGTAGAAACGCGTCAGGATGTCCTTCACGATGCCCTCGGCAATCTGAAGGTTGTACGTGTGCGAGGTCAGGTTGCGAGCCCTGATCATGTCCATCCACGCATCGCCATCGCCAATCAGACCATTGCCGAAAGCTTCCCGCGTGGCGTTTCGCGATCCGATGACCCCGATGAACCCCTGCGCCTCGAGATAGTCCTTCAGGACGTTCCACGCCAGCTCGTGCGTGAACTCAAACCCTTGGATCAGCCCTTGCTGCTCCAGTTCGGACAACGGGCGGCGGCCGGCCAGTTCCACCGCCCGGCGAAGGGTCTCCAGGGCCTGAACGTAGTTGCCGAAGCGCTGTTTCCAGCGGATATCCTCCTGCACGGTCGCCTGCTCCTTTCCCACCACGTACAATCCGTCCGCCCCGCACACCTGGCCGCAGCAACAGTACACAGAGGTGAAACCGGCGGCAATAGCGTTTTGGGCTCCTGAGACGGCCGTCCCCGGCCGTTATGCGCGACGGAAGCCCCCTGCGTTACTGGTACGTCGCGCCGTTGACCTTCAGCCAGCCGCCCCGCCTGCCGGCCGGATCGTGATGCGTCCAATGCATGACGCCACCTTCCGGCGTGGCTACATACTCGCCGTAGAATTCCACTTCAGCCCCGGGACGCAGCGCCCTCACCCGCGGAGCCAGGTCGATGTTATGCGCGATCGTCAGACACTGTCCTGACGCCAACTGCACGATGAAACGCTGGTGACGACTGCCCTTGTTGTCGTCAGGCAGAACCTGCACGACGGTCCCCCGTTGCTGCACCCACGTGTGGTCCTGCAGGCGCGGTGACGGACCGGCGGTCGAGACGGTTGTTGGCACAGGGCGGGCGGTACGGCCCCCCCCATCATGGGCATAGTGCCACGCTCCCAGCAGCACCGCATCCAAGAATAGCGCGAGCGCAACAGCCCCAACGACGCTGCGCAGCGTGCAGCGGCCGGCAGGCCGGGGTGGCATCTGCGTCACGCACCGTGCCGTCTGAGCCCGCAACCGGTCCTGCGCATCCCGAGTGACGGTGTATACCACCGCTTCCCCCGCGACGGGCCGGCGCCCATTGCGTCCAAAAGCGCTGATGTGCACGAAGACTCGGGGACCGCCACGGAGGGGTGTAATGAACCCAAACCCCCGCTCGTCATCCCACTCCGTCAGTTGTCCTGGTGTCGTCATGCCGGGCAAACCGCGACGAACGAAGCAAAGTCACGCGCGGGAGGGCACCCCCCGCGCTCACGCCACGGGCGCGGGCAGGGCGGGGGCGATCCAGCACCACGTTTCGCGGGCCTTGACGAAATCGAAAAGCTCGACGACGTCGCGGTTGAACATGCGGATGCAGCCGTGCGACGCCGGCTGGCCCAGCAGGTGTTCCTGATTCGTGCCGTGGATGTAAATGTAACGGGAGCGCGAATCCACCCCGCCCCCTTGATTGAGCCCGCATTCGAGACCGTCCAGCCAAAGAATGCGGCTGAGCACCCCGTCGCCATCGGGCTTGCACCACTGGTCGGCGCCGAAGACGCGCGCCGTGGGCCGGCGGCCAACGAACTCCCGTCCGAGGGGTTCGCCCTCGCCGACGCGCTCCGCCACGCGGTGCAGCCCGCGCGGCGTACGCTGGGATCCCGGCTGGTTGCCGAGTCCCACGCGGCTGGTGGAAATCGAGTAGCGCTTGACGCACTGCCCGTTCACCACGACGTCCATGCACTGGCGCCCGGCGTAAACCAGCAGCAGCACTCCGTCGGGGGGCAAGCCCCGCTGGCAGGCCGCCGTGAACGCGGAGGCGGACGTCACCGGCGCCTCGGCGACCGCAGCCGGGGCTGCCTCCGTCGGGACCTCCTGCCCGGCCCGCTTCCGGTCGCATCCTGCGGCACCCGCCATGATCAGACTCCACGCCAACACGCCGACGGCCGCCCGGCGGCCGATCCATGCCACTTGCTTCACGATCCCGCAATCCCATCCGTGGGCGGCGGACGGCCGCCCAGCGTTTCCACATTCCTCACGGCCAAAACGATCAACCATCCCAGCACACCCACGGCCGCCACGATGGCCACCACCAGCACGGTACGCGCACTGACCGGCGCCCGACCCGACCCGCCGCGATAGGCGGCATGGGCCGCCTGCGCGCCCGGCGTGAACACGGCCGGCGCGGCGGACGGCATCTGCGCCAGAACGGCGCCGAGGTCGTAGCGCGGCGCGTCGGCCCCTTCGCCGCCGTAGAGAATATGGTAGACCGGCTCCGGCTCGGCAAGGAAAACCGCTGCCCACACTTCGCCGGCCAGCCGCACCCCGCGGATCTCGAGCGGCGGGCTGTCCATGTCGCGAATGCGCAGGCGATAGCGTTCCGCGCGGCAGGCGCCGGGCAAGGCCAGCGTGACGGTGTCCGCGGTCACGCCGCCCAGGTGGATGCGTCGCAGCGTGCCGCTGCAAATCCACTGCCACTCCGAACCCGCCGCAGCGCCGGGCGTCTCGAGGACAACCTCACGGTTGAAGTTGTCGGTGACCGTGTCGAGCGTCACGTGCGTCAGCGGCACGCGATGCGTCTTGAACGTCACAACCGTCTCCTTCCGCCGCGCGTCCCGTTCGCAGGCGAAATCGAGCGTGCTGCAAGCCTGGGTGGCCACCTGCGCCGGGCACTCGACGGCGGCGCGTTCCACGAACACGACCGCGTCCATGCGGAAGTCGCGCCGCTGAAACGCGAGATGCTCCTCCTCGCGCGCCACCACGCCTTCACGCCGCTCGCGGGTCAGGCTGCTGAACGGCGAGCGCTGAGACTCGGTGATATTGCCGATGCGCAGCCGGTAGTAGGGGTGGCGGGACGGACCGAACGGCACTTCCTCGTTGCGCAGGTTGATGAACCGCGTGTAGTCGAAGATCGCGCCGCCCGCTCCCAATGGCTCCCACTGCTGCCGGTCGGCAGAGCCTTCGATCACGACCTCCTTCTCGAAATCGGTCTGCCGGCTTTCGAGCCGAACCGCGCAAAACGTGCGGTTCGTATGGGCCGCCGGGATGCGCACCACCAGTTCCAGGCGGTTGTCCGCCAGTTCGCGCAGCGCCTCGGTCGCCACCGGCACGCGAGTCTCCTCGATGACGCGCACGGCACGCGTCTGGCGCCGGACGAGGTATGGCACTTCGCCGCCGCCATCGGCCACGAGACGGAGGTTGGCGCAAGCCGCATCCGCGACCGCGAACACCTCCTCGTCGAGGAGAAAGGTCGCCACACCCCGGACGCGTTCAGCCGGCGGTGTCAGCGACTTGCGCCACGGATAACGGGCGGGCGCCAAATCGGCCAGCGCCAGGCCCGCGACCAGCAGCCCCGGCGCCAGGCCCGCGCACGCGCGGGGCCAGGCGGAAAGTAGCGGGCACGCACTCATGATTGCTGTTCCTCCGCGCCGGTGATGAAACGGCGACTGAAACGGATGTAGACAAACGAGCCGATCAAGAGGGCTGCGCCGATGACCATGAACGCGATCACCTTGTAGACCATTTCCATGTGGGCCAGGTCGCGGACCATGACCTTGAACCCCACGACGGCGAACAGCAGCAACCCCGCGAAGCGCAGGGGGCGCACGTTGCTCCAGATGCCACCGACCAGGAAGCCGACGGCGAACAGCGCCCAGAGAATCGAGATCCCAGCCGCCTGGAACGTCGCCAGCCGCACGTGCAGGAACGTATTCAGTTCCAGCGAGGCGAAGAGGAAGAGCATCCCCAGCGAGCCGTACCCGAAAGCCGCGGCCAACCCCGGCGCCCGCGCGCCGCCCCGCCCCGCACGCCACAGGCCCAGAAACAGGAGTCCCACCGTGCCGAAGTCCAGGAAGCGCATGCAGGCATACTGCAGGCTGTAGGACTCCATCGCGAAGAAACCAAGTTCGTTCAGGCCCCAGGCATTACAGTCCCAGGTCAACAGCTTGACCAGCGCCGCGGCGCCGAACAGGGTGGCGGCCCCCAGGAAGACCTTACCGCCGCGCCCCGAGACATACTCCCACATGAAGTAGGCGGCCATGCCGCACCAGAGGATCGTGAGCATGGGAAGCCGCAGCGGCTCCCAGTAGTGAAACACGCCGTTCAGTTCCAGGTGCAGACAGAGGAAGATCATGACGACGGCGGCGCCATAGAGCACGCTGCGCATCGGCCCGTCACCCAGGGGGTCGGCAACATCGTTGCCCGAGGCGGGCGCCACCCCCTCGCTCCGGGGCGGGCGGCAGCGCTGGAGGTAGAACCCGATGACGGCGGAGGCGATGGCGGAGCCGAACACCCACAGGCGATCCAGCAACCCCTTGCCGTAGACGGCCAGCGGCACGTTGGTGGGCAGGCGGTTGTATGCGTGCGGCAGTTCCAGAAGCAGCACGCGGTAGAAGACCACGGCGTAGGCCAGCCGGGCGAGCAGGATCAGCACATTGCTGTCCATGCGCCCGCCCAGCCACAGCAGGGTGGCTGACAGGATGGCCAGGCTGATCGTCAGCGTCTCCTTCTCGAACACAAGCGGCAGCGTCCAAGCTGTGCAGCCGGCCGCCAGCGCCAGCAGGCTGATCAGCAGCCCGCGGTCCACGAGCCGCCGACGGATGCAGGTCGCCACCTGCAGCATGAAGAAGATCGCCGCCCCCAGGGAAAGCAGCGCCGGGTAGGGCCGGCCGAACCGCTGATCGATCAGACCGTAGCCGAAACCGGCGAAGACGGCCGCGTTGACCAGCAGGTGCAGAACTTCCAGGAGCGTGGAGGTCTGCGCCCGCACGATGTGCCGCACGTAGAGGATGGCCGAGTGGATAACGAAGAAGGCCGTGATGAAGCCCATGGCCGCCGGGAAGTGGCGAGCCTGTTCGTAGTCGCGCAGGGACAGGCTGAACAGGACATACGTGAACACGAAGGACACGTAGTACAGGAGCCGCCATTGGCGGTAGCGGGCCACGCCCAGCACCCCGAGGCTGAGCAGCAGCAGGTAGGCGTAGAACGCCTCGAGGCGCACCTCGCCCGTATGCAGCAGAACCGGCGTGAGGTATCCGCCCACGAGCCCCAACAGGCCGATCAGCAGGGAATTGACACGCACCGCCAGCACGCCAGATGCCACCGTCACGAGGAACATGAGGCCGAACGCGACCGGCATGGGGACGAGATGGTATAGCGGGGCGGAGGCGTAGGCGCTGCCGTACAGGAGCGCGATGCCGCCGCCGAGCAACCCCTGCCCGATCAGGTGATAGCGGCGACCGAGCAACCGCAAGCCGCCCACCGCCATGGCCAGGCCGGCAAACGTGATGATGGCGACGCGGGCCTCCTTGCCCATCCAGCCCTTGTCCATGGAGAGCTTCAGGAAGTACCCACTGGCCGCAACCAGGGCCACGACCCCCACGCGCAGCAGCCAGACGCTGGCGACGGCATACTCCGTGCTGACCCCGCGGGGCCGGAACTCCTCGTTAACAAGTAGCCAATTCCAGATCTTGGCCAGCCCTTCCCGCACCGTTTCCACGATCGCCGGCCTGGGGCGGCACTCGTCGGCCTCGGGCGGTTCGGCGATGGCGGGCGGTTCCGCCGTGGGTTTGGTCGGGAACGTGAGCGACACGCGCGGTCCCGCGGCGACGGAAGCGGCCGTGAGCGTGGCGGGCGGAGTGATCGGCACGGCGACAGCCTGCGGCAAGGGGGGCGGCAGGGGACCGGCGGCTCGCAACGGGGGGGTGGGGGTGGGGGCCGCTGGCTCGGGCGGCGGCACCGGGGGTGCCGCGACGGGCAACGCAGTGGCGAAGACGGCCGGGGGCGCGGGGTCCTGCTCGAGCTGCCGCCGCAAGGCCTGCACATCGGCAAGCAACCCCGCCTGCTCATCCTGGATCGTCTGCGCGCGCCGCCGCAGGTCGGCCAGCTGCACAAGGATCACGACTGGCACAATCAACACCGCACCCACGGCCAGAATGGCGAGCAGGACAAAGAACGCTTCCATGACAGGCTCCTTCCGACTCCGTGCGCATCAGTGCGCGGGGTTCTCGACAAATGCAAGCACAGCTTGCAGATAAGCGGGTTCGGCGTCGAGTCCGCTTTCGTTGTGTCCACCGTTCAGCGTCACGAAGCGCTTCGGCTCGCGCGCGGCCGCGAAAAGTTTCTGCGCGAACGCGGGAGGGATCATCGTATCCGCCCCGCTGTGCGAGACGAGGACGGGGCAGGTAAGTTGCGGCATACGCGACAGGGTGTCGTACTTGAACCGGCACAGCCACCGCACGGGCAGGAAGGGGAACATCCGGCGCGCCATGTCAGGCGCCGAAGTGAACGTGGATTCCAACACCACGGCCGCCGGGCGGACCTGCGAGGCCAGCCAGCCTGCGACGGCACCGCCCAACGACTGCCCGTGGACCAGGATGCGCGCAGGCGGAAGGCCGCGCTGCCGTGTGAGGTATTCCCAGACCGCCATGGCGTCGGCATAGGTTCCCTGTTCAGTCGGCTCGCCCGTGCTGCGGCCAAAACCCCGGTAATCGAAAAGCAGCACATTGACACCCGCCTTATGCAACGCATCCGCCAAGCCCACCCGGTCGCCCATGTCACCCGCATTGCCATGGCAGTGCAACACGGTCAGCGTATTCGATGAAGCGCCGGTGGCCGGCACGAACCAGGCGTTGATCCGTTCGCCGTCAGCTGTCACGAGCGTGAGATCGTCGTAGGCCAGCCCGATCTGCTGCGGGGTCAAGTCCACCCGCCGGCCGGGGTAATACACGTAGCGAGACTGTCGAAACAGTACCAGGGCCGTCAGTCCCAGGTAAGCCAAGCAGCCCATGGCCAGGATGGATCCCATGCCTTGCATCGTCACCAGGCGACTCCTCTCCGCGCACATGTGCGTTCTCCCCGTGCCCGAAGCGGTGCGCGACACCCGCCCGGCACCGGCCGGCACGTTCTACGGCTGACTCGCAAGGAACTCGCGAATCGGCTTCCCGCCGACAACCAGGTCCGCCAGGACCGCTGAGCCATTCCGCACCCGGACCACAAGATAAGCGTCCTGGCTTCCCCGCCGGCTGTGTTCACGGTAGGCCGTCTCCGCACGGGGCGCATCGTGCTCGGACAGGTAATACCGGTCGAAGGGGATTCGGATGGTGGCGCGCATTCCATCCCTCTCCGTCACAGCCCACTGCACGCGCGTGCGCACGTAGGAACCACTCGCCGGCGCCCGCGGCGACAGGCCCGTGAAGGTGGCGAAACCGTCGGGGCCGACCGCGATGACGGCATAAACGCGTGCACCGCGATCGTACTCGCCACTGACGATCGGCACCGTGTTGCTGATGGACAGGGCCACGTAACGACCCTGGAAGACGTCGTAAGGATCGACGGGGCGCGTGCGAAACTTGAACGCGGCGCCCGTCCGCAGTGTCAGTTCGCGCTGCCCAATCATGGCGAGCGGCGCGGACAGCTGCGCCGTGACCGCCACGCCCAGAAGCACCCATAGCCCTAGCCCTGTGCGCTTCATGACAACCTCCCTTGCATCCGCCGCGCAAGCACGATGTTGGTGACAAGAAACGCCACGCCCAACACGATGAACGCCACGCCTCGAGCCAGGATGCCCAGATCGCTGTCGAAGAATCGGGACACGATCAACCCCGTCACCATTGCCATGCCCGCATTCACGACCCCCAGTCGCCCCTGCCGGACGCCGATCGTCATGGTGCTGACGCCCAACGCAAGCAGGTAGACGTTGAAAACGAGCATGGAGGGCAGTTCGCAGGCGCAAACGCTTGTGACCGCGTAGGCAGCGACGGCCAGCACGGGCAACACCGCGTAGATCAACCGCACCTTCATGCCCTGCGCGAACTCCTGCGCGCCCAGCACAACCGCGGCGCCGGGGAGCACTACCGCCAGCACGTAGTCCAGGAGGGCTGCCCATTCCGAGTAGCGGCTCCCCGTGCGGTAGTGGGTCCAGCCGATCGCGTCCCAGGGCCACTCCCAGCTCAGCAGCAAAGCGAGCACGGCCACGCCGCCAGCGCCGACGAGAACCAGCGGACGGAGCCACAGCGACTCCTCTGCGCAGCCCCAGCGGACGCCCGCCAGATACATGGAGGCGAACAACCCGCTGTACACGATGATCCACAGGCCCGGCAGGCCCTTCTCCAGCGTAATGCCAGTTGCCACACATAGGCAGAGCGCCCCACCCCACCCCAGCAGGGCGGACGCAACCGAAGCGGGATCCTGCCGTGAGGTGCGGACGATGAACGGCACAGCCAACGCCAGGAGCGGCCAGAAGCCCAACGCCTGTCCACCCATGCTTTGCTCACAGCCGGCCCAGGCCGTAATTCCGGCCATGTAGATCAGGCACGCACTCACGGAGCTCTGCAGGTACAGGATGGGCAACACCAGCAGCGTCCAGGTCAGCAGGAAGGCGCCCGTGTCGCCGGGGATATGATAGGTCTGGCCAATCAGCGCGATCGTGGCCGCGATCGCCAGCGACCAGAACAAGCCGACCCCTTCGCGCCAGGGCGTGGACCGCCGGCCAGTGGCCAGGCACCACACGGCCGCCCCCTGGGCCGTGACCAGCGGCAGAAGCGACAGCACCGTCCGCACGGGCCGCGAGAGAGCCTGCCAGTTGTGTGCCAACACCAGGATGATGCCCGAACCGACCAGCAAAGCACCCAGCACGCTGCAGATAGTCAACGCCAGCAGGCGGCCCGACAGACCGCCAGCGTCGCCGTAATGCCGGCGCAGGCGGTCGGCCGTGTCGTCGGAAACGACCCCCTGCCGCACCAGTCCGGGCAACTCACGGTACAGCCACTGCACGCAACGCTTGCTCATGGTTGGCTCACCCCCTTCGAGCGATACACCGGCAGGAAGCACAGGTCCACCTTCGTTCCCGCCTGGCCTGTTTCGTAGCGGAAGAAGCGCCACAGGAAGGTCGTCTTGCGAAAACCGTCCGGGCGACTATCATAGGTGATGAAAGGGAACACGTCCGTGCTGACGGTGCCGTTAAGCCGTTCACTGTGCCAAACCCGCCACAGCACGCGCGTGCGCGCGTAGTCGTACGATAGCTCGGTTCCCGAGGCAGGGCGCACTTCGTGGTGGAAGTCATACAAGGCCAGCAGCAACGCCGCATCCTCGTCAACGGTTCCCCGCGGACTGACGGCCACGCGCTCGCGACGCCAGACGGGAAACAGCCGCTGCAGGCGACAGTCGGTGCGCAGCACGGCCTGTTTGCTGCCGGCGCGCCGGGCTTCACGGTCGGGCTCCACGGTGACGGTCTTGGCGGAGCGTGCCACGAACAGGGAGCGGAAATCCCGCCCGTACACGCCCGGCTGGGCGACGCCATTGGTGGCCATGCTGACGGGACCGTTGTTGACGTAGCGATAGACGGGGAAGAGGCCAGACTCAGCGCGGCCGCCATCCACCCGGTAGGTTCCCCACAGGATCGTACCACTCGTCACGCCGGAACGCTGGTCCTGCCTGCGGGAGAAGAGAGGAAACACCCATCCGCCGCGGCACTCGCCCCGGCGCACGGCGACCAGGGGCGTGAGGAAGTACGTGAACCCCTCGTGCAAATCGCGATCCCAGCCGAACAGAAGGGTGTAGAATGCACGATCACCCTCGTAGTAGTAGAGCGGGAGGAGGTGCCCTTCCCTGCGTTCGGGAACCGAGGATGTCCGCACATGCGCCAGCCCCAGCGCGGCCCAGACGTCCACGCCATCGGCGCTGCGACTCCACCAGCTCAGCAGCGGCGGCACGGCGGTGCAGTCAGCGACCCCCTGGCTCCACTCCGCCCAGACGGGCGAGAGACACGTCCCGGTGCGACGGTTGTGGTAGAACAGGGGCAGCACATGACTGGTGTCGGCCTCGGGCCCCCAGCTGAAGTGCGCGAGCGGGCCCAGAAGCCAGGCGTCATGACGCCGCTCGTCCCAGGTGTGCCAGGAAGCGACCAGCGGCAGTGCCGTGGTGCGACGTCCGTCGGCGCGGCGCCAGGACGCCAGCGCCAGCGTGAGCAACAGATCCTTTCGACGATCAAGGAAGTACAACGGCAGCACGTGACTCGATCCGGCTTCATCGCCCCACGCGAAATGCGCCAACCCGGCCGCGGCCCAACAGTCCCCGCCGCGCGCGGTGCGCGTCAGCGCGGATAGCAGCGGCGGCACAAGCGTGGTCGTGTGGTCGCCGGACTGCCAGCGCGCTATTAGCGGCGAAACCAGCGTGCGGTCCCAACCATTCCAGTAGTAAAGTGGCAGCACGTGGTGCGCGCTTCCGGCCTCATCCCAGCGGGCATGCACCAGCGGCGCCATCAACCAGAAACTGCCCGCGTTGGTCGCAACGTGACCGCCCGAAAGCAGGGGATACAGGCGCCAACGATGTCCCTCCTCATCCGTTTCGTATCCCCCGGCGAGCGTCGCCACCAGACGAGATGCCGGCGACTGTCGCGCATAGTACAGCGGAAAGAGGCACTGCCAGGTTTCCCGCCCCGCCGCCCGGTGGCCGGAGGAGTAGAGGGGCGTCAGCAGGCAAGCCGAGTCGCTACTGTGCACACGGCAGTAGAACGGTGGAGCCAATTCCCAGCCATCGCCATCCCGGGTTCGACTGAACGACCACGGCAGTGAGTACCAGCGCTCGGCATTGTCCGAGTGACTGCGGTAGTAGAAGGGGAAGACGTACGACCCGTTGTGCTCGTCGTCCCGCCACCAGTGAGCCAACAGTCCACCAGCCCAACCGGTCGACGCCCCCGGCCCCGTGTGTCCGCCCGCGAGCAGAGGCAAAGCGAGCCAGGCCAACTCGGCCTGCCGCTTTTGATAGCCGCCCAGCAGCGTCGCCACCAGTCGGCTGTCGCCGCTCTCACGCGTATAGTACAGGGGGCACAGGAGACTCCAGGCAGTCTGTCGCCCCGGATCCCGCCCGCATGAGTAGGGCAGAGACAGGAAGCGACGAGCCCCGCCAGCCTCGGACGAACGGAAGAAGAGCGGCAGGGCCAACTTCCAGTTCGAGCCATCGGCAGACGACCCCGCCGAGTAAGGCAGCGATAGAAAACTCGAGCGCGTCTCTTCGTACTCGTACCAGTACAAAGGCAGCAACGAGTGACCGCCGGCCCGGCCGGAATCCGACTCCCACTGGTGCCCCAGCGGCCAGAGGTAGAACCGCGTCCGGCGCGAGTCGTCGGCGTAGCTACCCACCAGCGGCCAAACCCGCCACCCGCGTTCGGTTGATGTTTCTTTCCGATTTATGATCGGGGGCAGCACATGCAGGCTGTAGCCGTCCGCGTTGCGACTGTAGCTCCAGAGCGGAAACAGCGTGTCATGTCCCGTCCCACCCGAGAACGGGCTGCCACGGTGCCAGTAGAGCGGGAATACCGAGCAGGATTCCTCGCCCCAGGAGACGGGGAAGATGCGGTTGTCGCCGTTCTGCGGGTCAAAGCGCCCCAGCGGCCACAGAACGTTGTACACCGGCGCGTTGTGATCGAGGCCATAGACCGAGAAGACCGGACGCACGGCCACGTGATCGTCGGTCCTCTCGATCAGCGGCCAGAGCACGGACAGGACAGGGTCGCGGTAATACACGAACGGCCACAGCGCCACACGGTCCTCGACGGGACCGCGGGGCGCACTGTATTCGCCCGTGTAGAAGGGCGAGCCCTTCATGGTCGGACTCGCGCAGCCCGCAGCTACGAGCAAGCCAGCCAGGAGCAGGCCCAGTCGGGACAACCTGGAAGCCGCCAGCCGCACCATCCAAGAAGTCAAGCGCTTCATGCCGTGCCCTCCCTGACTGCGTCCGTGCCTACCGGTGCCTCGCCGCGCTGCGCCACGCATGTCGCAGCCAGCGTCTTCAGTCGTTTCAGATCAACCTTGCCGGTTCCCAGCACGGGAATCGCATCGACCTCGAAGAAGTTCTCCCGGCGGGGCTTCCACAGGTTGGGTAAGTCGCTACTCCTGATGATATCGCGGAGGACGTCGACAGTGCCGGCTTCACGGGTGTATAGGACAACAAGTTGTTCCCCCTTCTTTTCATCGGGGACAGCCGTGACGAACACCACCTGCCCCAAGGCCCCGAGGGCCTGGGTCAGCTTGTCTTCAACGGCCATGTGCGGCACCATTTCCCCGGCGATTTTGCTGTAACGCGCGAGACGGTCGACAAGGAATACGAAGCCGTCCTCGTCCATGCGAGCCACATCGCCGGTGGCATACCAACCATCGCGCATCACCGCCTGCGTCTCCTGCGGCCGATTCAGGTATCCCAACATGACATTCGGCCCCTTGGCCAGCAGCAGACCCTCACGCCCTTCCGGCAAACAGACACCGGTTTCCGGGTCGACAACCTTGAGGGCCACGCCCGGAATGGGGTGGCCTATGCTGCCTTCCTTCCGCCCAACCTGGGGTACAGACCCGACGCTGACGTCCGGCAAGTTAATCGAGGCCACCGGCGACAGCTCGGTGGCGCCGTACCCTTCCAGCGGCCTTATGCCGAAGCGCTCTTCGAACGCGTCCGCGACCCGGGTTTTGAGCTTCTCGGCGCCGGTCATCACCAACCGCAGACTAGCGAAATCGGCGCGCTCTGCTCTTCGAAGATAGGCGAGCAGGAACGTGGGAGTCGCCAACAGTACGCTCAGCCGCAGTTCCCTCACCATCTGCGCCACGCGCTCGCCTTCGAGCGGGTTGGCATGATAGGAGACGCCGAAACCGCGCACGAGCGGACACCAGAGCGTGATGGTGAAGCCGAACGAATGGAAAAACGGCAGTACGGCGCACATGGTATCCTGCGCGGTGAAATGGAAGACCTGGCAGAAGGCATCTATATTGGAGAGCAAATTGAAGTGGCTAAGCATCACGCCCTTGGGCTCCCCCGTGCTTCCCGAAGAGAAGATGATGGTGGCGACTTCGTCGGGGCCCATGCGCCCGCCCCCCATCCAGCACACGGGGAGGCAAAGCGCCTGGAGCAGGGCCACGCACTTGCCCGGCCACGCAATCCCACGCCGCAGATCTTCAATGTAAACGCAAGTCGGCGGCAGCAACAGTTTGGGCATACGCTCCAGGAAGGCGCGGGAGGTTACAATCGTCGTGATGGCACACTGCTGAACGGCGGAGTGCAGAGCGCTTTCGGTGGTTGTGAAGTTCAGATTCACGGGCACCTTGCCCAGCAGCGTCAGCGCCACGTTGACCAGAACCGCGCCAACGGACGGCGGCAGCACCACGCCGACCTTGTTCTGTTCGCTGGTGTGCGAACGCAGCGCGCGGGCCAACGCCAGGGCACTCGTCAGAAGCCCTCCGTACGTGAGGCGATGACCCAGCGAATCGGTCGCCATGGGTTTGAACCAGTGCCGCCGGGCCATGCGCACGAACTGATGCGTCAACGTGTGACCGGGACGCTTGGCCAACACGGCGGCGCGCGTGGAAAGCTCCAGCACAGCGTGCCGAACGGCCGATGAACTGGACTGGGAAGGCAGCGCCTGGCCAAAGATGACGGACACGGGATAGGGCACTGCGAGCGGCCAGGATCCCAGCAAACGACCGCTGAAATAGCTGAAAATGCTTCCCCACGCGCCACCGATGTGGACGGGGATGATCGGGGCTTCGGTGCCCCTCACAATACGCTCGAGGCCCGGTCGGAAGCCCCTGACGTTGCCGTTGCGTGTCACCGCCCCCTCAGCGAAAATGCAGACTAGGTAGCCGGCTTCGATGGCAGCACGTGCTTCCTGCAGCGAGGCGATCACCCGGCGCGGAGCATCGTGGGGCGCAATGGGAATGACACCCATCAGGCGAAAGAACCAGCTTGCAGCGGGAGATTCAGCAATGGAGCGGTCCATGAGAAAGCGGATACGCCGCTGCTGCGTGGCGGCGATCAGCGGAGCATCGACCCACGAAACATGATTCGCCACCAGCAGCGCTCCGCCGGACAATGGCACGTGGTCCACACCGTCCGTGCGGATGCGATAGATCCAGCGTGTGATGACAATGCCCACCAGGCGCACCAGAAAATCCGGCAGAACAAACAGTGTCACCACAAAGAGCGCGAGCGTAACGAGACCAGCACCCAGCAGCCCCGTCATGGGCGTTATGGCGCCTGCCCCTATCGATGTTAACCATAGGGCCGTCGCCAGCGCCGCGAATACTGCGATTAGAGAACCGGCCGTCACAGACACCGACAAGCGGCACGAAGGCGGGCACCTGAACCTGATGAAGCGACGGAGCGGAACGACGAAAAGCGCGCCGCCAAACGCCAGCAGGAAGAGCAGGCCAGCCTGAGGCGTGAGAGCGTACGCCGTTGCCCACTTCACGGCTGGAACGCGGGAGAGAAACCTCACCAAGGCCGCCGAGTGCGGAGCGGTCCCGCCGAGCAAACCCAGCCCCATACATGCTACCGCCGCGACCGCCGCTCCCATGGGAACGACCCCGAGTTCAACATGGCGACCAGACAGCCGCCGCGCCTGCCACACCCCCAACCATGCTCCCAAGACCAACGCGAATCCCCATCCGGCGCAGCTTCCCGCCTTATCGCGGAACAGGTCTTGCCCCCACCACGCAACAGTCAGCACGACATAGGTCGCCACGCCAATGGCGTAAGCCATGCCCAGCAGACCCAGAAACACGAAGGGATCGCGCCGAATCGATGCGTGGCATCGCTTTGCCGTCAGGCTGTACCTCGTCATATTCATGACCGCTTGAGCAGGGGAAGATCCCCCGCCCCCTCGATGTCGAATTCACCCGACCGAACCAGTCGTCACACGCAGCTCTTTCAAATAGCCCGCTCTCACAGAGTGCTTCAGCATACCGGTTACATACGCATAGGGTATACCATATCGAGCATGGCGCGCCAATTAACTCAAGCACCACTGACGGCGCGAGCCATACCTGGTGGATAGCCATCCCGCAGAATGTTCATCTACAGCATCTTGCGCCTTGTCAGACAGTTGCCTTCATGACGGGTCTCTGCATGCTCGGGCAGAAATCGATCGAATCGACGGCCTTTGGCGAACGGCTTCAGACCACGGGTCACTTGACATTTCGCGCTACTCACCTATACATGGCATGAACGGATCGACGCACAAGCGATGCAGGAAGGAGGCTCGCCGTATGGGAGACCATGCCAAGCTGACAGACACGGAGCGCGGTTTCCTGCTCACTGTGAATCAGGCCGCATTCGCCAACCCCTTTAGCGACTCGCGCGCAGAGCTCGACGCCGCGCTTGCCGGTTCCACAGTGAGCGGCAAACCGGAAGGGACCCTGGACGCCGCGCTGGTGGCCATTCAAATCCTAATCGAGAAACTTGACGGAACCGGGCATCGCCGCCTTGGGGACTTCACGAGCGAGGAGCGTTCACTCCTGAAAGGGGCGTATCTGTTCCTCGCCTTTCATCGCCATATCAACGAAATGGATAGTCTGATACAGACGCAGATGGCAACCCCTGAAGAGAACTGTGCCGTTCCGTTTGCCTCGGAACTGCTCGCCGCGCTTTCAGCTCGAGGCTTCACCCACCATGAAGCCGTACGCTATCTGGCGCTCTTCTTCCAGTTGCGCCGAGCCTTCTACTTCATCCAGTGCTCGCTGGTTGGCGGATGTCCATGTATGCGCGAGTTGCGGTACAGGCTGTGGAACAACGTCTTCACGCACGACATTCAGCTCTACGATCGTCTGCTATGGGACCGCATGGAAGACTTCTCCACCCTTCTGCTCGGCGAGACCGGAACCGGGAAAGGTGCTTCCGCCACGGCCATCGGTCGGTCGGGATTCATCCCCTTCGACGACCGAGGCAACCGGTTCGCGGAGAACTTCATGACGGCATTCACAGCCGTAAATCTCTCGCAGTTCCCGGAGACGCTGATCGAATCCGAGCTATTCGGCCACCGCAAAGGAGCTTTCACGGGGGCGGTGGAAACACACCAGGGTGTCTTCGACCGATGCAGTGCACACGGAGCCATCTTCCTGGACGAGATCGGAGACTGCTCCGTGCCTGTTCAGATCAAGCTCCTCAAGGTTCTGCAGGATCGCACGTTCTGCCCCGTCGGAAGCCACGCGCCCAGACGGTTCCGCGGTCGGGTCATAGCCGCCAGCAACAAAGCCCTGGACAGGCGAGGCCCCTCCGCTCCACTCCGGGAGGATTTCTACTACCGACTCTGCTCAGACATCATAACCGTCCCATCCCTCCGACAGCGACTCGCCGAAGACGCGTCCGAGTTAAGGCAATTGCTTGACGCGATCATGTCGAAACTGATCCCCGGGGACAGCGCGGCGGTTGACCGGGTGCATGCCACGCTCACGAGCGATATCGGCAGAGACTACCCCTGGCCAGGAAACGTGCGAGAGCTGGAGCAAGCCGTGCGTCGCGTTCTGCTCACGAACCATTATCATGCGCAGGCAGCTAACGATCGCAGAAACCTCGTTGAGCGCCTCAAATCGGGCGTAGAGGCAGGCACTTACGCGGCCGATGCCTTGCTCGACGATTACTGCAAGCTCTTGTTCAAACGATCGGGCACGTACGAATCCGTGGCGCGCGTCGTTGGCTTGGATCGCAGAACCGTGAAGAAGCACGTCTTACGCGCGTCCCTCTAGTGCAGGCTGGCACCCCGACCGATACCTGCGACACGAGCTGAATAAAGAAAAAGGGGCCTGGGTCGAAGACCCAAGCCCCGAAGAAAAATCCCGGCAACGTGCTACTCTCCCACGGCCGATTGCCGCAGTACCATCGCCGCAGTGGCCCTTCACGTCCGTGTTCGGAATGGGAACGGGTGTTACATCCTCGCTATGATCACCGGGAAAAAGATCCCTTAAAGATTGAATCACATAGGTTTGGGGTAGAGCAACCTCTGCCGAGATTGAGCAAAAATAATCAAGCCTCACGGCGGATTAGTACCGGTCAGCTACAGACGTCACCGTCCTTGCACTTCCGGCCTATCAAGGTCGTAGTCTTCAACCTGCCTTATGTTCCGCTTGCGCGGAAAGGGAGATATTGTCTT
>CAYOBW010000078.1:0-26514 GCA_964402115.1 uncultured Victivallales bacterium
GCCGGCATCCACAATGCCTTGGAATCCCGCATTGTAAGTTAACGCTTATGCCCCGGCGGGGAGAGGGTTGGGGTGAGGGGCCGGCAACCACGGCCGTCTAGTCGTACGTGTCTCACGGATTGACCCACGGATGTCACTCCCCGGCAAGGCGTTGCCGCGGCTCTCGTAAGGCTCTGGCCTGGCATCCGCGGCCCCGCCTGCGTGCTCCTGCCGGACAGGTCCTACGCGGCAGGGGCCTGCGGCCCCTCACCCCGGCCCGCTCCCCGCCGGGGAGCGGGAGACTGGCGAAAGGCCCACGTCCTCACCGGTACGGTGCTGTGAATGTGCAGAGAAAGGGTGGAGGGCTACTCCCGTTCTAAATTGATCAATCGCAACCGTCTCGGCGGGTTCACGACAAAGTTGACGGCCTAGTTGGATGCGGTGTGGTTCACGACGAAGTTCTCGGGGTAAGTTGGCCCCCCGGGGCTTATCAGGCATACCCTTTCCTCGCTGTCAACGCACTGTATACGGCCTTCTACTGCGTGAACCTCGTCGAGAACTGTACCGATTCCGACTACGTCGTCAACTTTGTCGTGAACAACTCGGCGTGTCCAATCGACCGCTCCCGCTGTCGGCGAGGCAACAGACCCTACGGAGCAGACCTGCGCCCGTCGCGAAACGAGGGGCGGGAACCGGGACCAGTTCGGGGTGAACCGCACGCAGGGATGCCCTGCGATACTCAGCGGAGCTACCTCTGAAATGGCACGGCCGCCCATGCCTCCGTCCGGCTGCTCGCCCTGCTTGCCACGGGCCCCTACCCTCCCGCCCGCTGACAGGATCGTACCAACGGAATGAGCGTTTTCTACGGGACAGGGCCGGGGCGGGGCACTATGCTGCCCCGCACGATTCCGATACAGGAGGGGGAGACCGATGATCCGCAGACTGGCTGGTTCGACAGGCGCCTGGTTGCTGGCGCTGGGCATCGCCACGGCTGAAGTCACCGTCCGCACGGAGCAGCTCAACCCCGCCGACCCGGCCTGGGCGTTCAAGACGCTTCCGCGCCCCTCCCGGACGGATGCCGCGCACGGCGCGCGGGTTGCGCTCGCCGGCAACACGCTCGAACCCGCCGGGGCCGACGCGGCGGTGCTGGTGAACGGGCGGCTGCCGGGCGACAGCCTCGACCTGTCGGAGGAGGCGCTGCTGAGCAACCTCAACACCGACGGCGGCAGCCTCGTGCTCGACCTGGGGCGCGTGCGGCAGGTGGCCGCGGTCGCCACCTACTCGTGGCACGAGTGGGATGTGGACCAGGGCGCGCGCGGGCCGCAGGTGTACACGCTCTACGGCAGCGCGCAGGATGCGCCCGATCCGTCCGACCTGTCGGGCTGGACCAAACTCGCCGACGTGGACACCCGCCCCAACCAGAGCGGCGCGAAGTGGAACGGCCAGCACGGCGTGTTCATCCGTGACACGGCGGGCAGCCTGGGAGCCTTCCGCCACCTGCTGCTGGCCCTGCAGCGCACCCGCTCGCCCCTGCAGCCCAACGCGGGGCTGACGGGCACGCTGTTCGCCGAGATCGACGTCCACACGCCGGCCTCGCTCGCCACCGCCGGCGATGCCGCGGTGGTCACGCCGGTCAAGGTCGAGCACGTCTGGGTGGTGTTCAAGACGCACCTCGACATCGGGTACACCGACACGATCGAGGCGGTGCTGAACAAGTACCGCGTCAACATGATGGACGGCGCGCTGGCCGTGGTGGACGCTTCGCGCGCCCTGCCGCCGGAGCAGCGTTTCGCCTGGACGCTGGCTGGCTGGCCGCTGGCACATGTGCTCGGCCCGCGGCAGGAGCCGGCCCGCCGGGCGCGCATCGAGCAGGCGGTGCGCGAAGGCGCGATCGCCTTCCACGCCCTGCCGTTCACGTTTCACACGGAGACGGACGACCTCGAGGACCTGGTGCGCGGGCTCGGCTGCTCCTCGCGGCTGGCCCGCCAGTACGAACGACCCCTGCCGATCGGGGCGAAGATGACGGACGTGCCCTGCCACTCCTGGGTGTGGCCCACGCTGCTGTCCCACGCCGGCGTCAAGTTCCTGCAGCTCGGCTGCAACGGCACGAGCGCCTTCGCCCGCGTCCCACCCCTCTTCTGGTGGGAAGGCCCGGACGGCTCGCGCATCCTGTGCCAGTACACCGAGCACTACGGCTCGGACCTCACACCGCCACGCAACTGGCCCAGCCGCCACTATCTCGCGCTGGCCATGACCGGCGACAACCACGGGCCGCCCAGCGCGGGCGACGTCGAGAATCTGCGCCGCCAGGCCGCGCAGAACCTGCCGGGCGTCCAGCTCCACTTCGGCACGCTCGACGACTTCGCGCGGGCGGTGCTCGCCGACAACCCGGAGCTGCCCGTGGTGCGCGCGGACATGCCGGACACGTGGATCCACGGGTGGCTCTCGATGCCGGTCGAAGCGAAGGCCGTCCGCCGCGCGCGGGCGCTCGAACCCGCGCTCGACACGCTCGACACCCAGCTCCGCCTCTGGGGGCTGCAGCCCGGCAACCTCGCGCCCGCCCTGGCCGAGGCGTACGAGCAGAGCAACCTCTTCAGCGAACACACCTTCGGGCCTTGGGGACCGAAGGGCGGCCCCTGGGAGAGCGGCATTCCGCAGCGCTACCTCTACGGCGACGACTGGAAGGCGGCCTGCGCGCGCGGCGCCTACCGGAAGTACGAGGCGGCGTTCGACGACAAGCGCGCCTTCGCCCGCCAGACCGCGGAGATCGTGGAGCGCGAACTCGGCGCGCGGCTGAAGCTGCTGGCGCAGTCGGTGAAGGCGGACGGCCCGCGCATCGTCGTCTACAACGCGCTGCCGTGGCCGCGCTCGGGGGTCGTGGAGGTCGCCGGTAAGCGGGTCTTCGCCAGGAACATTCCGGCAGGCGGGTACAAGACGTTGTCAGACACGTCCGACAAGTCCGACACGTCCAACAGCACCGTCCTCGACACGCCGTTCTACCGCGCGACCTTCGACCTCAAGCGCGGCGGCCTCGCCGCGCTGGTGGAGAAGAAGTCCGGGCGCGAGCTCGTGGACCCGGCCAGTCCCTACGCGCTGGGGCAGTTCCTGCACGAGCGCTTCGACGAGCGCCAGATGCTCGCGTTTCACAACGCCTACGGCCGCCCCGGCTACTCCTGGCCGAAGGGCGATCTGCCGCCCGGCACAACCTATGCGGCGCTGACCCCGCCGGCGTGGGGCCTGAGCGTGCGGCGCGACGCGGTGGCCGATGTCGCCACGCTGACGGCCACGAACACGCTCGGCCTGGCCCGGGAGATCGCGATCATCATCACGCTCTATCGCGACCAACCCTGCGTGGACGTCGAGTGGCGCGTGGCCGGCAAGACGGCCGACCCGCTGCCCGAAGGCGGGTGGCTCTGCTTCCCGTTCGCGGTGAAGCAGCCGCGCTTTCAGCTCGGCCGGCTCGGGGGGCCGATCGATCCGGCGAAGGACATCGTCGCCGGCGCGAACCGGCACTACTTCTGCATCAACAGCGGCCTCACGATCGCCGGCGACGACGGCGCGGGCGTGGGCCTCTGCCCGCTGGACGCGCCCTGCGTGAGCCTCGGCGAACCGGGCCTCTGGAAGTTCTCGCTCGACTATGTGGCAAAGAAGCCGGCGGTCTTCGTCAACCTCTACAACAACGAGTGGAACACCAACTTCCCGGAGTGGATCGGCGGCTCGTGGTCGAGCCGGGTCCGTTTCTGGCCCACTCCCGACCTGGCCGTGCCGTCCTGGGAAGCGCGCCTCCCGCTCCTGGCCTGCGCCGCCGACGGAGCGGGCGGCACGCTGCCGCCAGCGCAGGCCGGCGTGAGCGTCTCACGGCCGGGCGTCCTCGTCACCGCCTTCGGCGCGAACCCGGACGGCGCGGGCACGCTGCTGCGCGTCTGGGAGCAGGCCGGCGTGGGCGGGGAAGCGGTCGTCACGCTGCCGGGGGCCTTCCGGCGGGCGACGCCCGTCAACCTGCGCGGGGAGCGCGCGGGCGAGGCCCGTCCGGTGCGCGACGGCAAGCTCGCCATCGCCCTGGGAGCCTATGCGCCTGCCTCGTACACCCTGGAGTGAGTGCCATGCGTCTGACAGCCATCGGATTCGCGTTGTCGGCCTGGGCGGCGTCCGCGTGCGCCGGCGCGGTGGTCCGCACGGAACATCTGAACCCGGCGGATCCAGCCTGGACGTTCAAGGTGGTCCCGGGCCCATCCCGGTCGGACGCGGCCCAGGGCGCGCGCGTCACGCTGGAGGGTAACCAATGGCACGCGGGGGGCGGGGGAGGCGCCGCGCTGGTCAACGGCCGGCTGCCGCAGAACCCCGGGGAACTGGCGGAAGAAGCCTGGCTGAGCAACGACAACACCGCGGACGGGACCGTCCAGCTGGATCTCGGCAAGGTGCAGCCGGTGGTGGCCGTGAACACCTACTCCTGGCACGAGTGGAACGTGGACCAGGGCGCGCGGGGGCCGCAGGTCTATGCCTTGTCGGGCAGCGCGGACGGCCAGGTATGGACGAAGCTCGCCGACGTGGACACGCGCCCGAACAAGACCGGCGAGAGATGGAACGGCCAGCACGGGGTCAGCATCGCCGAGCCGACCGGCGGCACGCTGGGTGAGTTCCGCCACCTCCGCTTCGCCCTGCAGCGAACCCGTTCGCCCCTGCAGCGCGAAGCCGGTTCGACAGGCACGCTGTTCGCGGAGATCGACGTGCATACCGCGGGCACGCTCGCCAGGGCTGGCGACGCGACGACCGGACCGGACTACTCGCACATCAAGGAGATCATCGTCGTCTGCAAGACGCACTTCGACATCGGCTACACGCACCGCGTCGAGGAGATCATCCACTACTACCGCACCGAGATGATCGACCGGGCGATGAACATCATGGACCAGTCGAAAAGCCTGCCGCCGGCGCAGCAGTTTGCCTGGACCGGCCCGGGCTGGGTCATGTCGAAGGTCTTCGACGATTGGGAAGGCCAGACGCCCGCGCGCAAGCAGCGGCTCGCCGACTATGTGAAAGCCGGCAAGTTCCAATTCCACGCGCTGCCGTTCACGCTCGAATCCGACGCCTGCGAGCCGGAGGAAATGGCCAGGGGGTATGTTTTTGCCTCCGACCTCTGCCGCAAGTACGGCATGCCCCTGCCCCGATCCGGCAAGATGACCGACGTGCCGTCCCACGGCGGCGCGCTCGCCACGGTGCTCGCTCATGGCGGCGTCCGGTTCATGCACATCGGCTGCAACTGGCCCAGCGGCTGCGTAAAGACCCCCGGCTGCTTCTGGTGGGAAGGCCCCGACGGCTCCCGCGTCCTGACCTTCTACTCCAACACCTACGGCACCTGCGTGCCGCCGTGGCTGCCCCGCTGGTACTGCGATCAGGATCCCTTGATCGCCCGCAGCCTGGTACCTCCCGCCGACTGGCCCTACCCGGTCTGGCCCGCCATCATCGTGACGCCGGACAATTCCGGCCCGCCCAAGGCCGATCAGATCAAGGCGCTCTTCGACGACGTGGCGAAGAAGCTCCCCGGCGTCACCGTCCGCATGGGCACGATGGACGATTTCGCGGACGCCATGCTCAGGGAGAAACCCGACCTTCCGGTGGTCAGGGGTGAGATGCCCGACACCTGGATTCACGGCATCATGTGCGATCCCGGCGGCATCAAACTGTCCCGCGAAGTCCACCCCCAGATTGCCGCCGCCGAAGTCCTCCACACCCAGCTCAACCTCTGGGGCGCCACGCGCCCGCCCATCGCGAAGGAGGTCGCACTCGCCTACGAGCAGATCCTCCTCTACGGCGAACACACCTGGGGCGGGGCCGCCTCCGTCAACCAGTACGGCGAGGCGTTCGGCACGCTTGCCCCCGGGGGCTACGCCGGCCTCGAAGCTTCCTGGGAGGACAAGACCGATTACATGCGCGAAGCCTCACGGATCTCCCGTGGCCTCACGGCAACCAACCTGCTGACGCTGGCCCGTGCCGTGAGACACGACGGGGCCTGCCTGGTGGTTTACAATCCGCTGCCCTGGACGCGTTCGGGGTGCGTGGAGTTCCAGGGCGCGAGCGTCTTTGTGAAGGACGTGCCTCCGTGCGGCTATCGCGTCCACGCTCTCCCCCCCGCCAGCATGCGCATGCCGCCGCGCACAAGCACCGCGCCGGCAACCCTCGCGAACGCCTTCTTCACACTCACCCTCGATCCGGCCAGGGGCGCCATCACCTCGCTGGTGGACAGGCGCACCGGGCGCGAGTGGGTCGACCCGGCGGCGCCGCACGGCCTGGGTGGCTACCTCAACGAGCGGTTCACCTTTGAGCAAACCCTCCAGTACGCCATGACGTATCAGCAGGGACGCGCCGGCGGCTGGCCCCACCCGGGCATGCACAAGCCCGGCATGACATCCGAGAAACAGGTTCCCTACCGCGCCGCCACCGCTGCAAACGGGACAGCCGTGCTGGACGGCGACACAGCGACGGTCGCATGCCCCGCCGACCCCGCCAGGCACATGCCCGCCACCTCCCTGCGGATCACGCTGCCCCGGGATCAGCCTTACCTAGAGCTGGAGCTGACCATCAAGGACAAGGCCAGGGACAACTGGCCCGAGGCCGACTGGCTTTGCCTGCCGTTCAAGGTCGCCAGCCCGCAGTTCCGCGTCCACCGGCAACTCGGCGTGATGAACCCTGCAACCGACATCCTGCCGGGCGCCAACCGCGACCTGTTCAGCGTCGGCAACGGCGTCACCATCACCGCGCCCGACGGCTCGGGCATGGCCGTCTGCCCGCTGGATCATCCGCTCGTCTCCCTGGATCGCCCCGGCTGCTGGAAGTCCTCCGCGGATGCCGAAGCATTCACGCCAGCGCAGCCGGTGGTTTACGTGAACCTCTACAACAACCAATGGAACACCAATTTCCGCTACTGGTATCCCGGCACCTGGAGTTCCCGCGTCCGGCTGTGGACCTTTGACGGCCAGACGCCGACCAACGCCGTCATGGCCACCCCCGCCCTCGAAGCCCGCAACCCGCTGCTCGCGGTCATCGCAACCGGCGCCGGCGACAAGTTCCCGGCCGAACAATCCGGCGTGGCCGTTTCGCGCAAGGGCGTGCTCGTCACCGCCTTCGGCGCGAACCCGGACGGCGCGGGCACGCTGCTGCGCGTCTGGGAGCAGGCCGGCGTGGGCGGGGAAGCGGTCGTCACGCTGCCGGCAACCTTCCGGCGGGCGACGCCCGTCAACCTGCGCGGGGAGCGAGCGGGCGAACCGATTCCCGTTCGCGGCGGGAAACTGGCGTTTAACCTCGGCGCTTACGCGCCAGCAAGCTATGTATTGAGCGATTGAGCGACAACACGTGCGAGCGACAACGAGAAGGAGGCATGGACCCATGCGAAGATGGTTCACAGCGTTTCTGGCGGGCTGCGCCGGCCTGGCATCGGCCGCGGAGTATCACGTGGCGATCGACGGCAACGACGGGCAGCGGGGAACCGCGAACGCGCCGCTGCGCACGATCCAGCGCGCGGCCAACCTGGCGCAGCCCGGCGACACGATCACCGTCCACGCGGGGGTCTACCGCGAGCGTATCGCCCCGCCCCGCGGCGGCGCGTCGGACGCGCAGCGCATCGTCTACCGGGCCGCGCCGGGCGAGCAGGTCGTCATCAAGGGCTCGGAGGTCGTCAAGGGCTGGAAGCGCATCACGAACGACACGTGGAGCGTCACGCTGCCGGACACGTTCTTCGGCAGCTTCAACCCGTACCGGGACGTCATCCGCGGCGACTGGTTCGGGGCCAACGGCCGGATCCACCACACGGGCGCGGTCTACCTGAATGGCCACTGGCTGACCGAGGCGGCGGCGCTGCCGCCGGTGCTGGCCCCAGCTGGAGCCGCGCCGCTGTGGTACACGGATGGCGGGGGCGCAGCCGGACAGTACCTGCTCAACGTGGCGTGGCTCGCGGTGGCCGGAAGCACCAACCGGCTCGCGGCGACGCGTTTCGCCGCTCAGCGCGGCGTCCAGGGGGCGGCGTGCTCGGAGGGCGGCGACTGCATCGGCTGGATCGAGGATGGCGACTGGGTGCGCTACGATGGCGTCCGGTTCGGCGCGCAGGCGGACCGCGTGGAATTCCGGGCCGCCTCGCCCGGCGCCGGGGGGCGCATCGAACTGCGCCAGGGGTCTCCGCAGGGCGAACTGCTGGGCGTCTGCGAGGTGGCCGGCACGGGCGACTGGCAGAAATGGCAGTCGTTCACCGCGCAGATCAAGCCGACGAGCGGCGTCGGCAGTCTCTGCCTGGTCTTCCACCCGCACGGCA
The DNA here is from genome assembly GCA_964402115.1 of uncultured Victivallales bacterium. GTDB lineage: Bacteria > Verrucomicrobiota > Kiritimatiellia > UBA8416 > CAYOBW01 > CAYOBW01. Next base: position 8,282 of record CAYOBW010000078.1, read on the forward strand.
CGAACGCGGACGCCGTCACGATCTGGGCCCAGTTCAAGGGCGTGGACCCGAATGCCGCCGGGGTGGAAATCAACATGCGCCAGACGGTATTCTATCCCGACAAGCCGTTCGTCAACTACCTCACCGTGCAGGGTTTCACGCTGGAACAGGCGGCCACGCCCTGGGCGCCGCCGACGGCCGAGCAGATGGGCCTGATCGGCACGCACTGGAGCAAGGGCTGGATCATCGCGAGCAACACCGTGCGTTACTCACGGTGCTCCGGCATCGCGCTGGGGAAGTACGGCGACGCGTGGGACAACCGGGCGGAGTCCGCCGAAGGCTACGTCGGCACGATCAACCGGGCCCTCACCAACGGCTGGAACCGGGCGACCATCGGGCGCCACGTCGTCCGCGGGAACCACATCTCGCATTGCGAGCAGACCGGCGTCGTGGGCAGCATGGGCTGCGCCTTCAGCACCGTCACCGAAAACGACATCCACGACATTCACGTCCTGCGGCTCTTTGGCGGCGCGGAGATGGCCGGGATCAAGTTCCACGGCGCCATCGACGTCGAGATCAGCCGCAACCACATCTACCGGTGCGGCAGCTTCGGCGTGTGGCTGGACTGGATGGCGCAGGGGGCGCACGTGACGGGGAACCTCTTCCACGACAACGCGCCCCACGATCTCTTCGTGGAGGTGGACCACGGGCCGTTCCTGGTGGATCACAACCTCTTCCTGTCGCAAACGTTCCTGCTGACCGTCTCGCAGGGCGGGGCCTTCGCGCACAACCTGATCGCGGGCGGGACGCAGATGCACCGCTTCGACGGCCGGCTGACGCCCTTCCACCCGGCGCACTCAACCGCCGTGGCGGGCCTGCACGACAATCCGTGCGGCGACTTCCGCTTCTACAACAACCTCGTCGTCGCGCGCGGGAACCTGTCACCCTGGAACGGGTCGACGCTGCCCGTCCGGATGGACGGCAACGTCTTCACGAAGGGCGCGCAGGCCTCCACCAACGAGGCGGCCCCGCTGCTCCTGCCGAACTTCGACCCGGCGCTCAAGCTCGTCGAAAAGGACGGCGCCTGGAGCCTCGAGCTCGCCACCGACGCGGCCTGGGCCACGGGGCGCACCCGCCCGCTCGTGACCACGGCCCTGCTGGGCAAGGCGCAGATCCCCGGCCTGCCTTTCGAGCAGGCCGACGGCACGCCCTACCGGCTTGACACCGATTACTTCGGCAAACCCCGCAACGCGGCAAACCCCTTCCCCGGCCCGTTCGAATTGCCTGAGGGCGGACAGCGGACACTCACGGTCTGGCCGGTGGCCGGGCCGCGCCCGGCTCCCCGCGACGCCAGCGGGAAGTAGGAGGCACATGAAGACCGCGGGCGCGCTCACCGCCATCCTGGCGCAGGCCTGCCACGTCGTTCCGCACCAGCCGCTGAAGCCGGGCTCCAGGGTTGAAGGCGTTGTGCGGCTGGAGCTGCGCTGAGTATGATAGGGCGCACTCCGGTACGCCGCCGGCATGGACAAGGAAACACATGACAGCGCAGCTCACGATGATCCTGGCCGCCTCCCTGGCAGCGGCCGGCGGCATGGCCGAAACGCGGGTCCAGTCGGAATACGGCGAGATCAGGGATGGCCGGTGGCAGTTCCCGACGCTCGCCGCCCCGGCAAAGGCGAGCCTGGCCACGGGCGCCACCGTTCGCGTGGTGGAGGGCCGGTTGCATGCCGACAGCGCGGCCCCCTCGCAACTCGTCAACGGCGTGGTGAACGTAGCCGGCGGAACCACCGAGGAGGTCGTTTTCTTCGACAACGCCTGCCTGCCGGGCGGCAAGCTGCTGATGGACCTCGGCAGCGCCCAACCGGTTCGCCAGATCGACACCTACTCCTACCATGTCTGGGACGTGGACCAGGGCAGCCGGACGCCGCAGGTCTACACGCTCTACGGCAGCGCCGACAAGCATGCGGATCCCGCCAGGCTCGAGGCCTGGGCCAAGATCGCCGACGTGGACAGCCGCCCGAACCGGACGGGACAGGGGTGGGGCAACCGGCCGCACGTGGTGCAGCTTGCGGACTCCGCCGGCGCTGACCTCGGCACGTTACGCTACCTGCTCTGGGACATCAAGCCGACGCTTTCGCCGCTGCTCAACGGCCGGCAATACGCGGGCGAGGTCTGGAGCCATACCTTCTTCACCGAGATCAACATCCACAGCGCCGCAACGCTGGCAGCGGCCGTGCCGGCCGCCCTGTACCGCCAGCCGCTGGAGGAGATCGTCCTCGTGTATAAATCGCACTTCGACATCGGCTACACCCATCTTGCCAGCGAGGCGGTCCACGACTACCGCACCAAAATGATGGACAAGGCGCTGGCCGTGGTCGATCAGAACAAGAGCCTGCCACCCGAGCAGCAGTTTGTCTGGACCGTTCCGGGCTGGCCTATGAAGAAGATCCTGGAGGACTGGCCTGGCCAGACCCCGGAACGCCAGCAGCGGATCAGGGACGCCTTCAAGGCCGGCCGCTTCGCCGCCCATGCCCTGCCCTTCACCATGCAGACGGAGATGATGGAGCCGGAAGGCCTGGTGCGCAGCCTCGGCTTCGCCTCAAGACTCGCCCGCGAGGCAGGCAAACCGCTGCCCACCGGCGCGAAGATGACCGACGTCCCCTCGCACACCCGACTGCTGCCGACCCTGCTCAAGCACGCTGGCGTGGACTTCCTGCACCTCGGCTGCAATGCAGCGAGCGCCACGCCTCGCATCCCCATGCTCTTCTGGTGGGAGGGGCCTGACGGCTCGCGCCTGCTGACCATGTATTCACCCGGTTACGGCGGCGGCCTGTTTCCGCCCGCCAACTGGAAACACAGAACCTGGCTCGCCATGATCATGGCAGGCGATAACGAGGGTCCCCCGAGCCCGAACGCCGTGCAGGGCGCGATCAGCCAGATCCACGCCAGGTTCCCGGGCGTGAAGGTGCGCGTGGGTACGCTGGGCGACTTCAGCGACCGCATGCTGAAGGAAGACCTGGGCAGTCTCACCGTGGTGCGCGAGGACATGCCTGACACGTGGATTCACGGCCCGATGTGCAATCCCGACGGTGTCATGCTCACCCGCCAGGCCGTCCCCGACCTCTTCGCCGCCGAGTCGCTCCACACGCTGCTCGGCAACTGGAAGGTACCCACCCCGGACCCCTCCCAGGCCATCGCCGACGCCTACGAGGACAGCGTGCTGTACGACGAACACACCTGGGGCGGCGCCATGTACTGGATCGCGAAGTATCTCCCGCAGAAGAACAACATCGGCCAGTGCGACAACTGGGGGTATGGCGAAAAGTTCAAGACCGATCTCAAGGCGGGACGATTCGACCGCCTGCTCGCATCGTGGGAGGAGCACACCGACTACGCCCGCAACGCGCACGAACTCGTGACGCCCGTGCTGCGGGACGACATGCAGGCGCTCGCCAAAGCGGTGGACGTGAACGGTCCGCGCACGGTCGTCTTCAACCCCCTGCCATGGAAACGCAATGCCGTGGTGGACGGGAGCCTCGTCACGGACGTGCCGTCAGGGGGCTACAAGACCGTTTCGCCCGGCAGGTCCGCCGGGGGCGGCAAGTCCAACGCAACCACCCTCGAAAACGCGGTCTTCAAGGTGGAGGTCGATCCCGTGCGGGGCTGCGTCAAGTCGCTGGCAGACAAACGCACCGGCCGCGAACTGGTGGATGCATCCGCGCCGCACGGCTTCGGCCAGTACCTCCACGAGCGATTCAGCGCCGACGAAGTGGCGCGCTACTGCGCCGCCTACGTGCGCGGCGGCCATGACTGGGGATTCGTCGAAATCGGCAAACCCAACCTGCCGCCTGCCGCGGAGGTTCCGTATCGCGCTCTGACGCCCGGCGGTTTCACGGTCGCCACGGAGACGCGGGGCGACACCATCACCCTCGAAATGCACGCGACGCCCAAGACGGACGGCGTCAACTACCCGGTGACCACCCGCGTCCTTCTGCAAGGCGACGCGCCTTATGTGGATATCGAACTGACCATCGAGAAGCCGGCCGATCCCTGGCCCGAGGCGGGCTGGGTCTGCCTGCCGTTCAAGGTGGAGGCGCCACAGTTCCGCGTCGGCCGCAACGGGTTCATCATGGACCCGGCCAGGGACATCATTCCCGGCGCCAACCGTCACCTTTATGCCGTCGGGACGGGAGTCGCCGTATTCGACGCAGAAGGCCGCGGCGTCGGCGTCTGCGGCCCGGACACACCGCTGGTCAGCCTGGGCGAGCCCGGTTGCTGGAAGTTCGACTGCGACTATGTGCCGACAAAATCCGTGGTCTATTTCAACCTGTTCAACAACCAGTGGAGCACCAACTACCGCTTCTGGAACGAGGGCAAATGGACCTACCGCTTCCGCATCTGGTCGTTCGACCACTACGACGCAGCAGCCGCACTGATCACGCCGTCGCTGGAGGTGCGCTACCCCGTCCAGGCCGCCACCGTGGATGCCCCTGCCGGCAAACTGCCGCGGCAGCAGGCCGGCGTGAGCGCGTCGCGCTCCGGCACACTCGTGACCGCGTTCGGCCGGAATACAGACGGCGCAGGCACCATCCTGCGCGTGTGGGAACAGGCGGGGGTGAGCGGCGCACTTACCGTGACCTTGCCCGCGGGCGCGATGTTCGCCACGGCAACCCCCGTGAACCTGCGCGGCGAGAGGATCGGCGAGGCGATCGGGATCGCCGACGGCAAACTCGTTTTCAACCTCAAGGCCTGCGCCCCCGCATCATTCATCCTCGGCCCGTAAACAAAGGAATTCAAACATGATCATCCGGACGGCCGTTCTTGCTGCAACCTTGCTGACGTCCGCACACGCCGCTCGTGCGGTTCTCGTTGAAAGCGAAGTCCCGGCGACCGCCATCACGGCGACGGCCTCCAGCACCTTCAGTCCGCAGCAGGATGTCCGGCACCTGCTGGACGGCTCCGGGCTGGCGGGGGATCGGCACGACGACGAGGGCGGCGCGCGGACGATGTGGCACACAGCCGGCGCTTCCGCGGCCACGGCTCCCGCCGCGGGCCTGTCGGCGTCGCCCGCCTGGGTGCGCTTCGACTTCGCCGCCCCGCAGCCGCTCACCTCCGTCCGCATCTGGAATCACAACCAGGCCTGGCTCACGGATCGCGGCTTCCGCCAGGCGCACCTGTTCCGCAGCAGCGACGGCGCGACGTGGCAGGCGCAGGCCCTCGAGCTTCCACGCGGGGACGGCACGGCCGTGTCGGTCCCGCTGGCCGCCGGCCCGCCGGTCGTCGCCGTCGTCATCGCCGCCGCATCCAGCTACGGCAGCGATTACTACGGGCTGAGCGAGGTGCGGTTCATGACGGGCCGGGAAGTCGCGGAGAAAGACCTGCCGTTCCCGAGCGGCCTGGAGTGCCAGGTGCGGCCGTACTACTGTCACCGCCCCGACGGCCGGGCGGGCCGCGCGATCACCTTGAATCTGGCGGGCGCCAAGCTGTACGGCGAAGCGACCGTTGAGACGATGGGGGAGACGACGCGGTTTCACGACCTAAAGGGGGCCAGCCAGCTGACGGTGTTGCTGCCGGCCGGGGTGAGCGTTTCGAATGCCTGTGAGGCCCGCCTCACCCTGCGGCAGGGCGGAAGGGCGCTCGACGCGATGGTGGCCGTGTCGGCGCTGCGGCAGTGGACCGTGTACATCTACCCGCACTCGCACGTGGATATCGGCTATACGAACATGCAGAAGAACGTCGAGGAAATCCACAAGCGCAACCTGCTGAACGGCATCGCGCTGGCCCTGCAAACGGCCGGCTACCCGGACGGCGCGCGTTACCTGTGGAACCCGGAAGTGATCTGGCCGGTTGAACGCTATCTGCAAACCGCCTCGCCGGCCGAGCGGGAGCATATTCTCGACGCCGTCCGCCGGGGCTATCTCCGGCTGGATGCCGGTTACATTAACGACAACACCAGCGTGGCCGCCGACGAGGAATTCGATGGGTTCTTCGGGCCGGCCAAGCGGCTGGAGACCTTGACGGGGGTGAAGGTGGACACGCTCGTGCAGGTGGATGTGGCCGGGATGTCGTGGGGCATTGTGCCGGCCGCGGCCCAGGCTGGCATCCGGTATTGCCTGGTCTTTAACAACGGCACGGGCCGCGTCGGCCATTCCATGGAGTTGGCCCATCGCCCGTTCTGGTGGATCGGCCCCGACGGCCAGTCGAAGATCCTGTTTCTCCAGCCCGGCTCCTATACTCCGGGCGTGCAGGCGAAGGGGGGGCAATTCTGGCCGCTGATGGCGGGGCAAACTGATCCCGATAAACTCCTGCGGATCGTCAAGACGGACAACCCGCGCGCCAATTTCATCGACGGCTATCTCTGGCCGACGCTCGCTCGCTTGGGAAAATCGGACTTCTACCCGTACGACATCTTCCCCATGTCGTGGGCGCTGGCCGATAATACGCCCATCGACGCCGATCTGCCGGACGCCGTGAAAAGCTGGAATGAAGAGTATGCCTTCCCGCACCTGGTCATCGCCAGCGCGCACGAGATCATGTCCACCTTCGAGAAGAAATACGGCGACCAGCTGCCCACCCGCCGGGGCGATTTCACCGAGTACTGGACGGACGGTCTCGGCTCCGCCGCCAGGCAAGCTTCGATGAATCGCGCCGCCAAGGAGCGACTCATTCAAACGGATACGCTCTGGTCCATGCTCCGCCCCGGGGATCCGGCCCCGCGCGCCGAATTCGACGAGGCGTGGCGTTACGTGGTGCTCGCTTCGGAACACACGTGGTGCTTCATGGATCCCAACCAGCAGCCGATCCAAAACGACATCATGAAGGTCAAGTTCAGCTACTTCCAGGAAGCAGAAGACCGCAGCAAGGCGCTGCTGGCCCAGGCCCTCCGTCCCTTCAGCGCTCCCACCTCCACGGCCATCGCTGTCTTCAATACGCTCTCGTGGGGCCGCACCGGCCTGGTCACGGTCAAGGCGGCTGGCCAACGCGTCCTCGACGATGCGGGCCGCGAAGTCCCGTCACAGCTGCTCACGAGCGGCGATCTCGCCTTTCTCGCCAGCGACGTGCCGGCGCTCGGCTCCCGGACGTACCGCCTCACCGCCGGCCAGCCGCGCGCCGCCTACGCCGGCTGCACGGTCACCGGCGACACGCTCGACAATGGCCTGGTGAAAGTAGCGCTCAACCCGCAAACCGGCGACATCGCCAGTCTGCTCGCGGGCGGCCATGAGTATGTCGACGCGAAATCGCCGTACGCCCTCAACTCCTACCGATATCTGCACGGGGCAGATAATCCCGAAAAGGCCACCGGCCCCAGCGATATCCTCATCAAAGGAAAAGAGAACGGCCCGCTCGTCGTGTCGCTGGTCGTGGAGTCACAGGCCGAAGGGTGCACCCGGCTCACCCGCGAAGTCCGGCTGGTGGCCGGCCGGCCGCACGTCGAAATCGTCAACACCGTGGATAAGATCGCCACCAAGAAGAAGGAGGGGATCCACTTCGGGTTTGCCTTCAACATCCCGGATCCCCGGACCCGGGCGGATATCCCCTGGGGCGTGATGGAAGTGGAGGCGGACCAGTTCCCGGAAGGCAATCGCAACTGGATCTGCTTCCAGCGCTGGCTCGATATTTCAGGCGCGGATTACGGCGTCACGTGGTGCAGCCTGGATTCTCCGAACTTCGAGCATGGCCGTATCGCCGGGAACATTCTCGGCGACGCGACCGACTCGTCCGCGTGGCTCCGCCAGCTCCCGCCCAGCGCAACGATCTTCTCCTGGGCGCTCAACAATCACTGGCACACCAACTTCCCGCTGGAGCAGGAGGGGCAGATCCCTTTCCGGTACTCTATCCTGCCGCATGGCACCGGTTACGACGCCGCTCAAGCCAACCGGTTCGGCCTGGACCAGGCACAGCCGCTTATCGCCTCGCCCGTTGCCGGCCCGCTGGCTGTTGCTCCGCAAGTCGCGTTGGACAACCCGCGCGTGTTCGTGTCCTCGCTCAAGACGAGCGCGGATGGCAAGTCCACCAGCCTGCGCCTGCGTTCTCTTTCCGACCGACCTGAGACCGTCCAGTTGGCCCGGCCAACCGGCCCGGGCCAAAGAGTCGAGCTGTTGCCGTTTGGTATCGTCACGCTCGAACAAGGGAATTGAACCAATGAAACGAGTCCTCCTCGTCGGACTGATGCTGGCGCTTGGCCCGGCCGCCAAGGCCGTCACCATCGAAGCCGAAGATCCGGCGTCAAACATCAGTGTGACCGCCTCCAGCACATTCAGCCCGCAGCAGACGGCCCAGCACCTGATCGATGGCTCCGGCCTGCCTGGCGACCGGCATGACAACGACGGCGGTGCAAGGACCATGTGGCACACGAGCGAGAACCCCGCCTCCGTGGCACCCGCGGAAGGATTAGTGGCGTCACCTGCATGGGTGCGGTTCGATTTCGCCAGGCCGAAGTCCTTCGACAACGTCCTGATCTGGAACCACAATCAAGCCGGTCTGACCGACCGCGGCTTCCGTAAGGCGCGTTTGTACAGCAGCACCAATGGGGTAACGTGGCAGGCGCAGGCCATCGAGATCCCGCGCGGCACAGGCGAGGCCGTGTCGTTTCCGTTGGCCTGTGATGGGCCGGTCACATCCATCGTCATCGCCGCCGAATCGAACTGGGGTGGCAATGTCTTCGGGCTCAGTGAAGTGAAGTTCATGGCAACCAAGGATATTCCGGAAGCCGATCTGCCGTTCCCGGACGGCTTGGAGTGCGGACCCCAGCCTGCCTACCGGCATCGCATCGACGGCCAGCCTGGCCGCGAAATTACGGTCCAATTCAAGGGCGCCAAGCTGCATGCCGCGGCGGCGCTGGAGCTGGTTGCGGGCGGTCAGCACGAAACAGTGCAGCTGGCCGCCACACCCAAGGGCGCCTCATCGGCAACCCTGCTGCTTCCGGCCGGTATCGGTGTGAGCAACTCCGCGCAGGTTCTCGTGACCTTGAAGGCGGGCGGGAAGAGCGCCAGCCAGTCCGTTCTCGTGTCGGCAAAGAGGCAGTGGACCATCTATCTCTTCCCTCATTCGCACGTGGACATCGGCTACACCAATCCGCAGGACGTGGTGGAGAAGATCCACATGCGGAACATGGACGTGGGCCTGGAGCTCGGACGCGCCACCGCCGATTACCCGGACGGCGCGCGGCATGTCTGGAACAACGAAGTGCTCTGGGCCGTGGACAGCTGGGTCAGCCAGGCCTCGCCGGCCCGGAAGCAGGAGTTCGTCGAAGCGGTCAGGAAGGGCCAGATCGGGCTCAGCGCCTCCTATGCCAACCTCAACACCACCTCCGCCTCCGACGAGGAGCTCTTCCGCTTCTTCGCCTGCGCCCGGCGGATGCGCGCGCTGACCGGCGACCCCATCGACACCATGTGCCAGTTCGACATACCCGGCCTGAGCTGGGGCATCGTCCAGGCCGCCGCCCGGAATGGCGTCCGCGCCATCCTCGACTTCCCCAATCCCAGCGACCGGGTTGGCACCATTCACACGTGGCGCAACCGCCACTTCCGCTGGGTCGCCCCCGACGGCAAAACCAAGATCCTCTACCTGCAGGTCTTCCCCTACAACGTCGCCTGGAAGCTCGGCGCTTTCAACATGAAGCCCCCGCCCTATGTCGACGCCCCAGGCCGCGACCGCGCGCACTTCGCCAACACCCCCCTCAACGGCAGCGGCGAATTCAAGTTCGCCGACTTCGTCTTCAACGAAACGGCCAACCTGGAGCAGGCAGGTTCCCCCTATGACATCTATCCCTGCGCGTGGTCGCTCTCCGACAATTGCCCGGTGGACGTGGATCTGCCCGACTACGTGAAGAAGTGGAATGAGACCTACGCCTATCCCCGGCTCGTCATCGCCAGCGCGGCCACCATCGTCGACGCCTTCGAGAGCCGCTTCGGCAGCGTCATTCCCGAAGTCCGCGGCGATCTCACGGAATACTGGACCGACGGCCTCGGCACGGATGCCCGGCGCGTCGGCTACAACCGCGTCGCCAAGGAGACGTTGATCCAGTCCGAGATTCTCTGGGCGCTGCTGCGCCGCAACGATCCGCCGCCCTCCGCCGACTTCCAGGCCGCCTGGCGCTGGATCCAGCTCGGCACCGAGCATACCTGGGGCTACATGATGCCCGACCAGCCCATCGCGAAGACCATTGAGGCGACCAAGGCTTCCTTCTTCGAGAAGGCCCGCGACACGAGCCGGCAGCTCCTCGAGCGGAGCGTTGAGACGGTCACCAGGCCGGGCGGGAACACCGTCGCCGTCTTCAACACGCTCTCCTGGCCCCGCACCGGCCTCGTGACGCTGTCCGCCGCTCAGAGCAAGGGCGCGCAGGGCATTGCCGGCGCAGCGAGCCAGCGACTCGCCTCCGGGGAACTGGCGTTTCTGGCAACGGATGTGCCCGCCTTGGGATCGAGGGTCTATCGGACGGATCGGTCCGATCAGTCTGGTCAGTCCGATCCGTCCGATCTCGCCGTTTCCGCCGCGGCGCTCGAGAACGCGCTCGTCAGGCTGAAGCTGAACCCGCAAACCGGCGACATCGCCAGCCTCGTGGACAAGCGCAGCGGCCACGACTACGTCAACGCGGCCTCGCCCTATGCGCTCAACTCCTTCCGCTACCTGCGTGGCGGCGATGCGCCGGCGAAGGCCAGCGCGCCCACGGAGGTGAAGATCTCGGTCAAGGAGAACGGCCCGGTGGTGGCGTGCCTGCTGGTCGAGTCCAAGGCCGAGGGCTGCAACAGGCTGACGCGCGAAATCCGCCTCATCGCCGGGCAGCCGCAGGTCGAGATCCTCAACATCGTGGACAAGATCGCCACGCGCAACAAGGAGGGCGTGCACTTCGGTTTCGCGTTCAACGTCTCCAACGCCACAACCCGCATGGACATTCCCTGGGGCGTCATGGATCCCCTCAAGGACCAGCTCGCGGGCGCCAACAAGAACTGGCTGGCCTGCCAGCGCTGGGTCGACGTGTCTGGCGCGGACCGGGGCGTGACGTGGGCGCCGATCGAGGCCGCCATCATCCAGTTCGGCGACATCACCGCCAATCTCCTGGGCGCGGTCGCGCTCGGCTCATGGAGCAAGAAGCTCGGCGACACGCGGACCATCGTCTCCTGGGCGCTCAACAACCACTGGCACACCAATTTCCCGCTCGAGCAGGGAGGGCTGATTCCGTTCCGTTACGCCATCCTGCCGCATGGCGCGTATGACCCCGTCGTTGCCAACCGCTTCGGCCTGGAGCAGAACCGTCCGCTGGTGGCCGTGTTGACCGACGCCAAGCCGCTCGATCAGGCGCCGGTCGCCGTCGACAACCCGCGCGTCTTCATCTCCACCCTCAAGCCCGCCGAAGACGGAAAGGCGATCATCCTGCGCCTCCGCTCCCTATCCGACAGGCCGGAAACGGCGAAGCTGTCCTTCCCCGCCGGCGCGCCGAAAACCGTCCAATGGTCCGACGCCGCGGAACTTCCCGGCAAACCTGTGGCGGGAGATCTCTCGCTGCTGCCCTACGGTGTCATCACCCTTCGCCTGGAGTTCAACCACCCATGACTACTACACACCTCTCGTCGCTCGTCGCTTTGCTGGCTCTCGCGCTGGTCGCACGCGCCATCCCTGTCGAAGTCGCCGTTCCTGCCGCGGACATCAAGCCGACCGCCTCCAGCACGTACCAGGCGGACCAGGTCGTTCAGCACCTGATTGACGGCTCCGGGCTGAACGGCGAAACCCACGACAATCACCAGTATGCCAACACCATGTGGCACACGGCGGAACAGCCCGCCGCCACGGCTGTTGCCGGGATCGAGTCGCCGGCCTGGGTGCGGTTCGACTTCGCCGCACCGCAAACCATCGAGAAGATCCTGATCTGGAACCACAATCAGGCCGGCCTGACCGACCGCGGCTTCCGCAAGACCCGTCTCCTCGGCACGGCGAACGGCATGACGTGGCTGCCGCTGGCGGCGCTTGAGTTTCCGCGCGCCAACGGACAGGCCGCCACCGCCACGGCGGTTTCGGTCGCCGCCAAGGCCCCGCTGAAGGCCGTAGTCATCGCCGCCGACTCCAACTGGGGCGGCGCGGTGTACGGCCTCAGTGAAGTGCAGTTCATCAGCGCCAGGGAGATGGCCGAGGCGGAGTTGCCGTTCCCGGTGGACATGGAGTGCTTGCCGCGCGCGGTCTACCGCCGCCGGACCGACGGCACCCCCGGACGCGAGCTTGCACTCAACTTCAAGGACGCGAGGCTTCTCGGCCCGGCACGCGTGGAGGTGGCCGCGGGGGGCCAGACGGAAACCGTCGCACTGGACCCCGTCGCTGGCGGACGTTCGGGCTGCCGCGTGGTGCTACCGGACGGCGTCGGCGTCAAGCAGGAGGCACAAGTTGACCTCACGCTGCGCCAGGGCGCACGGGAGTTGAGGAAGACCGTCAAGGTGCCGCCCATGCGCCACTGGACCGTGTACCTCTACAACCACTCGCACGTGGACATCGGCTACACGGGTCCGCAGAAGAACGTGGAAATCCTCCACAAGCGGAACATCCTGGAGGGCATCGCGCTCGCCGAGGCGACGAAGGACTACCCGGACGGGGCGCGGTATCGCTGGAACCCCGAAGTCACCTGGCCGCTGGAGCGCCTGTGGCAGACGATGCCCGGGCAGCGCGAACGGGTGCTGCAAGCCATCCGCGACGGGTACCTGTGCGTGGATGCCAGCTACTTGAACCTCAACACCAGCGTCTGCTCCGACGAGGAGCTGTTCCATGCGTTTCGCTTCAGCCGCGAGCTGCAGCGGCTGACCGGCATGCCGATGGACACCCTCCAGCAGATGGACATCCCCGGCATGTCCTGGGGGCTGGTGCCGGTCATGGCGCAGGAGGGCGTGCGCTATATCATGTCGTGGCCGAACTTCGACAGGGCCGGCCATGCCCACGACGGCACCGACCAGCGCCCGTTCTGGTGGCTCGGTCCCGACGGCAAGTCGAGGGTGCTCTTCTTCCAGCCCGGCATGTATGGCAACAGCGGCAGCATGAACAAGGGGCGGGCGGTGGGCCGGCCGTGGCTGCACCGCGATCCGGACAAGGTTCCCGCCGTCATCAAAACCGGCAGCGCCCACGTCGATTTCACGGACCAGTTGAACGGCCTGGAGAACGCCAGGCATCCGTACGACTTCCTGGTGCTTTCCTGGAGCCTGTGGGACAACACCCCGCTCGACGCCGACATCCCCGACGCGGTGAAGGCGTGGAACGAGGAGTACGCCTTCCCGCACCTTGCCATCGCCGGCGCCCACGAGATCATGGCGATGATCGAGCAGCGGTACGGCGACCAGCTGCCGGTGGTCAGGGGGGACTACACCGAGTACTGGACCGACGGCCTGGGCACAGCCGCGCGCCTGACCGCCATCAACCGCAATGCCAAGGAGCGCCTCGCGCAAGCCGAAACGCTGTGGACCATGCTGCGCCCCGGCAAGCCCGCGCCGCGCGCCGAATTCGACGAGGCGTGGCGCTACATCGCCCTCAGTTCCGAGCACACGTGGTGCGCGGAGAATCCCACCGAGCCCTTCTTCCACGAGGCGATCTGGAAGGTCAAGCAGGGCTATTTCCGCGAGGCCGGCGACCGCGCGCAGACGCTCTTCGAAGAAGCCCTGGCGCCCGCGACGGACAAGACGGACGGCGCGCTCGGTCCGGCCGACGGCCCGGCCAACGGCGGCGTGGCGGTCTTCAATACGCACTCCTGGAAACACGGCGGGCTGGTGACACTTGCCAGGGCGGAGAGCCAGCGCGGCGATCGCGTCACCGACGAACAGGGCAAGGACGTGCCCGCCCAGCGGCTCTCGTCCGGGGAGCTCGTGTTCCTCGCCGCCGATGTCCCCGCCCTCGGCTCGCGGCATTATCGAGTCATGAAGGGCGCGTGGCCGGCCACGGACGGCTGCACGTTGAACGGCACAACCATGGAAAACGCGCAACTCCGCGTGACGCTCGACCCTGCCACCGGCGCCATCACCCAGCTCGTGGACCGGGCCACCGGGCGCAATTTCGCGGACCACCGGGTGCAGGGCGGCCTCAATGCGTTCCGCTGGCTGCCAGCCAACCGCATGGAACCGCGGGCGGACACCAACATTGCCATTTCCACGGTCGAATCCGGCCCCCTGGTCGTGGAGCTGCGCGTCACCTCCCAGGCCACCGGCTGCCGCTCGGTCAGCCGGAACGTGCGCCTGGTGGCCAGCCTGCCGTGGGTGGAAATCGGCAACGTCATCGACAAGCTCCCGCTTGTCGCGAAGGACGGCATTCACTTCGGCTTCGGCTTCGACATCCCGGAAGGCCGCACCCGCGTGGACATCCCATGGGGCGTGATGGAGGTGGAGAAGGACCAGTGGCCCCAGGCCAACCGCAACTGGATCGCCCTGCAGCGCTGGCTCGACATCTCCAACGACAGGGAGGGCGTCACCTGGTGCTCGCTCGACGCCGCGCTTTTCGAATACGGCGACATGACGCCCAACATCGCCACCGGCTGGGAGGGGCGCGGTCCCTGGCTGGGCAAACTCGGGCCGAGTTCCACCATCTTCTCCTGGGTGATGAACAACCACTGGCACACGAACTTCCCGCTAACCCAGGACGGCCCGGTCACCTTCCGCTACCGCATCCTGCCGCATGGCGCCTACGACGCCGCGGCCGCCAACCGGTTTGGCATGGAGCAGGCGCAGCCGCTGGCGCATGTCACGGCCAACGGCAATCCCAACATCGCGCCGCTGCTGGCCATCGACAACGAGCGCGTGTGCGTGACCATCCTCAAGCCGACAGACGACCGCGGGGCCATGATCGTCCGCCTCCGCTCCCTCTCCGACAAGCCGGAAACGGTCAAGCTGTCCTTCCCCGCCGGCGCGCCGCAGTCCGTCCGCGCCTGCAGCGTCAGCGAAACCCCCGGCGAACCGGTTGCGGGGTCTGTCTCCCTGCTGCCCTACGGCCTCAGCACGCTCCGGGTGGACTACGCGCCGTGAGCGCACCCTGACCGGTTTCCGCGCGGCAAACGGAGCCGAGACAGGTCGGGACGAGTCAAAGCGTGTCGACCGGGCTGACGACCCCCACCCGTCGCTTCACCGCGAACCACCGCACCCCGCGGCGCCGCCAGACTCCGCCCGCGCACGGGAAATGCGCGTATGCGGCCGCCGTACCGCCGCCATCCACCCGCCCGCCGCACCCGGTCACACGCTTCCCCGCCGCCGCTCGCACCCCCAAGCGGTCCACCCGCCGCGCCCGCCGCCGCCCAACACCAGCCGCCAGCACCCCCACTCCCCGCTCTTTGCCCCATAGCCACCGCGGCTCCGTTCAACCCATTTTCAACCCATTTTATCCCGCATGCCGCTCGATCCGCTTGACTTCCCGCCCACCAGCCTCCTACGCTCGCAGCACACGGGATAAAACGCTGTCCGTTGGGTGCCCATTTGGGGTTGTCTACATATGGAGGATGGAATCCTTATGACAGAGCACACAAACGAATCGATATCACCCGCAGTGAAGAGGGTACTCGATGAATATATCGATGCTCTGCATGGGGACGAAGAGATCAATAGAGAAGCCGCTGACCGACTCGATGCACTCTTGCGAAAGGGCAGTGTCCCCAAAGTCGAAGACATTGACGCGGCACTGTTGCAGCCTCCCGCGGGGAGGAAGACATGATCCGCATCAAGACCATCCACATCGAAGAGTTTCGCGGCATCCGCGATCTCACTCTTGACCTGAACAACGAGAATTTCGGCATTTGCGGCGCAAACGGCACCGGTAAGAGCGGCGTGGTCGATGCCATCGAATTCTGTCTCACGGGCAATGTGACGAGACTCTCAGGACAAGGCCAGGGCGAGTTGAGCGTGAAAGGCCACGCCCCGCATGTCGATCAGCGCGCGAACCCGGACAAGGCCAAGGTAGCGATTACCGCGTCTGTGCCTTCACTCGGCAAGACGGTTGCGATCACGCGCTCGGTAAGGAGTCCGCGCGTCGCGACTATCGAGCCCGCCGATCCGAAGCTCCAGGCTATCATCGAAGAACTGCAATCGCATCCGGAGTTTGCACTGTCGCGCCGTGAGATTGCGAAGTACATCGTAACACCGCCCGCGCAACGATCTACTGACGTTCAAACTCTGCTTCGCCTCGATTACATCGGGGACTTGCGTAAGGCGCTGGGGAGTTATGCGAACAAATGTAAGCGCGAAGCCGACGAGGCGGAGCGCGCGCGGGCTCGTGCCGAAAGCGAACTGAAGATCGCTCTCGCCGTTTCCACTCTTGATCGCAAGACGGTTGTGGAAAAGGCAAACGCGCACCGCAGTGTTCTCGGCCTGCCAGCACTTACGGAGCTAACTCCGGAGACGTCTTTCAAGGGGGGCGCGCCGGAAGAAGGCAAAGGTGTCAAGAAACCCGGCATTGCGAAGGATGTCGCTCTTGCGGACCTCACGGCACTATGCACAGCCTTCCATTCTGGCGAATCGGATGATCTCAAAGAGCACAGGGAAAGCGCTCTCGCGTCCTTGAAGAAGCTCAGGGAAGATAAAAGGGCACTTTTGCTTGCACGGGCACACGGCTTCATCGCGACCGGCCTTGATCTTATTTCTGGAGATTCCTGTCCCCTCTGCGATAGGCCATGGGACGCTGACGAGCTCCGTGCGCATCTCAAGACGAAGCTGCTGAGCGCCGAAGAGATTGGGACATTACTTGAGAAGCTCAGCAATGCGAACGATGCAATTGTTGGCGGTATCGAAGCCCGCGCGGCGGGAATCCGCAAAGCGGCGGGCTACGCCGCCGCGCTTGATCCTGCTGTACCGCGCGCTGAATTGGATGTCTATGCCACAGCCCTTGACGCTGCGATTACCGCGCTCAAGGCGTTCGGTGACGACCATACCCAAATTGAAGGAGCCGTTGCCGCGCTGGAAGCTAAATGGTGGGACGTTCCGGAAGACGCGCAGATGCGGTTAAACGAGACGCAGAACGGCGTCAAGTCTCTGCCGGACACTTCCGCCAAGGATAAGGCCGTTGGATTTCTTGCGGTCCTTCAGGACCGCTATGAGAGGTTGCTTGAAGCGAGCAAGAGCTCCAAGGCCATGACCACGAGGAACGCAACGGCTCAAAAAGTTCATGACCACTACAACACGGTATCCAACACGGTCCTCGAAGGTATCTACGATGCCGTCGCCAACGAATTTACGGAGTTGTACAAGACAATTAACGATGATGAAGGCGAGTTCGTCGGCGAATTGAAACCGCAGCCAGCCAAACTCAGTTTCAACGTCGATTTCTATGGCCGTGGGACATTCCCGCCCGGTGCATATCATAGCGAAGGACATCAGGACGGCATGGGCTTGTGCCTATATCTGGCCCTGATGAAGCACACGCTCGGCGACAAGTTCACCTTTGCGGTCCTCGATGATGTGCTGATGTCCGTCGATACCGGTCATCGGCGCGAAGTGTGCCGTATGCTCAAGACGAAGTTCCCAAGCACTCAGTTCGTCCTCACCACTCATGACCGGGTATGGCTGCAGTACATGAAGACCGAGGGTCTGATTCAGAATGCCCAGTTGTTTGGTGGATGGAATATCGAAACAGGACCTCGTGTCTGGGATGACACAGACATCTGGAGTGAGATTCAAGAAGCTCTCGACAAGGACGATGTTCCGCGAGCTGCCGCCTTATTGCGGCGCTATCTCGAATACATCTCCACCGTGCTCGCCGACAACTTGCGGGCGCAGGTCGAGTATCGAGGCGATGCCAGCTATGACCTTGGCGATCTGCTGCCGGCAACGCTCAACCGGTGGAAGGATCGGCTCAGAAAGGGAGTCAAATCCGCTGAACATTGGGGGCATGACGAGACCAAAGTGGCATTGGAGGCAAAACTCGCCGAGGCCGACACCCTGATTCGAAAGAGCAACGCCGAACAGTGGGCGATCAACAAGTCCGTGCATTTCAACGAGTGGGCGAACTTCACGAAGGCCGACTTCAAGGAAGTCGCCGCCGCATTCAGGGCGTTGCTTGAGCATATCCGCTGCCAGAGAGAGAAGTGCGGCGGCTATCCCTATCTCACACCACGTAACGGCGCGTCGGAGCAACTGCGATGCAACTGTGGGACTATCAACGTCAATCTAACAACAAAATAGGAGCGAAAGGCGAGATCGTTGCTCATGTATCAAGAGGGCACTCCGACGTCATTCCGCAGTAGCGAGGGAGGAACCCATCGGGATAGGGACGCCCCTTGCGGAGCGCCCCTCCCTCACCACCGCACGTAC